>JAHIQI010000068.1 GCA_018902755.1 Pseudomonadota bacterium | reverse complement strand
GAGTGAGCTTGATTCGCCGAGGAAAGGAGGAGCCCATCACCTATACGGGCTACGACCATTTTCGGGAGCCCGCTCCATGAGGCGGTTGCTTGCTTTCCTAGCCGTACTGGCCCTCACGCTGGCCTGGGGCGCGCCCGCCCCGGCCCGCCAACCCACCGGCCTGGTCAAGGCCGACGCCCCGCCCCCCGCCGCTGCCGCGGCCTCCCCCATGTCCCCCACGTCCCCGCGCTATTTCATCCCCAGGCTGCCCGCCAAGCTGAGCCTGTGCGGGGTGCGGGTGCCCCTGGAGCGGAGCATGGTGTCCGAGCAGTTGGAGCGGGAGTTGATCATCGTGGTCAACGACCCGGCCCAGGTGATCATGTGGCTCAAGCGGGCGGGGCGCTACTTCCCCTACATCGAGAGCCGCCTCAGGGCGGCGGGGATGCCCCAGGACCTCAAGTACCTGGCCGTGGCCGAGAGCAGCCTCATCCACTACATCCGCTCCCCCGCCGGGGCGGTGGGGCCCTGGCAGTTTCTGGCCGCCACCGGCCGGGCCCACGGCCTGAGGGTGGACCGCTGGTACGACGACCGGCGCAACTTCATCTTCGCCACCAAGGCGGCCCTGTCCTACCTGAGCGACCTGCACCGGGAGTTCGGCTCCTGGCCCCTGGCCATGGCCTCCTACAACTGCGGGGAGCGCCGGGTGGCCCAGGAGATAAAGGAGCAGGGCACCAAGGACTACTTCGAGCTGGCCCTGCCCCGGGAGACCCAGCGCTACATCTACCGCATCCTGGCCGCCAAGCTGGTCTTGAGCGACCCGACAGCCTACGGCTACTTCCTGCCGCCCTCCGAGCGCTGGAAGCCCCTGCCCGGCGAGAGCGTAAGCCTCAACCTGAAGCGGCCGGTCCACCTCACCGTGGTGGCCAGGGCGGCGGGCACCAGCTACCGCCAACTGCGCGAGCTCAACCCCGAGCTGCGCCGCCGCTACCTGCCCAAGGGCCATGTCACCATAGTGGTGCCGCCGGGGGAGGCCAAGGGCCTGGCCGTGCGCCTGAAAAAGGGCGGGCCCTCGCCCACGCCGGAAACGGAGACCTACACCGTGCGCCGGGGCGACAACCTCAGCTCCATCGCGCGGCGCCACGGGCTGACCCTGGACGAGATCAAGGACGCCAACGAGCTGGAAGGCGAGTGCGTCATCGTGCCGGGCCAGCGGCTCAAAATTCCGGAAAAATAGGCAAAAAAGGACGGCGAAGGGTTTTGAGGCCCTTCGCCGTCTAAACAATCCCCCCACCGGGCCGCAGCCTTGGCGAGCCCTTCCCGATGGGGCAGGCAGGGGGCTGCTAAAGCGCCCCCCAACTTGATGCCTGCGTAATTTGTACGGAGGCAACTAAGCCCATGCTTCACGGACTAGTATTGAACACTAGTCCGTTCCACCCTACGACACGTCTTTTGAAAAGTCAAGATTCTAACCGGGGAATAAGTTGGTCCAGGCTTTGGATGAAACCGGCCACCCCGGCAATTTCGGGGAAGTCTTTCGCGCCTCTTGGGGCCATGATCCAGGTGGTTAGTCCGGCCCCGGTGGCGGACCTGGCTCCCATGGGCGCGTCCTCCACGGCCAGGGCCTGGTCGGCGCTGAGCCCGCTGATCTTAAGGGCCAAAAGATAAGGCTCCGGGTCGGGCTTGCCCCGGCGGATGTCCTCCACGGTGACCACCGCGTTCACCATATCCCGCAGGCCCTGGTGGGCCAGGAAGCCCTCGGCCACCGAGCGCAGGGTGCTGGTGACCACGGCGGTGAACACCCCGCGCTGGGCCGCGGCGGCCAGCAGGCGGCGGCCGCCGGGCATCACCGTGGCCTGGTCGATGTAGGCCTGGTCCACCAGCTTATAGTAGTGCTCCACCAACTCCTGAACCGAGGCCTCCAGGTGGTTGTGCTCCTTGAGGGCGCCCATGATGTCGTAGGGGGTGCGCCCGGCCCAGCGGTGGGGTCCACCGCCCATGCGCTCCAGACCCAGATCCTTGAGAAAGTGCTCCGTGGCCTCGGTCATCACCCGCATGCTGTCGGCCAGGGTGCCGTCCAGGTCTAAAAACAGCCCTCGCGCAAAGGTTCCCGGCAAAATTTTCCTCCCTCGCGTCCCCTCGGGACATGGCAGGCTAACTGCCTTGCATGTATATCTTAATTTAGACTTTACCCTGTTGGGGGCCCCATGGCCAATGTTCATGCAAAAGCCATCGCCCCTTCCTTGACTTTACAGGCGGCCAAAGCTAAGATAACCGCAATATAATGGGCTAGGTGTATCAATGCATAACTATATCTTGGGATTTTTGGCCGTCTTCGCTCCCGCTCCCGCCCTGGCCGCCAATCTGGGCGGCAACATAGGCACCGACGTATGGCAGATGGTGTGGTCCGCCGGGCCGGTGGTGCAGGGCGTACTGTTCATTCTCATTGTATTCTCGGTGGTTAGCTGGGGGCTTATCCTGGCCAAGCTCAAATCTCTGCGCGAGGCCAAGCGCCAGAACCAGGAGTTCGACAACCTGTTTTGGAACGCGGGCAGCCTTTCGGCGGCCCAGGCCCAGACCAAGCACCTGACCACCAGCCCCTTGGCGGGCCTGTTCGCGGTGGCCTACGGCGAGTTGGACAAGGTGATGCGCATGCGCCGGGGCGAGCCCGGCCTGCCCGCAGGGGTGATGCCCAACTTAAAGCGGGCCCTGGACCGGGCCCAGGCGGCGGAAAGCACCCGCTTGGGCAAGGCGGTCACCTTCCTGGCCACCACCGCCAACACCGCCCCCTTCATCGGCCTGTTCGGGACGGTGTGGGGCATCATGGACGCCTTCCGTAGCATCGGGGCCACCGGGGCGGCCAATCTGGCCACCGTGGCTCCGGGCATCGCCGAGGCCCTGGTGGCCACGGCCACCGGCCTGTTCGCGGCCATCCCCGCCGTGGTTTTCTACAACCACTTCAACCGCCGTCTGGTGGTCTTGGAAGCGGAAATGGACTCCTTCAGCCAGGACTTCTTGAACCTGGTGGAGCGCGACCTCATGCGCCGCCACGGACCGGCGGTGGAGGTGGTGCGCCCCTCCGAGCTGGACGGGGCCGGGAGCTAGGGTCATGGCGGGTGTGGGCAACAAGGGCCGCTTCCTGGGGGAGATCAACGTGGTCCCCCTGGTGGACGTGGTCCTGGTGCTGCTGATCATCTTCATGGTGGCCGCTCCCATGATGGTCCAGGGCCTGGACGTTAAATTGCCCGCCACCGACAGCGGGGCGCTCAAGACCTCCGAAGAGCTGTTGGTGCTCACGGTCACTCAAAAGGGCGAGGTGTTCCTGGACGAGTTCCAGGTGGGCCTGGACGGCCTGGCCGGCAAGCTCAAAAACATCACCTCCCGCAAGCCGGGCACCAGGGTCTATCTCCGGGCCGACAAGGACGTGCCCTACGGGGTGGTGGTGCAGGTCTTGGCCGAGGCCAAGAAGGCCGGGGTGGAAAACCTGGGCATGGTGACCGAGCCGGAGCGGGTGCCCCCGCCGGAAAAGAAGAAAAAGTCTTGAGCAGCGCGGTCCTGAGACGCTTCAATTTTTGGGACGGTGAACAGGTGGCCTGGGCCATCGGGGTCAGCCTGGGGCTGCATCTGCTGCTGGTATTGCTGCTGGCTTTTTGGCCCGGCTGGCGCATCAGCCGCCCCAAGGTCTTCGCCCCGGTGTACAACGTGGCCCTGGTGAGCCCGGCGGTTTTCCGCCCGGCCCCGCCCGCGCCCGCGCCCAAGGCCGCCCCGGCCAAACCGGCGGTCAAGCCAGCCCCCGCGGTGAAGGCCAAGCCGGAGCCCAAGAAAGAGGCGGTGGCCCTTAAAAAGGACAAGCCCAAGCTGCTCAAGCCCAAGCCGGTGGCCGAGCAACCCGACCCGAGCAAGCTGTTGGCCAGCCGCCTCAAGAAGTTGGAAAAAGAGGTGGCCGCCGAGCGCCGGGCCGAGCAGAAGCTGACCAGCGCTATGAACCGCCTGGAAAGCAAGGTGGCCACCCGCCAGGCCGCCTCCGGGGCCTTTGCCGCCGGGGCAGCCGCGGCCGACACCAGTAGCCTGCGCTTCCAGGTGTACTACACTGAGATATGGGAGCGGGTGCGCCGCCAGTGGGTGCTGCCCGAGGCCCTGGTAAAGAGCCGGGCCAACCTGGAATCGGTGGTGGTGGCCCGCATAACCCGCGACGGCGCCCTGGCCAAGGTGTGGCTGGAAAAAAGCTCGGGCAACAGCCGCCTGGACGCCAGCGCCCTGCGCGCGGTGGAAAAAGCCGCCCCCTTCCCGCCCCTGCCCAGCGTGGTCAGGGGCCGCGACCACGAAATAGGTTTACGTTTCCGGCCCGAGGACCTTAACGGCTGACCTTCAGCGGAGATACGATGCGCCGCCTAATCGCCACCCTTGCCTTGACGCTTCTAATCCTGGGGATGGCCCTGCCGGCCAGCGCCCGGGTCTACATCGACATCACCCAGCCCTTCAGCAAAAAGCTGCCCTTGGCCCTCAGCCAATTCCAGCCCTTGCCCGGTGCGGCCACCGATCCCATCGGGATCGAGGGCACCCAGATGCTCCAGCGCTATTTGAGCTACACCGGCCTGTTCGACTTCATGGACCCCAAGAGCTTCCTGGGGGCTCCGGCCCTGGAAAAGGTGGACTACCGCCGCTGGAGCCGCATCGGGGCCGAACTGCTGATCACCGGTGGCTACAAGCTGACGGGCGGCATCTTCACCCTGGAGCTCAGGCTGTTCGACATCACCGAGGGCAAGCTGTTGGTGGGGCGGCGCTATGACGGGCGCACCGCCGACCTGGGGGCCATGCTGGCCCGCTTCAGCGACGACGTGATCCTGGCGCTCACCGGCGAGCGCTCCATCTACTCCACCATGATCGCCTTCGTGGGGGCGCGGGAGCGGGTCAAGGAAATCTATTTGATGCGCTTCGACGGCTCCGGGGTGCGCAACCTGAGCAAGAAGGGCGACATAAGCCTGTACCCCGCCTGGAGCCCGGACGGCTCCCTGGTGGCCTACAGCTCCTACGTAAATCGCCGCCCGGCCATTTTGGTGCACGCCCTGGCCGGGGGCAGCGGCAAGGTGATCATCAACAAGCCCGGCGTCAACCTGACCCCGGCCTTCAGGCCCCAGCACCAGGGGCAGTTGGCCGCGGCCCTGTCCTACACCGGCCAGAACAACATCTTCCTGGCCGACGTGGCGGGCAAGGTACTCAAGCGCCTCACCGACGGCTGGGGCATCGAGGTGGCCCCTTCTTTCAGTCCAGACGGCAAGCGCATGGCCTATGTGAGCGACCGGGGCGGCAACCCCCAGATCTACGTGCTGGACCTGGCCAGCGGCACCAACCGGCGCATCACCTTTGGCCACAAATACTGCGCCTCTCCCTGCTGGAGCCCCCGGGGCGACCGCATCGCCTATCAGGCCCAGGTTAACGGCACCTTCCAGGTGGCCACCATCCGGCCCGACGGCAGCGACGTCAAGGTGATCAGCTCCGGGTTCGGCGGCGGCGAAGACCCAACCTTTTCCCCGGACGGACGGCTCATCGCCTATGCCGGCCGCCGCACCGGGCGCTACCAGATCTATCTGATGACCGCGGGGGGGGAATTCATAACCCGGCTTACCAACCTGCCCGGAGAGCAGACCGACCCTGCTTGGTCTCCTCGGGGAATCATGGTTAAATGAAACAGACAACCCACTTGGCGGGAGGCTTTGACGTGAAGAAATATCTGGTTTGGATGGCCATGGCGGTGCTTCTGGCAGGCCTGGCCGCCCCTCTGGGATGCAGCAAAGACACGGTGCCCAGCCCCGGCTCCACCATGACCGAGCAGGAGAAGGCCCGCCTGGAGGCCGAGCGCGAGCGACGCCTGCGCGAACAGCGGCTCAAGGAGGCCCAACTCAAGGAGGAGCAGGCCCGCACCGCCGAGGCCCAGCTCAAGGAGGTGTTCGTCAACACCGACGTGCACTTCGACTACGACCGCTACGACCTGAGCCCCGAGGCCAAGCAGGTTCTCAACGAGAAAGCGGCCTATTTGCAGCAGCATCCCTCGGTGCAGGTGATCGTGGAAGGCCACTGCGACGAGCGCGGCTCCAACGCCTACAACATGGCCCTGGGCGAGAAGCGGGCCAAGGCGGCCGAGGCCTACCTGGTGGCCATGGGCATAAGCCCCAAGCGGATGGAGACGGTGAGCTACGGCGAGGAGCGGCCCCTGGTGATGGGCCAAACCGAGGAGGCCTACGCGGCCAACCGCCGGGGCCACTTTGTTATAAAGGACTGAACCGGGCGGCCGGACCGCTCCCCGGGAGGATTAAATGAAGGCAAAAGCGCTGGCCCCCCTCGTTCTCGTGTTGTGGCTGGCTGCCGCCCTGGGCGCGGGCTGCGCCACGGTGGAGCCGGAGCAGTTCGCGGCCTTGCAGTCCCAAGTTACCCGCCAGCATCGCCAGATCACCCAGCTTGAGCAGAAGATCGACGCCCTGGACAAGCAGATCGCCGAGGGCCGCAAACCCCAGGCCGACCTGGTGTCCCAGGTGGCCAGCCTGCGCCAGGACATGATGCGCCTGTCGGGACGGGTGGAGGAGAGCGAGCACAACCTGGGACAGGCCATAAACCAGCGCAATAGCCAGGAAGCGCAGATGGCCAAGGAAAGCGCGGCCAAGGCCCAAGCCCAGAACGACGAGCGCCTCAAGCGCTTGGAGGCCTACCTGGGCATGACGCCGGGCAAGGACGGGGAAAAGACCGCGGCCAAAGCCCCGCCGGGCAAGGCCGCCGCCCAGCAGCCCCCGGCCGAGCCCAAGCCCAAGGACATCTACGACCTGGGCCAGAGGCTGTACAAGCAAAAGTCCTACGGCCCGGCCCGGGACCGCTTTGCCGAGTACATCAAGAAGTACCCCAAGAGCTCCCTGGCCGACAACGCCCAGTACTGGGTCGGCGAGTGCTTCTACGCCGAGAAAAAATACGAAGAGGCGATCCTGGCCTACAACCAGATGATCAAGCACTATCCCAAGAGCGCCCAGGTGCCCGCCGCCCTGTACAAGCAGGGGCTGGCGTTCCGGGCCCTGGGGGACAAACGCACCGCCAAGATCGTGTTGGGCAAGCTGGTCAAGGACTACCCCAAGAGCTCCCAGGCCAAGCTGGCCCAGAAGGTGCTCAAGAAGCTCTAGCCTCTGCATACGTTGCCCGCACACCGGCACTAAAACAATCACACAAGGCGGGAGCCCTTCGGGGCCCCGCCTTTTCCATTCCCCCGGGGGAAGTGGCTGGGAAGATGAGCCGTGCGCAAGCTTTTTAAGTGGTTGGCCGCCGTAGTGGCCCTGGTGTTGCTGCTTGCCCTGGGCCTGTGGTGGTATCTGCCCAGGCTCAACACCTATCAGGCCGATGGCGAGTTGATCCTGCCGGGCCTGAGCGCCCCGGTCAAGGTGTTGCGCGACGCCAAGGGCATGGCTTACATCTATGCCGCCAATCCCCATGACGCCTTCCGGGCCCACGGCTTTGTAACCGCCCAGGACCGGCTGTTCCAGATGGAGGTAATCCGCCGCCTGGCCACCGGGCGTATCTGCGAGTTGGCCGGGGAAAAGGCCCGGCCCCTGGCCCTGCACTACCTCACCCTGGGCTTCATGCGCAACGCCCGGCGCATGGCCAAGATGCTCAACCCCGAACAGCGGCGCTTTATAGAGAGCTACCTGGCCGGAGTCAATTATTTCATCGCCACCCGCCAGGACGAGTATCCCCTGGAGTTCAAGTTGGCCGGTATAAAGCCCACCCCCTGGAGCGCGGCCGACAGCCTAGTCATGCAGCTTTTCATGAGCTGGGGCTCCTCGGGCAATATCAAGATAGAAACCGCGGCCCAGATGATCGTTGACAGGCTGGGCCTGGAGCGGGCGCGGGAGCTATTCCCCCTGACCATAAACCCCGAGGAGACCGGCCCGCCCAAGGAAGGCTCCCTTCCCCAGGCCGTGGCCCGCCTGAACCTGGCCCAAAGCTCGGGCCTGTCCCTGCCCTTGACGCCGGGGGCCCTGGCACTCAGCAGCAACAACTGGGTGACCGGCCCCGGCCTGAGCGCCGGAGGCAAGCCCATCCTGGCCAACGACCCCCATTTGGACGCGCGCATCCTGCCCGGCCCCTGGTATCCCATCGCCTTGATCACGCCTCAGTACCGCTGGGTCGGGGTGGGCGTGCCGGGCATACCGGGCATCGTGGTGGGGCGCAACCAGCACGTGGCCTGGGGGGTGACCAACGCCTACGGCGACTGCCAGGACCTCTACGTGGAGACCCTGGACCCGGCCAACCCGGACAACTACCTGGAGAACGGCAAGCCGGTTCCCTTCAAGGTGGTTACCGAGGCCCTGAATATCAAGGACGCCGAGGCGCCGGGCGGCATGCGCACCGAGCAGGTCAAGATTCGCCTCAGCAAGCGGGGGCCGGTGGTCAGCGAGGTGCTCAAGGGGCTCAAGACCGACAAGGTGCTGACCCTGCGCTGGGCGCCCTACGAGTCCTTTGATGGCCGCCTGGGCCTGGACCAGGCCATGATGGCCACCAACGCGGTGCAGTTCCGCGACGGCATCCAGGGCATGCGTCACCTGGTGCTCAATTACGTCTTTGCCGACATCGCCGGTTACTTCGGCTGGGTGGTTTGCGGCGGGCTGCCCATCCGGGGGCCGGGCCAGGGCACGGCGCCCTACGTGGTGACCACCGGGGAGGACAACTGGCTGGGCTGGGTGCCGGACAAGCAGATGCCCCAGGCCATGAACCCGGCCAAGGGCTGGGTGGGCACCTGCAACCACAAGACCATCACCCGCGACTACCCCTATTACTACTCCTCGCGCCTGGCCCCCTCCTGGCGCTACCGCCGCCTGATGCAGCTCATGAACGCGCCAGGCAAAAAAAGCGCCATGGACAGCTGGGCTTATCAGCGCGACGACAAGAACCTCATGGCCGAGCTGCTGGCCCCCATCCTGGCCCAGGCCCTCAAAAAGGACCCCACCACCCGGCCCCTGGGCGAGCTGCTGGCCTCCTGGGACCACCACGACCGGCCCCAAGCCGCCGCGCCCCTGGTGTTCCAGGCGGTGTACAACCGCTTCGCCCTGCTCACCTACCGCGACGAGCTGGGCGAGGGTTTGGCCCGCTTCATGCTGGATCAGTACTATTTCTGGAAGGAACACTTCGCCTCAAAGGTGGTGGCCGGCTCCTGGGCCTGGTTCGACGACATCACCACCCCGGACAAGGAGAGCCGCGACCAAGTCATCCGCTGGGCCGGGCGCGAGGTGATGACCGAGCTGAGCGACAAGCTGGGCCCGGACCCGGCCTCCTGGAAGTGGGGCGAGCTGCACACCCTGAACCTGGTCAGCCCGGTGGCCCGCCAGGGGTTCCTGGCCCCCATCCTGGGCGAGTTCCACCCCATGGGCGGCTCGGAGTCCACCCTGCTCAGGGGCATCTACGATTTCAACAAGCCCTACGAGGTCACGATATTCGATTCGCTGCGCATGGTGGCCGACCTGGCCGACGACGACAAGGTGATGGCCGTGCTGCCCGGCGGGGTCACCGCCCGGGTGCTCAACCCTCACACCACCGACCAGGTGGGGCCCTTCATGAACGGCGCGCCGGTGTACTGGTGGTTCAGCGACCGGGCCATTGCCGAGCATGCGGTCAGCGAGTTGGTGCTCAAACCAGACAAATAGCCGCGTTTAGTCCAGGGGCCACTGCCCCCGCTCGGTGAGCACCTCTTGCAGCACCTTGAGGCCCTGGTTGACCACGGGCATGCCCGCGTAGATGGCCACCTGGAAGATGGTCTCGGCCACGTCGTGAGGGTCGCAGCCCACGTTGAGGGCGGCCCAGATGTGCAGCTTCAGCTCGTCGGTGCGCTCCAGGGCGGTGAGGGTGGCCACGGCCACCAGTTGGCGGGTGGGGTGGGGCAGCTTTTCGCGGGCGTACATCTGCCCGGTGATGAACAGGCTGAGATCCATGGCCAAGTCTTTGTCAAAGCTCCGCCACAAATCGTAGGGGCGGTCGTCCTTGTAGCCGTCAAAGTACAGCTTGGCGGTCTTGCCGGTCTTCTTCTTGAGGTCTTCGATGGACATGGGGTGCTTCCGGGTTGGAGGTTGGGAAAAGCCAGTAGTAATTAATCCGCTGAAAACTTCCTAACCGATTTTTGCAGTTTTACAAAGTTCTTTTCACCGCACCGAATCGTCGATCTTGCACTCGTGGCAGCCGCAGTGGGGGCACTCAACCCCTTCCAGCACCTCGCCGCCGTGGCCCTGGTGCTCCTCGGGCAGGATGCGGTCCACGTAGGCCTTGAAGCCCTGGCCGCACTCGGGGCACAGGGCGTCCACTTGCTCTTTGCGAGATTCGTCGTTCATGGGGCATCCTCCCTGGCTTGGGTGGAGTAGATGCCTTCCAGCCTAACACGCGGCCCACCCACAAAAAAACGCCGCAATATTGCGCGGGCAATATTGCGGAACGCTTTTGGGGAAGGGTCCGGGGAAACCCTTTTTCTCGAAAAAGGGTTTCCCCGGATTGCTTTATATCGCTAGGCCCGCATCAGCCCTTGATGATCCTGGGGAGCATCATGTGGTGGTGGGGGCACAGGGAGTTGGGGTTCTGGTAGGACGCCTCGGCGAAGGCGGTCAGGTAACCCCTGAGGTCGGTGTAGTTCACCACCTCGTCCACGAAGCCCCGGAAGGCGCAGTACCAGGGGCGGGACTTGTCGTAGTACATCTGGGCCAGGTCGTTCATCTTGTCGATGACCGGCTGCAGGTCGCGGCCCGCGTCTTTCTCTTTCACCAGGCGGCGGGAGAAGGAGGCGGCGGCGGCGGTCTCGCCGTGCATGACGTAGATCTCGCTGGTGGCGGTGCCCAGGGTGAAGGCGTTGTGGTTGTTGGCCGTGGGGCCGCCCATGACGTAGTGGGCGGCGGCGGTGCCTTTGCGCAGCAGCACCATCATCTGGGGCACGCCGGTCTGCTCGATGGAGTAGATGAGGCTCTGGCCCAGGCCCAACAGCTCGGCCTGCTCGGCGATGTCGCCCACGTCGATGCCGCTGGTGTCCTGGAACCAAATGATCGGCACCCGGTCGCGGCCGCACAGGGTCACGAACTCGTTCATCTTGATCAGGCCCTGGCGGTAGAGCTTGCCGCCGATGCCCATGTACTCGCCACCCGCGTACTCGGGGTAGCCCGGAGGCATGAAGCCCTGGCGGTTGCCGATGACGCCCATGACCAGGCCGTTCAACTTCACCAGGCCGGTGTAGACCTCGGGGCCGTAGCCGGGCTTGAACTCCATGTGCTCGGAGCCGTCCACCAGGCGGGCCAGGCACTGGTCGAAGTCGTAGGACATCTTCTGGTTGAAGTTCACCAGGTAGTACAGGTCGTCCGCCGGAAACAAGGGCTCCTTGGGCTCGTCCACCCTGAAGAAGTCCAGGTCGTAGGCGGGCATCTGGGTCATGTGACGGCGGATGGAATTAAGCACGCCTTCCTCGGTGTCGTGCACCTCTTTGAAGAAGCCGGTCTTGTCGTAGTGGATGCCCACCGAGCCCGGGGGCACTTCCTTGAAGTGGCGGGTGGCCTCGATGAGCTGCTCGGCGCCCTCGACGTCGAAGCCGCCCTTGGGGCTCATGCCGCCCACGATGCCGCCACCGCCCACGGCGATGTTGCAGTCCTTATGGGCGATGAGGTAGGTGGGGCTGATGCCCTGGTAGCCGCCGCCCGCGGGGTTGGTGCCCCAGATCCCGGCCAGGATGGGAATACCCTTGGTCTCCAGCTCGGCATGACGGAAGAAGGTGGTGCCGTTGCCCCGGCGGTCGGCGTAGACCTCTTCCTGCTCGGTGAGCTTGACGCCCGAGCAGTTGACCAGCCACACCAGGGGAATGTGCAGGCGCTTGGCCAGGTCGGTGATCCTGAGCTGGTTCTCGGCTTGGCCCGCGATCCAGGCCCCGGCCATGACCTTGTTGTCAAAGCCGGCCAGCACGCACCACTTGCCCTCGATCTTGGCCAGGCCGTCCACCACGCCGGTGGTGCCTTCCTCGTTGTCCTTGGGGTTGAGGAGGATGTGCAGGGGCCTAAAGGTGCCGGGGTCCACCAGCTTCTCGATGCGGTCCCAGACGGTGAGCTGGCCGCGGGAGTGGATCTTCTCGGCGGGCAGACCGGCGTTTTTTACGCGCTCGATCTCCTCGGCGATCTTGGCCTCGACCTCGAGGATGGATTTTTTGTTGTCCTCGGCTTTGGCCTTTTTCTTGTCGCTCAGGGCCTTGCCGAAGGTGGGCATATTCTTGAAATACGGATGCATGACGTCTCGCTCCTAACTACTTGTTGGCCTTGCGCAGGCCCAGCGCGTCCATCGCAACGATGAACTTGCAGATATTGGCGCTACCCTCGACCATGAAGTAGGTGGGCGCATCGCGGTAGAAGCGGGCCACCGAGTACTCGGTGCTGTAGCCGTAGGCGCCCAGGATGCGCATGGCGTAGCCCGCGCACATGTTGGCCACCTCGCCGGATTTCCACTTGGCCGCGGCCACTTCCAGGGTGTTGCCCAGCATGCCGTCGTCCTTTTGCACGGCGGCCTTGTAGACCAGCAGGCGGGCGGCCTCGATCTCGATGGCCATCTGGGCGATCTGGTCCTGGATCATCTGCAGGGTGCCGATGGGCTTGCCAAACTGCTCGCGCTCGTTGGCGTACTTGATGGACTCGTCCAGGCAGGCCTGGGCCAGGCCCACGCCGCCAGCCGCCGCGCTCAGGCGGGTCTGGTTCAGGGAGCCGAAGACGATCTTGGCGCCGTCGCCCACCTTGCCCAGCAGGTTCTCCTTGGGCACCTTCACGTTGTCCAGGTAGATCTCGCCGGTGGGGCTGGAGCGGCTGCCCATCTTGTCCAGGTCGGTCACGCTCACGCCCTCGGCCTGGTCGCCGTTTTCGTTGCGCAGGTCCACCACGAAGGCGCACAGCTTCTTCTTGTCCTCCACGGTGGCGTAGGCGTAGTAGATCACGCAATGGGCGGTGGAGGCGTTGGAGATCCAGGTCTTGGAGCCGTTGAGCACCCAGTAGTCGCCCTTGTCCTCAGCGGTGGACTTCAGGGACATGACGTCGGAGCCCGCGTTGGGCTCGGTGATGCCGAAGCCGCCCATGTACTCGGCGGTGACCAGCTTCTCGATGTATTTCTTCTTGGCCTCTTCGGTGCCGTAGCGGAAGATGGTGAAGGCGCAGCCCAAGGTGTTCATGTTGATCTGGACGCGCAAGCTGCTGCTGGCGCGGGCGATCTCCTCGGTGATGATCATGGCCGCCAGCCAGCCCATCTCGTTTCCGCCGTACTCCTCGGGGATCACGGTGCCGAACAGGCCCAGCTCGGCCATCGGCTTGACCACTTCCTCATAGGGGAAGTAGTGTTTTTCGTCCCACTCGTCGGCATAGGGGGCGATCTGCTCTTTGGCAAAATCCGCCACCATGTCGCGGAGCATGGTCAGCTCTTCGCTCAGCTTAAAATCCATTTCGCTTAATCCTCCCTAAAAGTAGGGGCCGTCCTCTGGTCCCCTCGGTTTGGGCCTGGTATGTGTTTGGCCCGGATTATCCGGGCGTCCTATACGAGCTCTCTGCCCTTGGCGGCCAGGTTGCGGGCCACTATCAGGCGTTGGATCTGGTTGCTTCCGTCGAAAATCTGAATGCCCTTGGCCGCGCGGAACAGCTGGGCCGAGGCGTTTTCTGCCCGGGCCATCTCGTTGCCCAGGACGTTGTAGGCCATGTCCGCCACCTTCATGGCCGTGTCGGCGGCGAAGCACTTGGCCATGGAGACCATGGACTCCACCTGGCGGGCGCTGGAGCGGTGGTCCTCCACCAGGCGGCACACGCGGTAGTTCAGGCTGCGGCAGGCCTCTATGTTCATCTCCATGTCGGCCAGGACGAAGGCGATGCCCTGCTCGGAGAACAGCCGGTTCTTGGTGGCGTACTCCAGGCAGTCGTTCAAGACCCCTTGGGCGGTGCCCAGGGCCAGGGAGGCCGCGCCCCACACCCGCATGGGGTTGGAAACGTCGGCCAATACCCGCCAGCCCTCGCCTTCGGGCCACAGGCGCATGTTCTCCGGCACGAAAACCTTGTCCATGAACATCTGGCTGGTGACGGAGCCGTGCAGGCCCATCTTTTTCTCGGGCGGGACAAAGGTGACGCCCTCGGCGTGGCGGTCCATCAAAAAGGCGCTGATGCCCGCCGCCCGGGGGCCGGGGCCGGTGCGGGCGAAGACCAGATAGTAGCGGCCATGGGGGCCGATGGTTATGTACACCTTGCTGCCGGTGAGCAGATAGCCCCCCTCGGTGGGTTCGGCCTTGGTCTGTAGGCTGGCCGCGTCCGAGCCGTAGTCGGGCTCGGTGAGGCAAAAGCCCAGGGGCACGTCGCCGCTTTTCAGCTCCGCGAACAGGCGCTTCTTCTGCTCCCTGGTGCCGGTGATGGCTATGGTGCGCAACACCGCGTTGGTCACGAACACCATCAGGGCCGAGCTGGGGCTGGCGGTGGCTATGGTCTCCACCATCAGGGCCAGGCTGGTGGCGTCGCCCTCTACGCCGCCGTACTCCTTGGGCATGGAAAGGCAGAAAAGCTTCTCGCCGGCCAGGGCCTGGTAGGCGTCCTGAGGGAACTCGGGGGTAGCCTCGATGCGGCGCGCGATGGGGGCTATCTTTTCGCGCACCACGGCCTTTACCCGCTGTTGTAGCTCATGTTGTTCAGGAGTCAGAAAAAGCATACAACCTCCCCGAAAAGGGCCTACCACCCTTTAGGCCTAAGGTCTAACCTTAGTAATTTCCTTATAGCCCATTTAGCCGGGGTTGACAACAAATCGCCCTGGCAATGTAGCTATAATGTGACTGTGTTGTAAATCTTTTTTTATAAAAAACCCTTACCTGTCCCCACAGGGGCTTGGTGCCCGCCACCAAGCGAGGTTAGAATTTTAGTCATGATCCGCCTAATATACTTATCTGCCCTACTGTTGGCGAGCCTGTTGGCCGCCGCGCCTCCTCCCGCTCTGGCCCAGGAGAAAGCCTCTCAAGGCCCGCCCGCCGTGGACGGAGAGCGGGAAATCACCGAGGGAGTGCGCTCCGGCCGCCTGGGCCGCGACGAGCTTATCGCCAAGGGCCGGGAATTATCATATTTCCAAAAGCTCCGTTTATACTACTATGCTCAGGAGTTGGAACCATATTTTCTGGGAGTGGAGGAGGCCATCCGCGACCTGGCCCGGACTCCCCCCGCGGACAGCCAAGGAATCGCCGCCGCCCGCCAAGCCCTGTATCAGGCCATGGAGCGCTCCTACCAGCGCCTGGCCGCGGCCAAGCGCCCCGGGCTGGACCTGGAGTGGCGCCGGGGCCTGACCGGCCTGGTCTACCTGGACTACGACTGGCGCGACCGGGTGTACGAGCAGAAAAAGAACGAGATCAAAAACCCCTACGACTTGGTGGCCCTGCTGGACTGCCTGGACGCCAAGCTCAGGGGGCTGGCTCAACACGATTTGGACGCCTGCCCGGCCCTGGCCGGGGCCGCCGAGGGAAAACAGCCATGAAAACAAACGACCATAATCACGAAATCGCCCAACTGGAGCAAGAAATAGAGTCCCTGGCCCAGGAGCAGGCCCAATGCGCCGCCCTGGTCAAGGAGCTCATGATCTCCGAGTCGACCCACGGAGAAAACCACGCCGCCGAGATTCACCGCCTGAAGCAGCAAAAGATGATGCTGGGGACCCAGATGCAGCATCTGCGCGCCAAGATCGGGGCCATGAAGCTGGGCATTATTTAAAGGAGGAGCATGGTGGACAAAAAAATCCTGGTGGCGGTGGACGGCTCACCCGCGGCCCTGAAGGCAGTGGACTACGTGGGGCTCATGGAAGGGGCCATGATCCGGGAGTTAAGGGTCACCCTGCTCTACATCATGAACCCGGTGCCGCCCTATTTGCGCCGGGAAGGCCAGCGCGACCCCGAGTCCTTCAAGCGCCTGCGCGAGCTGGAGACGCGCAACCGCAAGGAGGCCGCCGTGGTGCTGGACAAGTGCACCGAGCATCTGGTGCGCCACGGCATGGCCCCGGAGGCGGTGGAGAAAAAGCCCCTGCCCCGCAGCAGCGACGCGGCCCGCGACATCATCTTCGAGGCCGAGCAGGGGCTCTACGACGCCTTGGTGCTGGGCCGCCGGGGCATCTCCAAGGCCCAGGAGCTGTTCCTGGGCAGCGTGACCAACAAGGTGGTGCAGCACTCCGAGCGCCTGCCCCTGTGGGTGGTGGGCGGCCAGGTGACCAGCCTGAAGGTGCTGTGCCCGGTTGACGGCAGCGAGGGCTCGCTAAAGGCGGTGGACCACTTGGCCTTCATGCTGGGCGAAAACCCCGAGTGCAAGATAACCCTGCTGCACGTGGGGGCCTCCCTGGGCAACTACTGCACCCTGGACTTCGTGGAGACCGAGTTGGCCGAGGGCATCGAGGCGGACATCATGCACTCCGACGCCCAGTGCATGGACGACTTCTACGCCAGGGCGCTGAAGGTGCTGGACCAGGCGGGCCTTAGCCCCGACCAGGTGGAGACCAAGACCATCGAGGGCGGCATGTCGGTGTCCGGAGCCATCTTGGACGAGGTGAAAAAAGGCAATTACGGCACCGTGGTCCTGGGCCGCCGGGGCGAAAACCGCTCCTTCTTCCTGGGCCACGTCAGCGACAAGGTCATGGGCAAGGCCAAGGATGTGGCGGTCTGGATCGTAGGCTAGGGGGCGGGTTCGCCGGCTGCCCGTGGGCTTTGTTGCCGGCATCGCTTGGGCCTCGACGTAGCTCGGGCTACGTCTGCGGCCCGCGCTCGCCGGACGCCTCGCCCGCGAACACCTGACCAAACCCGCCGGGAAAAAGCCTATCAGCCCGCCACGTTGCCCTGGGGCATCTGGCGCGGCCGCCTACAACTCCCCCAAGACTCCCTTGATGATGCGGGCCATGTCCCCGCCCGCTTTCCCCGCGTTCTCGATCACCAGATCAATGGGCGATGGCTGCATGTCCTCGGGGATGTTCACGTTGCTGATGGCCGCCAGTCCCATCACCCTTAGGCCCATGTGGCGGGCGGCGATCACCTCCAGCACGGTGGACATGCCCACCGCGTCGGCCCCCAGGGTGCGCAGCATACGGGTCTCGGCCGGGGTCTCCATGCTGGGGCCCTTCAGCCCCACGTACACCCCCTGATACATGGCGATGCCCTGGGCCTGGGCCACGCTCCGGGCCAGGGCCAGGAGTTGGGGATCGTAGACTTGGCTCATGTCCGGGAAGCGCTCGCCCCACTCGTCCACGTTGGGGCCGATGAGGGGGTTGTCGCCGGTGAAGTTGATGTGGTCGGTGATCAGCATCACCCGGCCCGAGCTCATGGCCGGGTCCAGGCCCCCGGCGGCGCAAGTGACCATGAAGGTGTCCACACCTAAAAGGGCCAGGAGCCGGATGGGCATGGTGACCTGGCGGGCGCTGTAGCCTTCGTAAAGATGGAAGCGCCCGGCCAGGGCGGCCACTGGCTGGCCCGCCAAACGGCCCAGCACCAGCTCCCCGGCGTGGCTTTGCACCGTGGACACCGGGAAGCCGGGGATCTCCTCGTAAGGCACCCGCACCGCCGCCTCGATGGCCTCGCCCAGGCCGCTCAGGCCGGTGCCCAGGGTGACCGCCACCCGCGGGCTGAACCCGCCGGGCAGGCGGTTGCGCAGGTATTGTGCAGCTTGGGTTACATCATCTTGGTGTTGCATCTGTCTGACCCCCAACATGTTGGGAAAAGTTGCTTTACGGCTTCGTCAGCCCCAAAAAAGCAGCCAAAAACGCCCCGGTCAAGAGGTTTTTATCCTGCATAACTACTAGTGATTACAAGCCATACAAGATTGTAACTTTTGGGTGAACAAATACCCGTTGACATATTGGACCAGGATTACCATATTTTTTGGCATAAAGGCTGACTATGTCACGTCTGAAACCCCATATGTCCCGCCTGACCCTGGTCGCCATCATGGCCGGTCTTAGTGGTTTGGCCGGGATAATGTTTTTTGAGCCCGCACCCCGGGTGACGGTGGTGGCGTCCGCCTCGTGGCAGGTGATCGACCCCGTGGCCTCCGCCCGCCAGCGGATCAACCTGGTGCTGCCCCTGCGCCAGCGCCAGCGGGCTGTGTGGCCCCTGGCCCGCCGGGCGGCCCGCAAGCACGGCCTGGAGCCAGCCCTGGTCATGGCCGTCATCCAGACCGAAAGCCGCTTCTTGCCCCAGGCCCGCAGCCAACGCGGAGCCATGGGGCTCATGCAGATCACCCCGGTCACTGCCCGGCACCTCAAGCTGGCCCGCCCCCTGGACCCCCAGGCCAACCTGGACGCCGGGGTGGGCTATCTGGCCAGCTTGTACCGGGAATACCAGGGCAACCTGCGCCTAGCCCTGGCCGCCTACAACGCCGGGCCCTCCAAGGTGGCCGAGGCGGGCGGCATGCCCGACATCGCCGAAACCCGCCAGTACGTGGACGAGGTCATGGAGAACTTGGACCTGTTCCGCGCCCAGTACAACGCCAGAGCCCAATTTTAGGGTTTCATTTCCAAATAAACAGCGCATTCGGCTGCGTCAGCCAGCGGCATACCGCGTTGCCCCCCAGTTTTCATAGCCCGGCGGGGATCATAGCTTTCCGCGTTTGTTAGCTTTTCAGCAATAGACGTCATCACGAGAAGCATCTCGGAAGAGATGCGACGTGGTGATCTTCGACTTCCCCCAGGCGGGAGGGGTGCGAGTTTAACAGGTGGTTTGGCCGTGTCTGGTGAACGCAGGCATGACAAGGGAAAAGGACGATGGCTACGTCGCGGCTGAAGGGACTCCCTCACCTTCCCAACCTTTGCCTTCGCCGCTGTTCACCATGACGACTATTGGCAAAATCGGGAAAGGGCGACTGCGCCCTGCACGAGCCTCAAAGCCCCTGAGAGAAAAAACACCACCACCCGGAGCCCGAAACAGTCCCGCCCCGTTAGCGGGGGCGGCGGCGGACGCCGGGTGGCGCGCGGGGGCCGGAGGGTCCGGCCCCTAAGACAAGCTAACTACTTACGACGCTGATGGCGCGTGGACTTGAGCAGCTTGCGATGCTTATGTTTGCGGATCTTCTTACGCCGCTTTTTGATCACAGAACCCATGAAATCTGCCTTTTTGGGTGCGGTTCGCTTCCGGCGGCCTAAAAAGCCGCAGGGCTTCACGGAGATCAGATATATACCGGACAAAGTGGGCCACGGCAAGGGAAAATCTGGCCGGGCCGCGAGTTAGGGACCGCCCGGGGCCGCTGGAACCGCCTGATTCAGCCGAGCCGGGCCACGGCAAAAAAGCCATTAATACTAATATAATCCCCCAGCACCGCCAGCCGCCGCAGGGCAAGGCGTCGGGCAAGCGACAGCCGGAGGCGTAGCCGACAACGCCGCCATGCGGGGCCTGGCTGTGCCGGACTAAACTGTGGTGGTGTGGGTTAGCTCCACCTGTCCCGCCTGATTCAGCGCCTTGTAGCAGTCCCGGCAGAGCTGAAGCCCGGCCTCGTCGTCCAGGGGCAGGAGTTGGATAAGATGCTGAAAATCGGCGCAGGGCATCTCCCCCAGGGGCGCGGCGCTGATGAGCACCGGGGCCTGGTTGGGGTTGGCCAGGTCGGTGGCGATGAGGATGGGCTCCTCGTCCTGGTCAGCTCCTCCGGCCTGGGCGTGGGGCAAAAAGGAGTTTTGCTCGTAGCTCCACAAGGCCCGGTCCAAAAGCTCGGCCTGGGCTGGGTCCGCGGCCAGGATCAGCACCTTTTGGCCCTGGGACCAATGGCGTTCAGCCAGGCGGGCGGCGGCCTGTTCCAGCGCGGCGCGGGCTTGGCGCAGATTGACGTATTCCACCTTTACGCGGTCCAAGGGCATCCTCCAAAGGCGATCTTAGCACACCCCCCCAGCCCCACCAAGGCCGGGGGCGCGGCGGGGCGCAAGCGCTCGGCAAAAGGGAACAATCGCGCTCGGGTTTCTTGACACCCCCAGGTGCGGTACCTATATTAAAAAGCAGCTGGCCGCCCCGGCGGACGGCCTGTCTGATAAGATATTGCCCAAACATCCAGCCGCCGTAGGGCGGCTTTAACCGCGAGAAGCGATTAAAGATATAAATGGCCAAAGATTACTACAAAGTGCTGGGGGTGGCCAAAAGCGCCTCGCCCGAGGAGATCAAGAAGGCCTACCGCAAGCTGGCCCTCAAGTATCACCCGGACCGCAACAAGGGCGACAAAGAGGCCGAGGACAAGTTCAAGGAAATCAACGAGGCCTACGCCGTCCTCAGCGACCCCAAGAAAAAGAAGGAATTCGACACCTACGGCTCCAGCGGGTTCAAGCAGCGCTATAGCCAGGAAGACATCTACAGGGGCAGCGACATCAACGACATCCTCCGGGGCATGGGCCTGGGCGGCGACGCCTTCAGCCAGTTCTTCGGGGGCGGCGGCCGAGGCGGATTCCGCACCTACACCACCGACGGCGGCCCCCACACCGGCTTCGGCGGCTTCCAGCAGCCTTACGGCGGCATGGGCGGAGCCCCGGCCAAGGGCACGGACCTGGTCTACGAGCTGCCGGTGAGCCTGGAAGAGGTGTTCAACGGCGGCGAGAAGATGGTCTCCTACCGCCTGGGCAACAACACCGAGCGGGTCAGCGTAAAGGTCCCGCCGGGCATAGAGAGCGGCAAGAAGCTGCGCCTGGCGGGCAAGGGCGAGCCCGGCCCCATGGGCGCGCCCGCCGGCGACCTGCTTATCAAGATCAACGTCCTGGACAATGCCCAGTTCAAGCGCGAAGGCGCGGACCTGGAGAGCACGGTGACCGTGCCCTTCAGCCAGGCCGCCCTGGGAGCCACCGTGGAGGTGGCCACCATCGACGGCAAGAACCTCACGGTGAAGCTGCCCAAGGGCACCCAGCCGGGGGCCCGCCTGCGCCTCAAGGGCCAGGGACTGCCCAACTTCAACGGCTCGGGCCGGGGCGACCTTTTCGTGCGGGTGGCCATCGAGGTGCCCAAGCGGCTGAGCAAAGAACAAAAAGAGCTGCTGGAGAAACTGTCCGAGGAGGGCTTGTGAGACCCCGCCGCCTGTTCCCCCTGATAATCGCCTTGGCCGCCCTGTTGGCCTTGGCCACATCCGCCCTGGCCGCCCTGGACTATCCCCGCCCCACCGGGCCGGGGGGCCAACCCAGCGCGGTGGGCGACTATGCCAAGATGCTGCCCGCCCAGGCCAAGCAGGCCATGGAAGCCATCGCCACCGAGCTTTACCAAAAGACCGGCGCGGCGGTGGTGGTGGCCACGGTGCCCTCCCTGGACGGCGAGAGCATCGAGCAGGCCGCGGTGCAGCTCTTCCAGAAGTGGGGCATCGGCAAAAAGGGCGAGGACAAGGGCGTGCTCATCCTGCTGGCCCCCACCGAGCGCAAGCTGCGCATCGAGGTAGGCTACGGCCTGGAAGGGGTTCTCACCGACGCCACCTCCGGGGCGGTGCGCGACCAATATCTGCTGCCCTACTTCAAGAAGGGCAAGTTCGCCCAGGGCCTGCTGGCCGGTGAGGCGGCCGTCGCCTCCCTGATCGCCCAGAGCCAGGGCGTCAAGCTCACCGGAGTGCCCGAGGTAAAGATCAAGCAGGGCGTTTCCCGGGGCTTCAGCCTGGGCGGCCTGTTCGTGGTGCTCATCATCTTCTGGCTGGTCATGCGCATGTTCGGCAAGCGCGGCGGCCGGGGTGGGCGGGGCGGTGGCGGCGTGCTGCCCGCCATCCTGTTGGGCTCCATGATGGGCTCCAATATGGGCGGCGGCTTCTCCCGGGGAGGCGGCTTCGGCGGCTTCGGCGGGGGATTCGGCGGCTTTGGCGGCGGCATGAGCGGGGGCGGCGGCGCCTCCGGTTCCTGGTAGAGGAGAATTTAAGCAAATGGCCAAGAAACCGCCCCAGCAGCCCGAGGACATCTTCGACGAGCTGCTGCAAGACCTGATGAACGCCCTGGGCACGGACCTGGTGTCCGTGGTGCTCTTCGGCTCGGCCGCGGCCGGGCGCTATGTCAAGGGCCGCTCGGACATGAATTTTTTGATCATGACCGCCGAGGGAGCCCAGCGCACCACCAGCCGCCTGCTGCCCTTTGTGAGCAAATGGTCCCCGGCCGGGGTGGCCCCGCCCCTGGTGATGACCCCGGACTACCTGGCCGCCAGCACCGACGTGTTCCCCATCGAGTTCCTGGTGATGGCCGCCAACCACAAGACCCTGCACGGCGAGGACCCCCTGGCCTCGCTGACCCTGGAGCCCGCCCATCTGCGCCTGCAACTGGAGCGGGAGCTAAAGGGCAAGGTTACCGCCCTGCGCACCCGGCTTTTGGGCAGCGGCGGCGACGCCCGGGCCCTGACCGAGCTGAGCCGGGAGGCCCTGCCCGCTTTCGTGGCCTTTTTCCAGGCCTACCTGGAACTGACCACCGGCGGCTTCCCCAGCGACCCCTCCAGGGTTTTGGACGCCGCCACCCAGGCGGGGCTAAACGTGGAGGCCTTCCAGAAGCTGGGCCAGGTGCGGGCCGGAATATTGAAGCCCAGCCCGCCGGAGCTGGTGGCCCTGTGGGAAGAAGGCATTGCCGAGTTGGATGAAATCAGCCATCAGGTGGACAAGCTGCAAGTCTAGTTTTTTTAGCGGCCAGCGGGCCGCAAGGAGAGAGTCATGGGCCGTGGAGCCAAATGGGCCATAGGCATCGGCGTAGTCGCCCTGCTTTTGTTCTTGCTTCTGGTTAGCCCCTACAACAGCTTGGTCAACCTGGACGAGCAGGTGAACCAGGCCAAGAGCAACATCGAAGTGACCCTGCAACGCCGCCTGGATCTGATCCCCAACCTGGTGGAGACGGTCAAGGGCTACGCCTCCCATGAACGCGAGACCCTGGAAGGGGTCACCAAGGCCCGCCAACAGGTGGCCGCAGCCCCCACCCTGGAGGGCAAGCTCATGGCCAACCAAGGGCTGACCAGCGCCCTGGGCCGTTTGATGGTGGTGGTGGAGCGCTACCCGGACCTGAAGGCCAGCCAGAACTTTAGGGCCTTGCAGGACCAGCTGGAGGGCACCGAGAACCGCATCGCGGTGGCCCGCACCCGCTACAACCAGGCCATTCTGTCTTACAACACGGCCATACGCCGCTTCCCCACCTTGATCTTGGCCCGCCTGCTGGGCTACACCCCCAAGCAGGGCTTCGCCGCCGTGGCCGAGGCCCAGACGGCCCCCAAGGTGAAGTTCTAGGCGGGAGTTTCTTGTCACCTCTGATCGCGGGGAGGATGCGCCATGATGGTTGATGAATGGACCATGGTCTGGCGCATTCTCACGGCCGCCGGGCTGGGGCTGATCATCGGCCTGGACCGTGAGTTGCACGGCCGGGCCGCCGGCCTCAGGACATGCCTCTTGGTGGCCATGAGCGGGGCCCTGTTGATGAGCCTGTCGCTCTACCTCACCCAAATCTTCGCGGCCAGCGCCGACAGCAGCGTGGTGCGCCTGGACCCCGGCCGCCTGCCCTCCTACGCCATAGCGGGCATGGGCTTCTTGGGGGCCGGGGCCATCATCCAGGGCCGCCTGCGCTCCCGGGGGGTGACCACCGGGGCGGCCATGTGGGCCTGCACCGGCATCGGCCTGGCCGTGGGGGCCGGGCTCTACGTGCCGGCCATCGCCACCACCGTGGTGACTCTGGTGGCGCTCAAGTTCTTCCGGGACATCACCCGCTACATGCCCCGTGAGCAGAACGTCATGCTGCGCCTGGAGCTCAGCGACCCGGCGGCAGAAGACCAGATACGAGCCCTGCTCAAGGAGCACAAAGCCCATATTCTATTCGTGGGCCGGGAGCGCTGCCTGACGGACAACTCCGAGGAGGTGGAGATGTCGCTCTCCATCCGCTCGGGCTCGGGCTGGCGCAAGATGCTGGAGCAGATGGACCAGGTCAAGGGCGTGTCGTGCTACTCCTGGAAGCAGGCCGAGGTGCCTTAACCACCCTGGTAAATTACGCCTCTTTGCTCTAAATAAAAGACATGACTGATATTTACTTAGAGCCCCTGCGCCAGGCGGCAGTCGACCTGCGCTATCTGCTGGGGCGGGGCTATCCCCGCGAATTGGGCCTCAAGCTCACCGGCGACCGCTGGGGCCTGGACGCCGACCAGCGCCAGGTGCTCCGGCGGGCGGTGGTGGCTCCCGAGCGGGCCCGCGCCCGGCGCGATCGCCTGCTGCCGCCCACGGCCCTCAAGGGCCAGGCGGTGGGGGTGGACGGCCACAACGTGATCATCACCCTGGAGAGCGCCCTCTTGGGCGCGGTTTTGGTGGAGGCCGACGACGGCGCGGTGCGCGACATCGGGCAAATCGGCCGCCACTACGGGCCGGGCCCCCACACCGAAACGGCGGTCAGGCTGATGATTGATGCCCTGGCCGAGGCGGGCGCGGCCCGGTCGGTTATACTCCTGGATGCGCCCCTGCCCCTCAGCGGGCAGTTGGCCGGGGTGATCCGCCAGGTCATGGAGCGCGCCGGGCTGGCGGGCCAGGCCCGGGCGGTGGCAGCGCCCGAAAAAGAGCTGGCCGCCTTCGAGGGCATCGTGGTTAGCGGCGACGGCCCCCTAATCGACGCGGCGGCCCGGCCCCTGGACCTGGCCGGGGCCATAATCCGGGGCATGGAGCCCCGCCCGGAAATGATCAGCTTGGAGCAGGCATGAGCGAAGCGAAACAAAGCAGGGGGTTGGGCATCTTTTCCGGCGGGCTGGATTCCATGCTGGCGGTGAAGCTCCTGGAACGCGCCGGGATTCAGGTGGCGGTGGTCACCTTTGCCACGCCCTTTTTCAGCCCCGAGCGGGCCATGGTTTCGGCCAAGCACATCGGGGTGCCCTTGCAGGTGGCCCAAGTGGGCGGGCCCCATCTGGAGCTGGTCAAGGACCCACCCCACGGCTACGGCTCCAACATGAACCCCTGCATCGACTGCCACGCCTTCATGTTCGCCCAGGCGGGCAAGATAATGGCCGAGCAGGGCTTCGACTTCCTCTTTTCCGGCGAGGTGCTGGGCCAGCGGCCCATGAGCCAGAACAAGCAGGCCCTGGCCCAAGTGGCCAAACTCTCGGGCATGGCCGAGCACATCCTGCGCCCCCTGTCGGCCCAGGTGTTGCCGGTGAGCCCGGTGGAGGAGCGGGGCCTGGTGGAGCGCGAGTTGCTCTTGGGCCTGAGCGGACGCAGCCGCAAACCCCAGATGGCCCTGGCCCAGGAGTTCGGCATCAGCGACTACCCCGCCCCGGCGGGAGGCTGCCTGCTCACCGAGCCCGGCTTCAGCAACCGCCTGCGTGACCTCCTGAGCCACCAGCCCGACGC
Organism: Pseudomonadota bacterium; assembly: GCA_018902755.1. Taxonomy (GTDB): domain Bacteria; phylum Desulfobacterota; class Desulfarculia; order Desulfarculales; family Desulfarculaceae; genus Desulfoferula. The sequence goes on along the minus strand of JAHIQI010000068.1, from coordinate 73,751 downwards.
CGGGCTGGCCGAGGTGGAGCTCCTCAAGCAGGGGCGGCATCTGCGCCTGAGCCCGGCGGCCAAGCTGATCGTGGGGCGCAACCAGAAGGAAAACCAGATCCTGGAAAAGCTGGCCCCGCCCTCGGCCCACTGGCTGATCACCCAGGGTCTGCCCGGCCCCCTGGGCCTGTACTTCGGCCCCCTGGACGGCCCGGATTTGGAGCTGGCCGCCGCCCTGGTGGCGGGCTACGGCAAGGCGGGGCCGGGCCAGGTGGTCACGGTGGAGGTGGACCGGGAACAAAGCCTGGAAGTGGCCGCCCAGGGCCCGCGCCTGGCCGCACCCTATCTGCTCTAGATTGAAGGCGGGTTAGTCGGTAGCCCGATAGTTGAGGGTGCGCACCAGGGGGATGCCGTCCTCGAAAACGTCGATGAGGTTCAGGCAGGCGTACTCCTGGTCTAGGCGGAAGATGCGGTCCATGGGCATGCCCAACAGCTTGGCCAGAAACACCCGGTTCACCCCGGCGTGGCCGATCACGCAGACTTCGCGCCCCTGGTTCTCGCGGATGATGTCCTGAAACACCGGGATTATACGCTCGGCCAGGTCCTCCAGGGACTCGCCACCGGGGATGCGGTAACCGGCCAGATCTTTCCAGCGAGCCTCCATTTCCTCGGGGTACTCTTTCTCCAGGGTCTTGTAGCTCAGGCCCTCCCAATCGCCCAGGCTCAACTCCCGCAGGTCTTGGCGGGACATGGGCTTGCGGCGGGGGTCCTGCACCTTGCCCACCGCCTCGGCCACCAGCAGGGAGCGTTGCAGGTCGCTGCAATATACCGCGCCCACTTTTTTACCCTTCATGTAGTCCACGATGCCTTTGAGCTGCTTGGTGCCGGTGCGGCTCAGGGCCACGTCGGTGTGGCCGAACACCACCCCGTCGGCCCCGCCGCGCACCTCGGGGTGACGCCACAGGTACAGGCGGGTGAAAATTTGCTTGCGAAACAAATTGGAGCGGATCATGCGGTTTTCCCATCATAGGGGGCCGGGTGGACGGCCTCCGGCCCCTGTGTTATTCTCGCCAGAAGGTTACCACGATTGCCCATGTGAGCACTACGCCCGGGGGAATAACATGACCCGACGCCTCATCCTGACCGCTTCTTTGCTTTTAAGCTTCATCCTCATGGCCGCTCCGGCCCTGGCCCTCAAGGGCCCCAAGATCACCTTCGACTCCAGGGAGGTGGTTTTCAAGGACGTGGTGGAGGGCAAGGAGCTCACCGCCGTGTTCCATTTCACCAACAACGGCGACCAGAACCTGATCATCGGCAAGGTGAGCCCCTCCTGCGGCTGCACCGCCAGCCGCTGGGACAAGGTGACCGCGCCGGGCCAAAAGGGCACGGTGACCCTCTTGCTGGACACCACCGGCCTCGGCGGCTCCTTCCGCAAGACCGCCGCCGTGGCCACCAACGACCCCAGCAACCCGGTGATCACCCTGATCATGACCGGCGAGACCATGGGGCGCATAAAAGTCAGCAATGGGCGGCGCGTAAGCCTCAAGGGCTGCCTGGGCGCGCCCATCACCGCCAACACGACGCTCAGCGACCCCAAGGGCGGCAAGCTGGTGATCACCGGGGTGGAAAACCCCATGTCCGACTATCTGGACGTGAAGCTGACCCCGGCCAAGGACGGCAAGACCTACAGCCTGGACCTGGTCTCCAAGGCCACCGAGCCCATGGACTTTGCCGGGCCCCTGTTCCTCAAGGCCCCCGGCGGCCCGCCGGTGAGCGTGTGGGTGGTGGCCGAGGTGCGCGGGCCCTTCACCGTGCGCCCGCATGAGGTGATGTTCGGCACCATCGCCAAGAACAACCCCAAGCCGCCCCAGCGCTCGGTGCTGGTCAAAAAAGCCTGCGCGGACGTCCTCAAGGCGGACCTGATCGACTACAACAAGAAGCTGTTCATCGTGGAGCGCTTCTGGCAGAAGCAGGGCGAGGAACTCTTGTTGGTGGTCACCCCCATCGTGGAAAACCTGCCGGTGGGCCCCTTTGACCAGGACCTGCTCATTCAGATGGGGCAGAGGGCCTTCACCGTCAAGCTGACCGGTAGAATTCGATAAGGCGGCTTCGCCAGGCAGCCGGGGGCGGCGTTGGCTAAATAAAGATCATTAGGAGAGTGCCTGGCTGGGATTCCAGCCGGGCACTTCTTATTTGAGGCTGGGGCGCGGGGCTTGGAGGGTGATTTGGCCGTGTCTGGTCGACGGAGGCATGACAAGGGAAAAGGTATTGTTGGGTTTCGCTTCGCTCTACCCAACCTACACATCTCTTAATTTTATATACAAATAGCGTAGGTTGGCGTAGAGGGCTTCTTCCCAGCCCGAAACCCAACAGTTCCTTTCATCCGCGGTGAAAACGAGGCAGGCTCAGCAGGGCCACAGCGGCGATGGCCAGCCAGGCGCTCAGCGCGTTGGTGAGGATGTCGCGGGGGTCGAAGACGCGCTGGGGGTGGAAGTATTGGGCCACCTCGTCGGCCAGGCCCACCAGGGCGCAGCAGGCCCCGGCCCAGATCAGGCGCGACGCACCCGAGGTCCAGCGCCCGGCCGCGCGCCAGGCCAGGATGCCAAGCACCCCGTAGAGCACCAGGTGGGTGCGCTCGATAAGTAGGGGCTGCCACCAGGCCAGCAGGCCCATGCCCGCCAGGCACAGCGCCGCCCCCGTGCCCCTGCCCGCGCGCTCAGGGGGCGTAAGACGCCGGATGCGCCACACCACCCATGCCGCGAAGCATGCCCCGGCAAGGGCCAGCAGCAGCATGGCCCAGAATCCCCGCTCCCCCCGAAACCAGGGGCCCAGGGCCCGGCCATAGTACATGCCCAAAAAAATGAGCCCCACCCAGGCCAGGCACAAGGCCAGGTCCCAGGCGCGGCTCTTTTGGGGCATCACAACTCCTGTTCGGCCTTGACGCGCAGCTCTTCCACCCCGGCGGCGTAGCCCCCAGGATGGCCGAAAAGAAAGGAGCCGGACACGAAGCAGCGGGCCCCGGCGGAGTACATGCGCCCGATGGTGGTGGCGTCTATGCCGCCGTCCACCTGGATGAGGATGTCCCGATTCGCCTGGGCGGCCATCTCGGTGAAGCGGGCCACCTTGTCCACCACCGCCGGGATGAAGGCCTGCCCCGAGAAGCCGGGGTTCACGCTCATCATCAGCACGTAGTCCAGATCGCCCAGCACCCACTCCAGGCCCTCCACCGGGGTGTGGGGGTTCAGGGCCACCCCGGCCTTGGCCCCCAGCTCGCGGATGCGGCTAAGGGTGCGCTGCAAGTGGGTGCAGGCCTCGATGTGCACGCTGATCCAGTCCGCCCCGGCGGCCACGAAGTCTTCCAGCAGGTCGTCGGGGTTGGAGATCATCAGGTGGCAGTCCAGGGGCAGCTTGGTCACCGGCCTGAGCGCCTTGACCACCGGCGGGCCGATGGTCAGGTTGGGCACGAAGTGGCCGTCCATCACGTCCACGTGAATCCAGTCGGCCCCGGCCGCTTCCACGGCCCGCACTTCTTCGCCCAGGCGGGCGAAGTCGCTGGATAGGATGGAAGGAGCAATTTTGATCATGACGGAGCCTACTCCTCTTCTTGGGCTGGGTCGGGAACGTATATCTGCTTCAAAGGTATCAGAGCTTTGTAGCGGGGGCTCAGGTCTTGGTAATGGTCCAATAGCAATTTGACCAACTCGTCCCCATCTACTAGGCGAAGGTTGGATTTATTTTTTTCAAAGGCCTTGGCTTGCTTGCTATATGACCCAAGAGTTATGAACAGGCCAACTTCACTGTTATCTACTACTCCGTAAAGCTGCGACACCGCAGGACTTCCCACGCTGCCCTCGCTGCTTTTTACCTGCACCTTGATTATAGGTGGATGAATGCCCAACTCATCCTTGTGAGCGATTACATCCACGCCTCCATCCATCGATGCTTGAGTGACTGTGGCCCGATACCCCATCGCTTCAAGCAGGCTGGCGACAAATCCCTCTAAAGCGTGCCCGTGAAGCTTTTTTGATAGCTGCTTTAGCACGTAGTCTATTGTGGTTTGTTCCACATCTGCCGCAACGTAGGAAATCGTGTCGTCGGTATCAGGATCGCTCTCAATATTTTCATGCTCAAGGATTGAATAAATTTCACTAGCGTAGTTTTTAATCTGGAAGGTGGTAAGCAGGGAACCAATTTCATACAGAGCACCCTGTTTAAAAGCTTTGCGCGGCACGTGTTCCAGCCACTTCACTTTTCTTTGGTTGGGAAACATGCTGTTGATTTTTGGGTTATACTCGTACTCCCCAACAATTTCTCCGATGTGGATCGTTTTTTCCAGCTTGCTGGGGTAAACAACGATGTCTCCGGGCTTCATTTCATTTATAAACCGTCTTAATATTCCAGCATTAACCGAAACACTTTGTTTGTTCATTTTATCTTTAAAAACAACGGAAACTCTTTCTTTTATTTTGCCCCAATCTTTAGGCAAATCGGACATATCCCCCATCTCATGCCATCCGATGCCTAACAGCTTCTTTTTTAAAAAAAGATCGTTAGCCTCGCCTTTAGAACCAGCATGCATGCCCCAAATTACTTTTTCTTTTTCTGACATTTCCCCCTCACAAAGACCTTATTTACTCTTTCACCAGCCTGGCCGCGAAAAAGGCGTCCGCATCGTCCCTGTGGGGCATGGTGCGGAAATAGCCGTCATCGCCAATACAGGCCTTCAGCTCCGGGGCCAAGTCCTGGGGCCATTCTAGCCGCAGGCCGGGGGAGCGGGCAAGCAGCCCGGCCACCACTTCCTGGTTCTCCACGCGGGTCACGGTGCAGGTCACGTAGAGCATGGCTCCACCTGGCTTCAGCAGCTCGGCGGCCTTGGCCCCCAGTTCCAGTTGCAGCCCGGCCAGGCGGGCCGGGTCGTCCGGGGTGCGCCGCCAGCGCACGTCCGGCCTGCGGCCGCACACCCCCAGGCCCGAGCAGGGGGCGTCCACCAGCACCCGGTCGAAGCTCTGGTCCATGCCCTTCAGGCCCAGGGCGTCGGCCTGCTTCACCGAAACCCACTGCACCCCCAAACGGCCCAGGTTTTCCCGCAGCGCCCTGACGCGGGCCGGGCTGGGGTCCACGGCCAGGAGCTTTCCCTGGCCCCGCAGCAGGGCGGCCAGATGCCCGGTCTTGCCCCCGGCCCCGGCGCAGATATCGGCCACGGCCATGCCTGGCGCGACCCCCAAAAGGTGGCTCATGGCCTGGGCCGCCGCGTCCTGGATGGAGAACAGGCCGCTTTCAAAGCCCGGCAGCTGGGCCGCCGGAACCTTGGCCCGGCGCAGCATCAGGCCCTCGGGGGTCAGGGGATGGGGCTCCACCTGGGCGGCGTGTTCGCTCATGACCGTAGCCAGGTCCTCGCGGCTGGTGCGGGCCGGGTTGACCCGCAGGGTGAGCGGCGGCTGGTCCTGGTTGGCCCGTAGCCACGCCTCAACCACCTCCTCCGGGTGCTGGGCCAACAGCTCGGTCACCAGCCAGTCGGGATGGGAATAGGTCAGGGCCAGGCGCTCCACCGGGTTTGCGTCGGCTCCGGGCATGGCGGTGTCTTGCCAGCCCTTGACCACCCGGCGCAGCACCGCGTTGATGAGCTTTTGCCCCCGCCGGGCCGGGGTGGCCTTGGCCAGGTCCACCGCCGCCGAGACCACCGCGTGGGCCGGGGTGGACATGAGCGCCGCCTCGGCCGCGCCCAGGCGCAGCACGGTCAAGACCGGCAGGTCCAGCTTGTGGGGGGGCCGGTCCAGATGGGCGGCCAGGAGATGGTCGAGGTAGGAAAGGTTGCGCAGCACCGCGAAGATCAGGCTGGTGGCGAACGCCCGCTCCCGTGGGGAAGCCTTTTCCAGATTCCGGGCCAGGCTGCTTTCCAAAAGCGCCGGGCCGCTCTCAAGCTCCAGCAGTACGCGGAAGGCGTCGCGGCGGGCCTGGCTCATACTCCCAGCCGTTCGCCGGGGGCCGGCCCCGCGCCGCGCAGAAACTCCGCCGCCTCCATGCGCCGCTTGCCCGCCGCCTGCACCGAGCCCAGGGCCAAAGCCCCCTGGCCGCAGGCCACGCAGAGCATCTCCGGCGCGTCCTCGGCGGCCAGCACCGTGCCCGGAGCCTGGCCCTGGTTGTCCTCCAGGAGCTTGGTGGGCGCGAAGAGCTTCAGCGGCTTGCCTCCCAGGGTGGTGTAGGCGCCGGGCCAGGGGTCCAGGCCCCGCACCCGGCGGTCCAGTTCCACCGCGCTTTGGCTCCAGTCCAGGAGGCCCTCGCTTTTGCTGAGCATGGGCGCCCAGGTGGCGGCCGCGTGGTTCTGGGGCTGGCGGGGGGCGCTGCCGGTGGCCAGGGCCTCCAGGGTGGGCAAAAGCACCTGGGCCCCCATCTCGGCCAGGCGGTCGGCCAACGAGCCGGCGGTCTCCTGAGTCCCGATGGGGCAGGCCTTTTGGAAAATCATGTCGCCCGTGTCCAGGCCCTTGTCCATGAACATGCTGCTCACCCCGGTGCGCTCCAGGCCGCGCAGGATGGCCCAGTTGATGGGCGCGGCCCCGCGCAGGGCGGGCAGCAGGGAAAAGTGGATGTTGATGGCTCCCAGGGGGGCGGAGGCCAGCACCGCCGGGGAAAGCAGCTGGCCGTAGGCCAGGACCACCAAAACCTCGGGCTCCAGCTGGGCCAGGCGCTCCAAGGCCTCATCGGCCTTGGCGGGCTGCAACACCTCGATGCCCAGCTCGTCGGCCAACGCGGCCACGGGCTGGCGCCTCAGCTTGCGGCCCCGCCCGGCCGGGCGGTCGGGCTGGGTGAGGCACAGGACCACTTGGTGCTCGGCGGCCGCGGCCCTGAGACAGGGCAGGGCAATGTCCGGGGTGCCCCAAAAGGCCAGGCGCAAACGCCTCACTCGTCGCCCCGCTTGATCTGCTTCACGCGGCGCTTTTTGTACAGGGAGCGTTTGAGGGGGCTGATGCGGTCCAGGAACAGGCGGCCTTCCAGGTGGTCCAGCTCGTGTTGCAGGCAGATGGCCATGAGGCCATTGCCCTCCACGGTGATGGGACGCCCCTCGGCGTCCATGGCCTTGACCACCACCCGCTCGGCCCTGGTGACGTCGCTGGTGAAGTCGGGCACGCTCAGGCAGCCCTCCTCGAAGACCACCTGGCCCTCCATCTCCACGATGCGGGGGTTGAACAGCACCAGGGGCTGGGGCTCCTGGTCCCTGGGGGTGCAGTCGATGACCACCAGGCGCAGGTCGCGGCCTACCTGGGGGGCGGCCAGGCCCACGCCGGGAGCGGCGTACATGGTGTCCAGCATGTCCTGGGACAGCTGCTTGAGATCGTCGTCAACCTCGTTCACCTGGCGGCAAACCCGGCTGAGCACGGGATCGGGAAAGGTCTTTATGGGCAATACGGCCATTGTCTTCTAAATCCGGTTGTTTGGTTTACCGGGTAAGTATAACGCGAGGGGCGGCGGGTATAAAGCCCGTAAGGCTTTACCCGGACCCGGGGCTTGTGCCAGCATATTAAACACCAGCCCAAAGGAGCCCGCCATGGTTTGGCCAGCCCCCGCCCGCCTGCATCTGGAGCCCTTCACCTGGGAGATCAACTTCGGCCTGAGCCCCCAGCGCCGGGGCGAGCTGGAGCCCGAGCTGCGCCGCCTGCTGCACGAGGTTTTTCTGCAAAGCCCGGAGTACGACCGCCAATACATGCCCCATTTCATGGGGGCGGACCTGTACCTTCGGGTGTTTCGCGGCCCGGAGCTGGCCGGGCATTTCATCAGCGAGCTTACCTATTGCGGCGGCGAGCCGGTTTTGCACCTCATCCTGGGCATGGTGCGGCCCGCGGCGGGCAGCCGGGGGAGGCTCATGCCCGTGGCCATGGGCCTTTGCCTGCGCCTGGCCGCCCAGGCCTTCGGCGGCCAGGAGTTCTTCGTGGGCCTGCGCACCGCCAACCCCAGGGTGGTGGCCAAGCTGTGGGAAACGCCCTGGGCGCGCTTCTACCCCCGCCCGGACTGGAGCCAGGGAGACGCGCGCCTCAGGGCCCTGCGCCCCCGCCTGTGCGGCCAGCTTTTCGGCAGCGACCGCTGCTCCCTGGAGGGGGTGGTGTTCCACGACATCTACCCCGTAGCCCCCTGGCGCGGCGAGGCCCCCCAGCACCACGACCAGGAGGCCAACGAGTTTTGCGCCCGGCACCTGGGCCCCCGGGACGCCTTCTTGTTCTTGGGGCCCACCCAGCCACCGCTGGACGACCTGCCCGGCGAGGGACTGGTTTGGCCGGAGGGAGGCTGGAAAGAGGCGGGCTAAATTCCGTCCAGGGGCAGTTTTTGCTGCACCGCCGGGGCGGCGGGCAGGCGCACCCTGGCCACGGCCCCGCCATCGGGGCGGTTGGTCAGCTCTATGCGGCCGCCGTGCTCCTCCACGATGCGCCGGGCCACGGGCAGGCCCAGGCCGGTGCCCCCCTTCTTGGTGGTGAAAAAGGGCGTGAAAAGATCCCTGGCCTTGGCCGATTCCAGGCCGCGCCCCCGGTCGCGCACCTCCAGGAGCACCCCCTCGGGGTTGGGCTGGAGCACCACCTCGATAACCGGGTGGGCCCCGCTGGCTTGCAGGGCGTTGTTGATCAGGTTGATCAACACCTGGCTCAGGCGGTCGGCGTCGGCCATGATGGGCGGCAGGCCGCCGTTGCGGCTCACCTTCAGTTCTGCCCCGGCCCGGTTGATCTCCGGCTCCATGAGCTCGGCCACGTGCTCCACCACCACCGCCGGGTCGGTCTCACGCCAATCGTACTTGTGGGGGCGCGAGAAGTCTCCCAATTCGTTGAGGATTCTCTCCAGGCGCTCCACCTCGTGGGTGATGATGTTCAGTTTGTTGAGCGACCTGTCGCTCAGCTCCGGGTCGCGCTCCAACTGGCGGGCGAAGCCGCCGATGAGGGCCAGGGGCGAGCGTATCTCGTGGCTCACCGTGGCCACCATCTCCCCCAGGATGGCCAGGCGCTGGCTCTGGCGCACCTCCTGCTCCAGGCCCGCCTCCTTGCTCAGGTCGCGGATGATGGCGGTCATGAGCAGCCCGCCGGCCACCTCGGCGGTGGAAAAGCTGATATGGATGGGGAAGCGCGAGCCGTCGCGGCGCTCGGCCTCCAGCTCGGCGGTGTGGCCGATGAGCTTGCCCCGGCGGGTGCGCACGTAGCGTTCCACGTAGTTGCGGTGGCCTTCGCGGTGCTCCGAAGGGATCAAGGGAGAGAGGTCTCCCCCCATGATCTCCTGGCGGCCATAGCCGAACATGGCCTCGGCCGCGGCGTTCATGTACACCACCTCATGATTTTCATTGATGGTAACTACGCCTAATTCGGCGGTTTCCACGATCTGCCGGAACTTTTCCAGCTCCTGGGCAGCCTCGTGGAGATCGGATCGGCAGGTGTTGTATTCGGCCGGGGTGGCGTCCATGGCAAATCCTGAACAGAGGTATGCCTTAATTTTGTAGCAGATGCTCCCCGCGGGGGCAAGACAATCTCAAGCTTGGTTCAGGGGGCTTTTATCTCGCCGGGCAAAGGATCAGGGCCGGGTTTTTAAGCCGGCCCTGAGCGGGGAGGGGGAAGGCCGGTGACCTTCCTGGGGGGAACGACCACCCTGCATGCGTCCAGTGCACCCTGTCGGAAAGGCTTACGGCACGTTTACTGGGTGGAGAGAGGGCTAACATCTGGTGGTATAGTGCATTCTATGTTAAGTACAACGTAACAAGGTGTTTTACACCGTGTCAAGCACAAAACTATATGTTGTGGATATTTTTTCAGTCCCCACTAAATGTTGGCCAAGATCGGCCGGGGACGCTATAGGTGTTAACCGGTCAGGCCGGTCAGGAAATCTACGGTCTGCTGCTTTAGTGCACTGAGGCCGGTTAGCCAGAAGTGATCCCCCCCAGGGTGCACCTCCAGGGCGCCCAGTGCACCCATCTCCTGCATGTAGCCCCTCAGCCGGGTCATGTCGCCGTACTCGTCCTGGTCGCCGGTGATGACCAGCAAGGGTCCGCGCCCGGCGGGCCAGGGGGGCAGATCGCCCAGAACAAAGGGCGGGGACACCCACACGCCGCCGGCCAGCCCGGCGACCCGCTGTGCCGCCTGGGAGCCCACCAGGGAGCCGAAGGAGTAGCCCATGACCACCAGGGGACCGGGGGCCTGCTCGGTGAGCCAGGCCGCGGCGGCGATCACGTCGTCTTGCTCGCCCACCCCGTTGTCGTGGCGGCCGGTGCTTTGGCCCACCCCCCGGAAGTTGAGGCGCAGGGAAGCCCAACCGGCCAGATCGGCCGCCTGGGTCAGGGCGTAGACCACGTTGTTGTCCATGGAGCCGCCGTAAAGGGGATGGGGATGCAGGATCAGCGCCGCCCCCCTTGGCTGGGCCGGCAGGTCGAGCCTTGCTTCCAGGCTCACCTGCCGGTCCACCGCGATTACGACCCGCTGCCGGTTCACTCGCGGCCGCCTCCCACGGAGCGGATGCGGTCGCTCACCGGGCGCATGTCGCCGGTCTGCATGAAACGCTGGTGGAAGCTAAAGGCTTCGGCCAGCAGGTGCGGCTCGTGGCCGCCCGTCTCGTGCAGGGCGCGCTGGTAGTAGTCCATGAGTTGGTCGCGATACATGGGGTGGGCGCACTTGGTGATGACCGCCTCGGCCACCTGGCGGGGGGTCAGGTTGCGGGTGTCCACCAGGCCCTGCTCGGTGATGATGACGTCCACCGAGTGCTCGGAGTGGTCCACGTGGCTTACCATGGGCACGATGCAGCTTATGGCCCCGCCCTTGGCGATGGAGGGGGTGACCATGAAGGAGATGGCCCCGTTGCGCTCGAAGTCGCCCGAGCCGCCGATGCCGTTCATCATCTGGCTGCCCATGACGTGGGTGGAGTTGACCTGGCCGTAGATGTCGATCTCCAGGGCGGTGTTCACCGCCAAGACCCCCAGGCGGGCGATGACCTCCGGGGAGTTGGAAATCTCCACCGGGCGCAGTACGATCTTCTCCTTGTAGCGCTCCAGATCATTGAAGAAGCGCTGGCGGGCCTGCAGGGACAGGGTGAGGGCCGAGCCAGAGGAGGCGCGGACCTTGTCCATGTCGATGAGGTCCAGGACCGTGTCCTGCAACACCTCGGAGTAGATGCTCAGGTCCTTGAAGAAATGGTCTTCCTGGAAGCCGGCCAAGACCGCGTTGGCCACGTCGCCCACGCCGGACTGCCAGGGCAGGTTCTCGGGAATGCGGCCCTTTTTGGTCTCGTGGCGCACGAAGTCCAAGAGCTGCTCGGCGATGAGCAGGGACACCTCGTCGGGCTCGGAGAAGTAGGCGCTGGCGTCGGGCTCCTGGCTGTAGACCACGGCCACGACCTTTTCCGGATCCAGCTCGATGAAGGGCTTGCCCACCCGGTCGCCGGCGCGGTAGATGGGTATGGGCATGCGCCAGGGCGGGTCCTCGGGAATATAGATGTCGTGGATGCCTTCCAGCTCGGGCGGGTCGGCGTCGGCCACCTCCAGGATCACCTTGTTGGCCATCTTCACGTAGCTGGGGGTGTTGCCTACGCTGAGGGTGGGGATGAGCTGGCCCTTTTCGGTTACCGCGGCTACTTCGACCACGGCTACGTCCACCGGCCCCCAGGCCCCGGCGCGCACCTTGGACGACAAGCCGGAGAGGTGGTCGTCCTTGAACAGGATCTCCTCGCGGTTGATGGCCGAGCGCATGCCCCGGTCGCTCATGTAGGGGCGGCGCCATTTGACCAGACCGGCCCGGGCCAATACGCCGTCCACCGCATCACCGGTGGAGGCTCCGGCGTAGATGTTTATCTTCATCTTTTCGCCGGCTTCGGCCCGCTTCACCAGTTCGGCGGGAATGAGCTTGGGATAACCGGCGGTAAAGCCGCTGATGAATAAACTGGTTCCGTCTTTGATGTGGCTGGCCGCCTCGGCGACACTGGTAATCTTGTCCCGCAGAGGTGCATAGCGTATTCGATGTTCAGGCATGATTGTAGTTACTCTCAGTTCAGGTTACGCTGGCACTAGCACTGACCCCAAGGCTAACACAACAATTCCCTGACGGCGAGAGGCTGAACCAAGTTCAAGTTCACTTTTAAAAACTTGAGTTTGACTATGTGGAACTAAATCCCTATCCTAAGTCTGCCTACCGCCCATGGCCATGGCCACCGACGGCGTACCCGGGGGGTACTTATGACCGATAATAGCCGCCTAATCAACGACATATCCTTCAGCCGCACCGTTTACGACGCAGTGCCCTCGCCTATCCTGGTGGTGAACGAGGATGTATGCATCATCGATCACAACCACGCCGCCGAAAATATCCTCTCTCCCCAGTCCCAGGTGGTGATGCGCCGCCGGGCCGGAGAAGTGCTGCACTGCCTCAACGCCAACCGCTCACCCCAGGGCTGCGGCCGCTCCGAGCCCTGCCGGGACTGCATGATACGGGGGTCGGTGAAACGCTGCCTGGCCACCGGGGCCCTCACCCGCCAAAAGGCCCGCCTGGAGTTGGCCGACGGCGAAAAGGTCAACGAGGCCCACTTCCTGGTCTCCGCCGCCCCTCTGACTCACCGGGGGCAAAAGCTGGTGGTGCTCATTTTGGAGGACATTGGCGAGATCGTGGAGCTTCGACGCATGCTGCCCATCTGCGCCCGCTGCAAAAAGGTGCGCGACGGCGAGGACTTGTGGCACCGGGTGGACCTTTACCTGAGCAAGCACCTGGACTTGGACTTCACCCACAGCCTGTGCCCCAACTGCGCCGCCGAGCTGTATCCCCGGCTCATGGGCGACAAGGCCGAAAAGCCCAACTAGAGCCTACTCGGGCGCGCCGGGCTCTCCCTGGGGGCGCAGCCACATCACCTGATAGGGCTTCATCTCCACCTCCAGGGCCCCGTCTTTTTCCCGCGCCTCCCCCGGCCGCACCAGATCATGCCAGGCTCCCGCCCCGGCCGCCTCGGCGGGCAGCTCCAAGCTGAACGCCGCCTGGGAGGCGCTCAAGTTTATCAGGGACAAGAGCCGCTCATCCCCATCCGGGGAGACCCGCAACAGGGCCAGCACCGCCTCCGGGGCCTTGAGCACCTTTTGGCTCCCCCGGGGGTGGAAGGCCTTTTGGGAGACCCTGGTCACGTTGAGGTGGCTCATGCGCGGAGCCAGGCGGCCCAGGCGGGAAGAGGGATCATTGGCCTCCGCCGCCAGCACGGCCAAATCCACGGTGCCCCGGTTCACGTCGCGGTTGTGCCCGGTGCGCCGGTATGCCTCCAGGTCAGAGGAGGTGCCCAGGGCCCCGTGCAGATACACCCCCGGCACACCCTTGAGGGACAGGGCCACCGCCCGGCTGGCCAGGTAGCGATCCAGTTGCAGGGCGTGGTCCTCCCCGTGGTGGGGGTTGATCACGCTCCACCAGGTGCTGTTGATCTCGTAGGGCTCCTCGCCGCCGCCCTCCACCGTCTTCATGGACACCAGGGCTCCGTTGGCCTGGGCGCATTGCACGATGAAATCGATCTCCTCGGGGGGCAATATCTGCTTCACCCCCATCAGGCCGATGCCGTCGTGGGTGTCCAGGATGTTGAAAAAGGCGGTGGCCTCGCTGGGCGGCTCCAGCTCGGCGGCCCAGGCGGCCAGGCGCGAGGCGTCCTGGCGGTAGACGGCGTGCAGCACCAGGGGCGGCAGGGCGAAGTTGTAGACCATGTGGGCCTCGTCCAGGCCGCTGCCGAAATAGCTCACGTTGTCCGCGTGGGGCACGTTGGTCTCGGTGACCAGGGCCACCCCCGGGGCCGCCGCCTCCACCACGGTGCGCAGCAGCTTGACGATCTCGTGGGTCTGGGCCAGGTGGATGCACTCGGTGCCCGGCTCAGCCCAGATGTAGGTGACCGCGTCCAGGTGCAGCAGGTCCGCCCCCTGGCGGATGTAGAACAACAGGGCCTCCACCACGCTGAGTAGCACCTTGGGGTTGCGGTAGTTCAGGTCGATCTGGTCGGGGCTGAAGGTGGTCCAGAGGTAGCGGACCCCGTTGATGGTCATGAAAGGGGTGAGGATGTCGCTCACCCTGGGCCGGAATATCTTGGAGCGCTGGTCCGGGGTCAGCTCGTCGGGCGAGGCGTAGGCGATGAAAAAGTCCTGATAATCCGGGTTGCCGTCCAAAAACTCGTGGAAGGCGTCGCTGTGGGCCGAGATGTGGTTGAGCACCCCGTCGAACATCAGGCGGTAGCGCCCCGCCAGGTGGTGGATGTCCTCCCAGGTGCCCAGGCGCGGGTCCACCTTGGTGAAGTCCACCACTGAAAAGCCCCGGTCCGAGGAGTAGGGGAAAAAGGGCAGGATGTGCAGAATGTCCGGGGCCAGCATGTGCTCGTCGCAGGCCTTGGCCAGCACCGCCAGGGGGGTGCCCCCGCCGTCGCTGATCATGTCCCCGTAGGTGATGAGGATCATGTCCTTGTGGCTGAACAGGTGCTTGGGGTCGCGGGCCTCCTGCAGATCGCGCAGCTCCTGGGACTTGAAGGCGTGGTGCACCTTGATGATGCGCTCCAGCTCGGGCATGCAGGCCTGGGCCTTTTCCTGTCCATAGAGGAAGGTGAGATGGGCCAAGAGGTCCCCGCGCACCTGCTCGCTCAACTCCAGGGCCGGGCGGGTGTAGTTGGGCCTCTGGTCGTAGAGAATTTTGTGGGGCACGCGCTTTTGATCGGCTGAATTGGGCATTAGGCCACCGGTTCCTCGCTTTTTAAGGTTCCGCGCCTTCATTTTTGCGCAATGCGCCCCCCGAGGCAAGGGCGGCGGGTTGTGGGCGGCCCTTCAGGGTAGTATGTTAGGCCATTATCGCCCGCACCGGAGAATTCAGCATGTTTTGGCAAAAAGACTTCGAGCTGATGCCCCGTGAACAGCTTCGCGAACTGCAAACCACCCGCCTGCGCCGCACCCTGGTTCAAGCCAAGAAATCGCCCTTCTACTCCCAGGCCCTGGCCGGGGTGGACGCCCAGGAGATAAACTCCCCCGAGGACGTGCGGCACCTGCCCTTCACCGTGAAGCAGGACCTGCGCGACAGCTTCCCTTGGGGCATGTTGGCCGTGCCCCGCGGCCAGGTGGTGCGTTTGCACGCCTCCAGCGGGACCACCGGCACCCCCACCGCCATCCTGCACACCAAAACCGACCTGCGCGCCTGGGCCAACGTGATGGCCCGCAGCCTGTACATGGCCGGGGTGCGCCCGGCCGACGTGTTCCAGAACATCACCGGCTACGGCCTGTTTTCCGGCGGCCTGGGCATACACCAGGGGGCCGAGCGCCTAGGGGCCATGGTCATCCCCGTGGGCACCGGCAACAGCCGCCGCCAGATAGCGCTCATGCGCCAGTTCGGCACCACGGCCATGCACCTGATCCCCAGCTACGCCCTGCGCCTGGCCGGGGTCTTTGCCGAGCAGGGCCTGGACCCGCGCCGCGACACCAAGCTCAAGCTCGCCGTCATCGGGGCCGAGCCCCACAGCGAGCAGACCCGCAAGCGGCTGGAGGAGCTTTTCGGGGTGAAGGCCTACAACAGCTACGGCCTCAGCGAGATCAACGGGCCGGGGGTGGCCATGGAGTGCCCGGAGCAGAACGGCCTGCACCTGTGGGAGGACGCCTTCTTGCTGGAGGTGCTGCACCCCATGACCATGGAGCCGGTGGAGCCGGGCCAGATCGGCGAGGTGGTGCTGACCACCCTGGAGCGCCGGGCCATGCCCCTGGTCCGCTACCGCACCCGCGACCTGGCCGCGGTGCTGCCCGGCGAGTGCGCCTGCGGCCGCACCCACCGCCGCCTGAGCCGCATCGTGGGCCGCAGCGACGACATGTTCATCATCAAGGGGGTCAACGTCTACCCCATGCAGGTGGAGTCGGTGCTCATGGACTTCAAGGCGATAGGGGGCCAGTACCTCATCGTATTGGAGCACAAGGGCGAGGCCGACGCCATGACCATCCGGGCCGAACTTAGCCCCGAGGCGGCCGGGCTATCCAAGGAAGAGCGCGACGGCCTGGCCCGCGCCCTGGCCAAGGCCCTGCGCGACGAGCTGCTGGTGACCCCGGCGGTGGAAATCCTATCGCCCGGCGGCTTGCCCATGAACCAGGGCAAGGCGGAGCGGGTGCAAGACCACCGAAAACTTTCCTGAGACCACACGACCATACAAAACGAGGGCGGGGCCGCATCTGCGGCCCCGCCTTTAATTTTGCTTTGTCTCAGCCTACCTGCCTCAGACCTCTTTAATGGCCTCCTCGGCGGCGGACAGCGTCTGGTCGATGGCGTCGGCGTCGTGAGCCAAACTCACGAAGGTGCACTCGAACTGGCTGGGGGCCAGGTAGATGCCCCGGCCCAGCATGGCCCTGAACCAGCGGGCAAAGGCCTCGGTGTCGCTCTTGGCCGCGCTGGTCCAGTCGGTGACCGGCCCTTTTTGGAAGAAGTAGGAGAACATGGCTCCCACCCGGTTGCCATAGTGGGGAACCCCGGCCTTGGCGAAGATCTCGCCCAGGCCGTCGTAGAGCCTGGCCGCGCTCTCCTCCAGGCGCTCGTACACCCCGGCCACGTCCAGCATGTCCAGGGCCCGAAGCCCGGCCGCCGTGGCCAGGGGGTTGCCCGAGAGGGTGCCCGCCTGATAGACCGGCCCGCAGGGGGCGATCTTCTGCATGATCTCGGCCTTGCCGCCATAGGCCCCCAGGGGCAGGCCCGCGCCGATGATCTTGCCCAGGGTGGTCAGGTCCGGGGTGACGCCGTAAAGCTGCTGGGCCCCGCCCAGAGCCACCCGGAAGCCGGTGATGACCTCGTCGAAGATGAGTAGCGCGCCGTACTCGTCGCAGATCTCGCGCACCCCTTGCAGATAGCCCGGAGCCGGGAGCACCACGCCCATGTTGCCGGCCACCGGCTCGATGATCACCGCCGCGACGTCCTTGCCCTTCTCGTGGAAGAGCTTTTCCAGGGCGGCCAGGTCGTTGTAGGGGATGCTGATGGATAGACCGGCCACCTCGGAGGGCACGCCGGGGCAGGAGGGGATGCCCAGGGTGGCCAGGCCGCTGCCCGAAGCCACCAGCAGGCCGTCGCTGTGGCCGTGGTAGCAGCCATCGAATTTTACGATGAGGTCGCGCTCGGTGTAGCCCCGGGCCAGGCGCAGGGCGCTCATGGTGGCCTCGGTGCCGCTAGAAACCAGGCGCACCTGCTCCATGGAGGGGATGAGGCGGGTGAGCATCTCGGCGAAGTTGACCTCGGCCTCGGTGGGCGCGCCGAAGCTGGTTCCCCGCTCCGCCGCCTTTTTCACCGCCGCCACCACGTCGGGGTCGGCGTGGCCCAGGATCAGGGGGCCCCAGGAGCCCACGTAGTCTATGTAGCGGTTGCCGTCAACATCTTCGACGTAGCAACCGCGGGCCGAGCGGATGAACACGGGCTCGCGCCCCACCGCCTTCATGGCCCTGGCCGGGCTGTTCACGCCTCCGGGAATTACCTTCTGGGCGCGCTGCCACAGTTCCCGGGATCTCTCATCCTTCATGGATTTCACCTTCTCGATCAAAGTAGCGCATGGAGGTCTTTTTAAGCTCCTCCACGGAGAAAAGCAACTCAAACTCCTCGGCCTGGGCCTGATCCGCCATTTCGGCCACCAGGGAGCGGCACTCGGCTTCGCTGCGGCCGTGGACCATGGAGAATAGATTATAGGTAAATCCTTCGCAGGGCTCGCGCCAGTAACAGTGGCTCACGTTGCGGAAAGAGGCCAGGCGCTCGCCCACCTCGCGGGCCCGGGCGGGAGGCACCTGCCAAGCCACCATCACGTTGCTGGCGAAGCCGGAGCGCTGGTGGCGCAGGGTGGCCCCGAAGCGGCGCATAACCCGGCCGTCGGCCAAAGCCTGGACGCGGCGCACCACCTCGTCTTCCGCCAGGCCCAAATCCCGCGCCAGGTCGGCGAAGGGATGGGAAACCAGGGGCAAGTCGCCCTGCAAACGGGAGATGATCCTGCGGTCAACGGTGTCCAACTCCATAATGCCTCCCGAAAAATCGATTATGTCGAGGCTGCGAGGGCTTGTCAAGAAAGGCGGTGGCGCCCGCGGCCACGAATCGCGCCCGGCGGCCCGATTTTATTGGCCATATATAAATGATTACCATTAACACCCCTTAAATTTAAAGGGTTGACTAGCCTTTGGCATTTGAAGTAACACTAACCCAACAATTTCCCCATGATTTTCCCAAAACGCGCGGCATTATGGTTCCATGGCAGACCAGCAGCCCCCCCAGGGGGTTCCATAATCTATTACCCTTGGCTTGCGCCGGGGGCGGGTGCGCCTTGGCCGGAGGGCTTTCCCTGCTGTGGCTGGTCTGGGCCGATGGCGGTTTCGGCAATTGGAGCCACCTGCTGCCCGCCGCTGCCCTGGGCACGGTGTGCGGCCTGCTGGCCGCCAGGCTCCTGCCCCTGCGCCGGGAAACCGAGCCGGTCTGGCTGCGCCTGTGCATGCACTGCCACGCCGTGAACCCCGACTCGGAGCAAACCCCCCTCAGCCACGACTGGGTGCCGGTGGACCAGTACCTGGAAAAGGCCATGCAGGTGGAGATATCCCACGGAATATGCCCCCACTGCCTACAGGAGCACTACGGGCAACTGATGCCGGGCACCCGCTCCAGTCGGGATTGAGCCCACCCTGCCCTTGACCCAATCCGGCCCGCGTCCTATAGACTAGGGGCAACGACCCTCACCCCTCAGGAGGCCCCATGGCCGGCAAACCCATTTTCGACCCCACCCAGGCGGGACGCCCTCTCCGGGTGGCCGCCTTCATGTCCGGCTCGGGCACCAACGTCATCAAGCTCTTGGAGGCCCCGAACGCCTCCTATGAGGTGGCCTTCATCTTCAGCGACACGGCCACAGACAAGTGCCGGGGCCAGGAGATAGCCCGGCGCTTCGACCTGCCCTACTTCGCCTACGACGTGCGCCGCTATCACGACAAGCGCGGCCTCAAGCGTAGCGTGCGCAGCGCCCTGGGCCTGGCCGCCCGGCGCGACTATGACCAGGTGGCCGCCCGCCTGGTGCAGGCCTTCGAGATAGACGTCATCGCCCTGGGAGGGTACATGAGCTTTCTCACCCTCACCGGGGCCATCAACGTGCACCCCGCCGACCTGAGCCTGGTGGACGCGGACGGCAAGCGCCGCTTCGTGGGCGACGACGCGGTGATGGACGCCGTCGTGGCCGGGCAAACCGAGTTGCGCTCCTCCACCCTGTTCACCGATCTGGGGGTGGATTCGGGCCCCTTGCTCATGGTCAGCGACCCCATCGCGGTGGAGTTGCCCGCGCCCCTGGAGGAGCTGAAGGCCGAGCCGGAGCGCCTGCGCCAGGTGGCCGACGACAACCAGGAGCGCCTCAAGCAGGGCGGGGACTGGGTGGTGTTCCCCACCACCCTGGAGCTGATCGCCCAGGGCCGCCTGGGCCTCACCGAGGGCGGCGTGGCCACCCTGGACGGCGAGCTCAAACCAGGCGGGGTGCGCCCCGCCGAGCTGTCCTAAGGCTTGCGGGGCCTTGGGGCCTGTGGTAGTTTCCCCATGACTCAGCCGGGCTTCAGCCAGGCGGATACCATGCACATGGAGCGCGCCCTAGAGCTGGCCCGCGAGGCCGCCGCTCGGGGCGAGGTGCCGGTGGGCGCGGTGCTGGTGGGCCCGGAGGGCGAGGTGATCGCCCAGGCGGGCAACGCCACCATCGCCCAGGGCGACCCCACCGCCCACGCCGAGATGCTCTGCCTGCGCCAGGGGGCGCGGACCCTGGGCAACTACCGCCTGACGGGCTGCACCCTGTACGTGAGCCTGGAACCCTGCGCCATGTGCGCCGGGGCGGTGGTGTGGGCCCGCCTTGAGCGGGTGGTGTTCGCCGCCTACGACCCCAAGGCCGGGGCCTACGGCTCGGCCCTGGACCTGGGCGCGGTGCCCAGCCTGAATCACCAGCCTCTGGTGCAGGGCGGGTTGCTGGCCGATGAGGCGGCGGAGATTTTAAGAGAATTTTTCGCGGCGCGACGCTAGCGCCGCCATTATAATAGCTTCTCGTCTCTCGCGGAGAGGTACCGAAGTCCGGTCGTAACGGGCCCGACTCGAAATCGGGTTACCGCCCAAAAGGCGGTACGTGGGTTCGAATCCCACCCTCTCCGCCACCTTTTTATAACTACTTGGTACCACTCCAAGTTATCGATATCAGGCACTTCTCAGGTTGCGCTGTTACAGAAAACTGTTACAGTGGAGGTCATGGAGAAGATGTCTGGACATCCCCGCCTGTACCGTCGAGGTGCAGTCTACTATCACCGCGCAGCAGTTCCTATTGACATAAAGGATACCTATCCCAAGGCTGAGGAAACCTTCTCGCTGGCCACTAAGGACCACACAGAGGCGCTTAGGCTTGTCCGTATTGCTGCGGTGGAGGTGGACAGACGCTTCGATCAGCACCGCCGCAAACTCCAACAACAGGCCACGGCCCCTGTTCTTGACGAATTAACTGAATTCCAGATCAAACAGCTCGGGAGACTGTACTTCGCCCATCTTCTGGAAGAGGAT
The DNA here is from genome assembly GCA_018902755.1 of Pseudomonadota bacterium. GTDB lineage: Bacteria > Desulfobacterota > Desulfarculia > Desulfarculales > Desulfarculaceae > Desulfoferula. The sequence goes on along the minus strand of JAHIQI010000068.1, from coordinate 53,262 downwards.
GAGGATGTCAGGTTGGACGGCTTCGACGATATCCCCGAAGAAACCGTCATGGTTACACCGGAAATGAGCTCGGAGCGGTTGGACCAGTTGGTCACAGAACGCCTCGAACGGAAGAAGACTTTCGAAGAACGGGGGTTTGATTCGTCATGGCTGGAGGAGGAGACTCGGAAGGACTATGCCAGGGGAAAGGTGAGCGACTTTTTCATTGATGAGGCCGGGGACCTGCTGGGGTGGGAGGGCGTCGAGCTGAAGTTGGCTCCCCAGTCTCCCAGCCTTCGCAAGTTGGCCAGGGAACTTCAGGCTGCCTCCATAAAAGCCTATGAAGCCAAGAGCCAGAGGAACCAGGGGCAAGTTGTCGAGACGCCGGACATGGGGCCTGCCTCTTCTCCCAAATCAACCGCGCCGCTGCTGTCCAATGCCCTCGAAGAATGGGTTGCAGAAAAGTCCAGGACATCCTGGGTAGACAAAACCGTACGGGAGCACAGGGTCTGGACAGGACACTTCCTCACCATGTCAGGCGACAAACCCCTGGATCAATACGGCAAGGCCGATGCCAGAGCCTTCAAAGCTATGCTGCTCAAGCTTCCAGCCAATTGGAATAAGTTCGACGGGTTGAAGACGCTGGGCATAGCTAAAGCGGCGGAACGGGCGTATGAGCTGGGCATGAAGCCCATGTCGGACCGCAACGTGAACAAGCTCCTACAATTTGTTGGCTCTTTCTGGCGCTGGGCCGCTGAGCATTACGACGACTGCCCTGCAAATCCCTTCACAGGCATGAGTATCAAAATAAAGAGGCAAGCTAGAGAGGAGCGCGACCCCTTCACGGTTGCGGAGTTGCGGACGATTTTCGACGCGCCGCTCTACACAGGCTGCCAGTCTTTACACTATTGGAGTGAGCCAGGGGAGTTAGTGCCTAGGGATGCAGGCATCTACTGGGTGCCATTGATCTCCCTTTTTAGCGGGGCTAGGGCTGGTGAGATCATCCAGTTGTATGTGCATGATGTGAAAGAGGAGGAGGGCATCTGGTATTTTGACATCAACGCGGTGGAAGCCGACAAGCATGTCAAAAATGCCTCCAGCTGGCGCAAGATACCGATCCACCCCACGTTAATGGAGATCGGGTTACTTGAGCATGCCGAGGACCGGAGGGCACAAGGCGAACAGCGGCTCTTCCCAGACCTCAAGCTGGGTGAAGACGGCTACTACTCGTCGCCATTCTCTAAGCACTTCGGCCGCTTCCTCAAGAGCGTAGTCGTCAAGACGCACAAGAACACCTTCCACTCCTTCCGGCATTCGTTTGAAGATGCCTGCCGGAACTCCAGCATCCCCTGGGATGTCATGAACGCCTTCCAGGGGCACGGTCAGCCAGGTCAGTCGGGGCGCTACGGCCACGGATTCGATCTTGATGTTTTGGCAGAGGAAATGAAGAAGCTGCAATACAAAGGCCTGGACCTTTCGCACCTGTTTCAAACCCGGCAGGTTTTGGCGTAAAAATCCGAGGCCCTGTTCATTGTAAACGGTGCGGCACCTCCCCCCCGTGGGGCCGGGGAAGCACCGAGCCTCATCAAGCAAAAGGGGGAGCGATAGGCTCCCCCTCAAATCACTTCCGGCGATCTATTGGCCACTCACGACAAAAGGCGAGGTGTCGGTGTCGGACACCCCCCATCTTCACCGGGGTCAACATCATAGGCTGTAGCTACTTCAGCTGAAGCGGCCAATGGGAGTAGGCTTCCTATGGAGCTGTGGTCACCTTGCATGACCTCCAAGTTCAAAAGAACACCAGTACTAGGGATGTCCTCAAGTTCGATGATCGATTCCACGCTTAGCTTGTCTCCAGCATGGAATAGGCTGCCTTTCGTGGGAATCTTCGCAAGCTCCCGCTTGCATATGTCCAGCACCTCGTCAAGCGACTCGGCTCGTAGGAAATACTGAAAGTAGCCGGAGTTGGCCTCGCCATTTTCACCCGGCTTCATTTCAGCAAAGCAGTTAGCAACGTAGAGCTTTTCCTTATGATCTGTCATTGCAGCCATGGTGTTCCAGTCCTTAATCCCGTAGGTTGCTGCTATTGCTTCCAAGCACAGGGAATGGCTCAGGTTCATGCCTTTCTCAGCAAGAAAGGCACGGAGTCTTTTCGCCTGCACCTTGGCAGCTTCACGGTTGATGGTGGAAGGATGAGACATGGGCGTCCTCCATCATAAAACAGGGCTAAGCATTCCAGTGCTCGCGTTGCTGGTCAGCCCCATTGATGGAAACCGCCAGTGTTAGGAAGTTCAGGGTTTCACCTTGGCCGTATGGCTGCGAGCGGCAGGCACCCTGATGCCTAGCCGCCAGACTAGGGCCTTCAGCGCCCCCTGTCAATCCGGCTCCCCAACAAAGGCCGATAAAAATCAGTTTGACAAAGCCAAAACCTCTAGGTACAAATCTGCCTAACGTTCGTTACGCAGTTTTGTACTACGGGAGCCAGCATGAGGATAGTCGCCTACAAACGTGTCTCCACCGCCCGCCAGGGCAGAAGCGGCCTAGGTCTGGAAGCCCAGGAGAAGGCCATCGAGGACTTCGCCGCTAATCGCCAGGCAGATGTCATCGAGTCATTCACCGAAGTAGAGAGTGGCAAGCGCAACGACCGCCCGGCCCTGGACAAAGCCCTGCACCTAGCCAAGATCACCGGCTCCACCCTGGTCATCGCCAAGCTCGACCGCCTCAGCCGCAACGCCGCCTTTTTGCTTACCCTACGAGACAGCGGCGTGAAGTTCATCGCCGCCGACCTGCCCGATGCCAACGACTTGACCGTAGGCATCATGGCCCTGGTCGCCCAGCAGGAACGAGAGGCTATCTCACGGCGCACCAGGGAGGCCCTGGCAGCCGCTAAGGCCAGGGGGACAGTGTTGGGCAACCCCAACGGTGCAGCGGCTCTCAGGCGGGCAGACAAAGGCAACAAGGCCGCCGTTAGGGCCATCAAAACCAAGGCTGATTCTCACGCCACGGACCTTGTCCCGGTCATCGAAGCCTTGCAGGCCGAGGGTATCACCAGCCTGGGGTGTATCGCTGAGGAGCTGAACCGGCGGGGGATGCTGGCCCCAAGAGGTGGACGCTGGCATAAGTCTTCGGTGAAGAACCTCCTAGCCAGGCTGCAAATCCTTGAACAAGCCAGCTGAGCGAAGCTAGCCTCCGCACTGAATGTGACAGTCTGGGGTTTGGGTAGCCAGAAAAGGAGTGAGCTTAAATGGGGCCGGGAAGTGGTCCCCGGATTAATATGGAGTGGACCGGCCAGTGGCAATATCGATCCGCTGCTTCAATGGAGCCGGAGTGCGAACTCCGGATGAGACGAACATCATAAGCATCGGTATCAGGGTTACCGTAGCTTCAACGGAGCCGAGGTTCGCGCCACGGACGAGCCACCCACGCAGAAGCCAGTCGTGTTGCCGTAGTCGCTTCAATGGAGCCGAGGCGACCACCCCGGATGAGTCAAAAATGGACGCACATTGACACTGGCTTCAACCCGCTTCAACGGAGCCGGGGGTCGCACACCGGATGAATCGACATGTGGTATCTGATCGATCCGCAGCGTGAGAAGCTTCAACGGAGCCGGGGATTAAGCCCCGGTTGAGTCTGAGTACGCCAAAACCGCGATCAAGCAGCAACAGCTTCAACGGAGCCGGGGTTCACATCCCGGATGATACATGGTGATCGTTACCGTACCCGCACCGGTGACCACGCTTCAACGGAGCCGGAGTTTGGACTCCGGATGAGACGCAAACAACCCCTTAAAAGCAGGAGCGACATCATAGCTTCAACGGAGCCGGGGCTCGCACCCCGGATGCAACCAACAAGGACAATGACATTCGCCAGTACCGTCTGGTGCTTCAACGGGGCCGGGGATGGCACCACGGATACATCGTCGATTGCCCGCTGAATAGCCGAGCCGTTGGTCTTGCTTCAACGGAGCCGGGGTTCACACCTCGGATTATTCAGTCACGTCGTGGGTGTGCTTGGCCGCACCATCGCTTCAATGGAGCCGGGATGAATAAACCCGGATGAGACCGGGTGCACCAAATACATGACGTCCATTTGCTGGCTTCAATGGAGCCTGGGTTTGCGCCCGGATGAATCCGAGTTGGCCTTTTCCACCGTGGCCGCGCCAACCGGGCTTCAACGGAGCCGGGGTGCGTACCCCGGACGAATCTCGGTGCCTGCGGTTGCTGCGCGCGGAGTCAGGGGCTTCAACGGAGCCGGGATTAGAACCCAGAATGAGACTTGTAGATGTTGTGGCCGGGCCTGGGGTCATCGGTGCTTCAACGGAGCCGGGGGGTGAACCCCGGATGAGACACGGCTCAACGCAGACCTGATTCTGGCACCGCAGCTTCAACGGAGCCGGGGGGTGAACCCCGGATGAGACTGAGCTTCGGTGAGGGCATGCTCCAGGGCATCCAGCTTCAACGGAGCCGGGGGGTGAACCCCGGATGGGACATGGCGTGGATATCCGTGCATGATTGCCGCCCAGGTGCTTCAATGGAGCCGGGGCTTGAACCCCGGATGGGACTAGTTGCTGGCGGGTGGCAATTGAAGCAATGGATCGCTTCAACGGAGCCGGGGGTCGCACCCCGGACAGGAATCGCCGAAGGCATCCTCCTGAACGCAAAACTGGTTTCTTCAACGGAGCCGGGGTTCTAACACCGGATGAAGCTGGTTGGATTGCGTGGACGATCTAGGCGCGGTGGGGCTTCAACGGAGCCGGGATTAGAACCCCGGATGAGACCCAGGGAGCCGGAGTTGTTGCAGGCGTAGACATACCTTCAACGGAGCCGGGGGGTGAACCCCGGATGAGACGCCGACAACCGGAGCATCCAGACCGGAGAATCAACCCTTCAACGGAGCCGGGGGGTGAACCCCGGATGAGACAGAGTATAGGCAAGTCCCCCAAAATCGCAGCAACTCTGGGCCTAAAAACGCCAACGTCCTTTCTCAAAGCGACTCTATTCAGTTGTCAAAGAGCCTGCCCCAGGCAACCACCTGACATCCTTAAAAAGTACTCAAACGCCGACCGGCCGGGTTTTCTTCGCCCGCTAGGGGTTGGCGTTTTTTAGTCCTTTACGGGGACGAATAATCCAAGGCCAAAGTGGCAGCCGGAACCTAGGGCAAAGGGTCCGGGCACAGATTCATCAAAGGTAAGGATGCAGCCATGCCCCGCCAGAGGCTGCCCACCTTTCCGGTTGCGCACGAACTGCCACCAGCGGGTTTTATGCGCCCCGTCCAGCGTGCCATCGATCCACTCGATCTGAAGCGGTGCAGGGAGGCCATGGAAACCGCACTCCCGCTCTACTTCCGCCGACAGCCACGCAGGGTAGTCTCCCCTACCCTTGCGATAGTGCCTGGCCGTCACAAAGGGGGTGGCGCTGACAAATTGCCGGCAGCCAGGTCCGTCACTACCCCTTTCCGTGGAGGTGAGCACCAGCCTGACGTCCTGTAAGCGTCCCGACTGCCAAACCCTGGTCAAACGGTCCAGGGCCTCCAGTTCGTCAGACGAAAAAGCCTCCTTGGCCTGAATTCGCAGAGTGTCCAGGCGACCATCTCCGTTCGTGTCCATGGGCAGGAAAAACGCGTGCCTATGCCCGGTAAGGGGCTTCCCCCGCCTATCCTTTCCGGAGAACACCGGGGAGGCCTTAGAGGGATCGTCGCCCATGACCTTCCTGTGGATGCCCATGAGGATCGTTCGCACCCTTTCAGCGAAGATCACGGTGGCTTCCACCTTTGGTTTCACGGTGGCAGCCAGGGAGTAGGTCACCGACCGCACCGCAGGGCTGGGAAATGCGGCAGGCTTTATGCGGGGCCGCAAGGCATCAATCGGACGGACGTAGCGCCTCCACTCAATGGCTGGGTGGTCGCTCCACCCTTCAGAAAGCAGGTCGGCAGTGGAAAGGCCCAAAGCGTCCAGCCAGGGAGCTGCCTTGCCGGTGGGCTTCAAACGTCCCTTTACCACTTGCTTGGCCTGAGGTCTTTTGGCTAACTGATCGTAGTCGCCCTCCCGCACCAGGCATGCTACGGTCACCTCTTCGCCTGCGCTCTTGTCCTGCTCCACGGGTTGGCAGTTGATGTCCAAGGCCTGGGCGTCCCTCACCAGCCCGGCATCCAACCAACTTTCCGATCGGCCCAGGTAGGCCAGACCGTCCAATAAGTCCTCTAAGTCATTCAGGGCTTCATCCGGTGCTTCGCCGGGCAAGGCCATCATGACCGGGGCCTTCTTGTCCAGAGCCACGAAGGCATCGAAAATTTTTTGCCGGTCCGAAGGATTGGGCTTGTTGGCGCTCATGAAGAATCGGGTGTGGGCGGCGGTAGCCGGGGGAAGCGCGAAGCCTGGAGCACCAGCCAAAAGGCGCAGCACAGCCTCCACCCTCTCCCTGGGTAACTCTGGGAAGCGCCTATACCAGACATCCAACAAAGCGCGCGCCAGGCGGAAGGGTGAGGGCGGCCACTCCACCTCTCCCTCGTTGACGTTACGCCCCCAGGGGGTGGCATGGAAGCGCCCTGCCAAGAAGCGAATCTTTATGGCATTCATGTGCTTCTCCGCTACTCCGCCTCGGCGGTCTGGTCGCTCCCTTTCTTGGCCAGCTTAACCTTGGTGGTCACCTCGGTTACCGGTGGGTCGGCAAACAGCTTTTTGCAGGCCTTGATCCTATCTTGCACGCATGCCAGCAGAGATTCCCGCTCCGGCAACACAAAGCCTGACGGTTCTTTCACCGTCGGCCCCTCGTGAACAGCTAGATCGCAGGCGGTGCGCAGCCGGGTGCCCTCATCCAGGAACCAGGCGATCTTGTAGAGGGCCAGGGCGATCAGCAATTCTACAGCCTCATCCGAAAGGCCGAAACCGCGCAGCTGTCCCAAGTCCAAGTTGAAGTAAGCGGTGATCTCGCCAGCTGTGAACTCCACTCTCTGGTAAGGAACGTTACCGTACACATCCTTGTCGTAGTCCACGGCCCGCATCTTGCCGGTGGGGTCTATGGAGTTATTCTTAACCCCGCCGGTGAAGACCTCCCTGGTGTTCCTGGCCTCTATGAAGGCTGACAGCGCCCGTGGCATCTTTATCCGCCCGTCCTCCAGGTTGGCCATGAAAACTCCATGCAACAGGGCATTGGCATCGTAGTGCAGCACGGCAGCCGCGATTTTTCGCCAATCCAAGGGCAGATAGCGCTGGTAGCCAGCTTTTTCGCTGAATGCTTCTTTGAAGTCTTTGTCGCTGATGATGTAGGGCGAGTTCAGCCGGTGGGCTTCCAGCAGGGAGTTGGTGACCGTATCCATATCCCCTTCGAGTTTGGCTGCCACATAGGGCAAACCTTCCAACTCCGGAATCAGCTTGTTGTCTGGCCCCATAAGCGCTTGCTCCATCCGGTTAGCCATGGACTGGGCCGACTCCACTAACAGCATGCGGGTGCCGTCCGGCAACTGGTAGGTGGCAGCTCCCAGATCAGCAAATCCGGTGGTCTGAAAACGTTCACCCTGGATGGGTCTTAGCTGAGCCTCGATCAGAAGCCGCTTGGCCCCCTTTAGTTTTGCAAAGTCGATCTCACAGGTCATGGTCAAGCCTCCTATGCCCGGTTTTATTGCTTTGGTTGCTGAAGCACGGCCCGTTCCAGTCGAGCCTGCATCCTCACCGGGATCAACAGGCTGGCCAGCAGCCGGGCTGGTTCCAGACGGCCTAGATAGGTAGCCTGGTAGGGTGAAAGGTTTGAAGCCCGCAAACGATACATCGCCACTTGGCAAGCCTCCTCCACTCGTCCGGCGGACAGAAGTCTGGCGATACGCGGTTCGCGGCGTATCTTTACCCCCTGCACTGGGGCTGGCAGGTGCAACAGTTTGAGCAGGCACCACTCCCGAGGCAGCACCGTCGCCTGGACGGGCCTGGACCAAGCAAGCCTGGTCTTGTCTAAGCCCCCGAGTCGCCATTCCAGCATCATCAGACCCCACAGCAGTTCCTCCAGGACTACAGGATCGCAAGCACCCTGCAGGAAGAGGCCAATGTCTTGGGGCGCGAGGCCTAGCCTGCCCCTGAAAGGCGGCTCATCCACACCGTAGCGCTCAGCATCCAACAGACGGCGTAACACAACGTTGCCCAGGCGCTCTTCCATGGAGTTTCCCGTCCAGCACTTCTTGCCCGCCCCGCTGTCCCATTGCCAGGGCTGCTCAGCGGAGACTCCCACCAGGTAGCTGGCCAGGGGACCGATTTTGTCTGACCGACCGATGGAGGCAAGGGCGGCAGCCACTCTAATCTCCAGGCGGCCGTCATCACAGGCCGCCAGCCAACCCGGCGAGAGGCCCATGGGCGGCTTAAGGAGCTTGGGTTTCTTGCTGCGGTCCCGCATCGCCACTAGCCTATCCATGCGCCCCAGGACGCGCAGCAAAGCGTGGAAGCTGGCCGGTTCAGGCTTTTGAGTGCAAGTAAAGATAGCTTCGTCAATCTTGCGCCGTACGCTGGCAAAGCTTGCTGGCGGGTTCTTGAATCCTCGCAGGAACCTGTCCAAAGGTTGCAGGAGATGGTCCAAGTCATTGAGCAGTTCCAGGATCGGGCTATAGCGCACAGGAATACTGCCCGCTGGCAGGGCTACATAGCTCTGCCCTCGGCGCTGCAAGTACACATAACGCTGGAACCCCTTGATCCCCCGATCCACCCCCAGGGAACCGACCGACCGGGAGAACTCCAGGCCGGTCCGGGCTTGGCGACGTTGCAGACTGGCCCGTCCCTCCCCGAACAGGTGCTTCACCTCAGCCAACGAGGCCGGTCGTTCCCACACCGGTAACCAGGTCTCCGCCCGCCCCTGCTCCCCGGCCTCGCCGGAAGAGAAGCCCACCGGTGAGAATCGCACCGTGAAGGGGCTGGCCAACTGGGCCTGGGGATCGACTGGGCTGCGTCGTACCATGGAGCCAGCCAAAACTAGGCTGCCTTCCAGCATCAGCACGAAGTCCCAGGGATTGATTTTGAAATCCTTTGTCTCGACCTCCATCCCCTGGTTAAAGCCACCCGCCCGTCCGGGGTCATACTGTCCTATGGATGCCTTAGCTAGACCGTCGGTGATTTCGCCGAATAGGGCGGCTCGGGCCAGGGCTACAGTCTCTTCGCGCTTTCCGCCCAGCAGCAGTTCGGCCAGGCGTTGCATGAAGTTGTTGGTAAAATCCAGCCTACCCTCATTACCGCCGGTTCCCAGGACGGGGTTGTAGTCCGGCTTGCCGTCTCTACCCAGCGCAAAGGCCGCGTCTATCCATTCCAGAGCCGTCTCTGGCAAGCGGGACCGGCAGATGTTCAGCAGGGCCTCCTTGCTCGCGCCCCTGGCCAAGCCGGTAGCCCATGTTCGCCCTTTCTTCACCGCCTTCCACCAGTTCCTCCAGGCGTCCTGTTCCGGATTGCTTCGATCCTTGGGATGCGCTTCCACCTCAGCCAGAGCTGTCTCCCAGGTTGCACCGGGCGGCAAAGTGCGGTCCATTTCCGCCAGTACTGCGGCTAGGTCCTCCTGCTTCCTGCCTTTGAATTCATTGGTGGCCTTGGCGAGCACAGCTCGAATCTCACCGGCTGTCTCGGGCACGGTGGGTGACTCCGGCCAGGACTTGATCTCGTTAATCACTGCCTGGTATGTGGCGAAGCGGGGGTCTTTGCTCTTCTGAATGGCCAGTATGCCGTCCAGCTTATCATCAGGGTTGAAGCCACTTCCCCCGTTCCATGGGGCCACCAAAGGTGTGGGGGCGTACTCGTCAACAAGGAAAGCTATCAATTCTTCCTTAGTGAGTGCGGTCTTCAGGTGAAGATGGCCTCCCCCCCACCATCCCTGGCATGACGCATCTTTTTGCTGCGCAACCAGGCGGAACAAGCCCAAAGCTTTCAGGTAACTGGCCATGGGGGCAGGAGAGCAGCCTTCCAGGATGATCGTCATGGCATCACCCCTCCCTCCGACTGCCCCGCCAGTCGGCCACCCGAAGTAGCGCTTCCAGCATGGCTAGCCTGAAGGGGCCGAGAGTTGGGTCGTCCCGTAGCTCCAGCATCCGACCGGTCCAGCTAGCCCCCTTAGGACCTTGGCCCAGTTCCATGTACGACAGGTCCATTTCCATGGGCGAGAGACGCACATTACCGCCCAGGTCGGCCTGGGGCAGCCGGTCACCATCCCATATCCCCCTGGCAAAGCGTCTATCGGGCTCCTCCGGTCTATCCTCATGCGGCAGGGAACGTATAGAGAGCCGCACCTTACCGTGGTGGGCGGCGGCCAGGTAAGCGGCCAGGTCCGGCAGACCCTCCTCCAGCATAGCCAGGGCCGAGGCCAGCTCATGCCTAAACCCGTTGCGCTTGTAGATTATCCTGCCGCCTCCCCGCTTGGCCCAAGTGGTCTCTATGTCCGGTGACTCGGCTTCGGCCGTCATGGCCCCCTGATAGACCTCGTGAGCCTTGCCCGCATCGTGCCAGCGGGCTGCGGCCAGCAAGACACCTTCCCAGGCCAGGGCCTCCGGCGTAACAGCCTCTAGGATGGCCTCCAGTTCCCTCACCACCGCGTTGGTATGGTCGGCTAGGCTCTGCCATACAGTCTCAGCGGTGCTGTCGCCCTTGTCGCTGTCCGGCTTGGCTGACAAGGTGGGCAACACCTCCGGAATGTGCTTCTTGTCACCTGTCCAGCCCAACTCCCGGCTGTAGCCTCCACCCCGCGCTGGCAGCATCACGGTCATGCCAGGGTGTAGGTTGCCGGGCCTCACCCAGGCGGCTTCTAGGTGATCCCATGCCCAAAAGGCCAAGCCCTTCTCCCGCATGGCGGCCAAGTCCTGCACCGGCACGCTACAAAGCTCCTCCCGACTGGGGGCGTCCTGATCCTGGAGGTCGCTTTCCTCCGGCAGGTCCCGCCAGAACACCTGCAGGTCTAGGTCCGCTGTCTCCCGGATATAGCGGGAGATGTCGATGTCCGAACCGGCCAGGTCAGGCGTGGTGTCGAACAGGTCCACCAAGTCCTTTTTGCGAATGGTCTGGCCCTCCACCGCGCCAGCCGTAAAAGAGGGTAGGTTTTGTGGTCCCACATCTCGCAGTCCCTCCAGCATTACCATGGAATCTCGCAGTCCCTCTGGCTCGTAGGGGGCGGTGGCTTTCTTCTTGCTTAGGTCCGGCTTCAACCAACAAACCCTAGCGTCGTCCAGCGTCCCGTCCCTGTTGCACCTGCCAAAGCGCTGCACCATTGAGGCCCAGGGAGCCAGGTCGCTTATCAGGGTGCTAGACGATACATCCACCCCAGCCTCCACCACTTGGGTAGAGACGCAAATCGTCCCTGCTTCCTTCGGTTCGGCCAGGAGACGTTCTAGAGCGGCGGTTCGGTCTCTAGGCCGATATCGTGAATGCAGCAAAACTAGGTTGGCATCTAGTTTGGCCTTGGCCAGGCATTCGTAAAGCTCCTGGGCCTGCTTCACGGTATTTTTGATCACCAGGGTGCGGGTGCCGGGCCTGTGCGCCTTCAGCACCAGTTCGGCAACCGCATTGTTATCGAGGGGGTCTAGCTCGGCTCGCTCCAGAGGTTTGGCAGCCTGGAAGCGTCGGGCCACCTGCTCAGTCCGGCGGTCCCCCTCGGAAAGCTCAAGGCTAGTCAAGTTGTCCGCCCGCATCGCAAAGTCTACGGTCCGTAGCCAGGTGGGGTTCAGAGTAGCGCTCATCCACAGCGAACTAACCGGTAGCAGGGTGCCCAGTTTATCCCGGAAGGCCTGCAGCTGGGCTGAGGTGGTCAGGCCAATACCCATTAGCTGCACCTCGTCCAGCACCCACAGACAATCGTTATTCAGCAAGGCGAAGTGCACCGGCCATCGGAAACGACTCATGCCATAGCCCCGATTCAAGGCGCGGGAGAGCAACTGGTCCTGAGTACCGATGATAAGCGCATCCTGGTCCGGATTGATGTCCCAGCTATTGTCCAGTTCCCCACCCATCAATACGTGGATACCAGGGACTACCGCGATCAGACCCGCCTCCTCCAAGCTTGAGAACCAAGACGCAGCCACCTTGGCCGTTTGCTCCACCAGCACCCGCATGGGCAGGCAGTAAACTAGACGACGGGGTGTCTGACTGTCGCCCATTGCTCTCTTGTAGGCCCAGGCCAAGACCACTGCGGCCGTCTTGCCAATCCCTGTGGGGATGCTCATGGTTTCCGGCCAAGGCAACTCGGCCAAGGCTCGCTGATAGGGGAAAGGGGAGGCGTGGCCATCGAAACCCGCCTCAAAAAAAGAAGCAAAATCCATCAATTGTGGCCCTTTTCCAACCTCGCGGAGAGTCCAGGCTGCCTACCAGCCTCCAACTTCCCCATGTGGCTGATGACGTGTGGATTGGCTCAGTTGGAGCAGGCAGGGTCTTAGCTGAGCCAAGAGCAGGTCGTTTAGCCGATGCCGGGCTTCGCAGGGTTAATCTCAGATGCGGAGTAGGAGAATCTTACTTCATGTTACGGCCGGGACACAAGTTGGCCAGCTGAAGACACTTCATGGCTTTGCTGATGCAGAAGATTGGCATGCTAGACGGGTCTATGCTTGACCTCCATCTTTTTCACCTTTACCTTTGTCTCCAATTTTGCGCCCTTTCCGTAGTGCGGGGCGTCCATATTCTTGCTGGAATACACCCGTGATGAACACACCAAAGCAGGAAACACCAGAGGAGCTCCCTCGCGACAGGCCCTTCAACCCCCACCGTAGGCCACGCACCGATAAGGCCAGGGCAATCGTCGCCGACATCACCAACCAGTTCCAGAATTTCGAGCGGCACCACGGACTCCGCAAGCGCAGCAGGAGACAGGTCGACCAAGAGACCTCCGAGACCCAGATGTCCGCTATCGTCTGTGACCTGATGCATCGGGTGCTTACCAAGCCAGATGGCTGGGTTGCTGTACCGCTGAGCAAAGAGGTTCTGGGGCGGAAGGACCGCTACAAGTCACCGGTCATGCGTGAGACCCTCCCTGTGCTACTGGAGCACCTCGCTACGCCTGAGATGAACTTCATCGAACTGTCCAAGGGATACGCTGCCTACTCCAACCACTTCGGCCCAGGCAGACAGACAACCATAAGGGCGGGCAAGCGTCTCCTGAGCCGGGTCAGGGAGCATGGGGTGGAGTTGTCTGACCTCAAGCTTTCCCCGGATGGCGAGGTAATCATCCTCAAGAGGCCCAAGGACAACTACTGGGACGGCGGAGGCAAGGTTGATTACACCGATGACGATACCACCAATGCCTACCGCCGGGAGGTGGCAGACATCAACCAGTGGCTGGCCCAGGCCGACATCACTTTTGATGAGTACTACGAGGGCGAGAAGGTGGTCGATTACACCGACCGTCACCTGGAACGCGTCTTCAACAACAGTTCCTTCGAGCAGGGAGGTAGGCTGTTTGGGGGATTCTGGCAGAGGCTGCATAAAGATGTCAGGCGGGCAGGCATTAGCATCAATGGGGAAGACGTGGTGTCCCTAGATTACAGTCAGATGGCTCCACGCCTCCTTTATGCGCTGGAAGGTGCCACCCCTCCCCAGGACGACGCCTACTTCCTCCCCGGCTTGGAAGACTACAGGCCAGGGATCAAGAAGGTGTTCAACGCTGCCCTCTACAGCCAGAAGCCTCTCGAACGCCTACCTAGTGGTACCGCAAGCCTATTCCCTAAGCGAATCGGTATAAGCCCCGTTATGGATGGCCTCCAGGAAGTCCATGCCCCCATCTTCCAACACTTCTTTACCGGCATCGGCTACAACCTCATGTTTCGCGAGAGCGAGATACTCATCGATGTCTTGCTCCAGGTGATGGAGGCTGGGGTGGTGGGGCTGCCCGTCTTTGATGCCGTGGTGGTGCCTGCCTCTGGTAAGCAGCTAACCAAGTCCATCATGGAGTCGGTGTTCAAGCAGCACACAGGGATACGGGGGATGGTGGAGGAGGAGTAGGACACCAGGGGTGGGCATATGAGGTGGGGGATGGAGTAGGTGGTACCTATGGTACTCCTTAACTGACACCTCACTTTAAGTATATCCTATATTAATCCCACCACCCTCCTTATGAGGGGGTCGTAAGGCTTGGCCATGAGCAACTTGGACAAAAGGGCAAAGGACGTCAAGGCCAGAGCCACGCAACCTGACCACATGTACTCATACTGCCGCGTCATCCACTGCGGCCAGCCAGCCAGGGCAGGAACCGCCGATGGCCTGGACCGCCTCTACTGTCGCCGCCATGCAGACCATTACCAGCGGCATGGCAGCCCCACCAAGAAGTCCTACCCCGCCCAGGTCCTCAATCCCTACCGCCAGGCCGCTCTGGTTTGGATGATGGCGCATGAGGAGGACTTCTGGGTAAAGGATGCCGTGGGCAAGGTGCGGGGTTTGTACAATCGATCCGGCCAGAAGGCAGAAGCCTTCCGCCTCCGGGGGTTATCCCCTCGTGAACGGGGAACGGCGCTCTGGGCCAGGCTGAGGGCCTCTGAGGTTGATCCTAGGCTCCCCGTGGCCGCCTGGCTGGCCGTTGAGATGGTGCTGAAGGATGACCCTCAGCCAGACCTCAAGCCTGAGTTCAAGCGCGTCCAGGCCGCCAAGCTTGTTCACCGCATGGTCAGCGGGACACACAAGCGCTGGGAGCGGAAAAGGCCCCACCCCCTTCACCCTGGCCTACCCCCGGTTAGGGTGGTCGAGGAGAAGCATTGGTATCCCAAGAGCCGGGGGCGGGTGCTGAGGCACATCGGCCAGGACCTAGCGGGGGCGGTGGAGTTGCTGGCGGATCACCGGCTGGAGGACATCAGGACCTTCAAGGGGGAACGGGACAAGCTGGGCACCTACACCAGCTCGCCATACCCGAAAGGGGTGGTGGCAAGGACACGGCCATAGGCCGATTTAGCCTTGATACTGTTACAGTGAGATGTTACATTACGAGTCAGCGTTACAAGGATAAGTGCTTGATATCATGACTGTTGAGTGGTTAGCCACGAGGTTCCCACCCTCTCCGCCACTTTAAACAGCTAGAGGCCTTGCGCTGCTAAACGCGCAAGGCCTCTTTTTTTGCGCAATTGTGGCTGGGATTGTTTTTGCACCAATCTAAAAGCTATCCAATACCCGGCGGAAATAGATCCGGGAATAAGTATTGGGCGAAATGTGTCGGCAACCCTAGGCGCACTGGCCCTTTAGGAGTGTCTGAAACCAGCAAACCTTCCTCCAACATCTGATTCAACACGTCGCGTCCGGTCCGCTCGGCCATTCCTGCAAGTGAAACGATCTGCCCCCTCGCAACCTGGCCTCTCAATAGAGCTTCTTGCAACATCACGGCAGCGCCAGCTTTGATTGTTGGAGAAAATGGCTTGGGTGGCAAAATAACCTTTTCTTGCCTTAACTTCACATATCCTTTTATACGATCATTTAAGGTGTCGGTCTCTAATAGCCCTCTCATATATTTAGTTTGGTCTAAACAAACATCGAGAAAAAAATTACAGAAGTTAGTTATACCTTTATCTGAAAGATTTCCTCGACCATCATAATCTCCTTGGCGATGGGCATCTGCGTAGGCCAAGTCCTGCATGTAGTCATCCCGTTGCCTAGCTAATCCTCTACTAACATTCCACATACCATACCCGCTCAGGGGAATTTGAAGTAAACAGGCATCTGTATAAAGACGCGCTACTCTCCCGTTGCCATCAAGGAAGGGATGAATCCACATTAAACGTTGATGTGAGGCAGCAACAGCTATGATAGGCAATACACCGTGGCGAGTCCCGCGTTTATAAAAAGAAGCAAATCGTTCTAGGAAACTATTCAGGGAATCCGCACGTGGGCCAATATGCCTACCGACCTGAACTTCCCGTGTACGCAATTTTCCTGGTACTACCGTTTCTTCCTCACCAGTATTCTCGTTTCTTACCGTATGAAATTCTTCGGGCAATCTTTCATAAAATTCCTTGTGAATCCAACATAGGAATTCAGGGCTTGCCACGTTGAGGTTATTATTCTTTTCTATCTTTTCTTCCACCAGTTTTTGGCATGCAATGTGTGCAATACTTTCAATTTGTAAAAGGCGCTTGGCCGGGTCGGTTGCATAGTCTTGGTGCATTGCGCGTTCTATGTCTACAGGATGGGTGCTGTGTCCCTCGATGCGATTTGAGTAGTAGCTATTGGTAATGCGCAACAGTTCGGTTAGCGTCTTTTGAGTGGCTTCGGGTAGACGCCCCGCCAGCAAAGCTGAATTAGAAATTAATTGAACGGCCTTATCTTCCAAAGCTTCTGGCCGGCTTGGCAGAAGTGGTTCCATTTGTGAAATGTGCTCGTACATATCCTACAGACTTTTTGCCGGTTTATTTGCCGATTATTATGCCGATACCTCTATCTGGCATATCGCGCATAACCTTCTACAACTATTAGTATAATTTTATTTAAAATATTGCAACTAAAAATAAAGTCAAATTTTATACCCATATATCTGCCGATCCATCTGCCGAAATATATGCTAATTAATCTAGGGTTGCAAACTCACCTTCCCTAGCCCCGCTTCCTACTCAGTTCATTTGCTAGAGCCCTTGGTGCCTTTGGACGCGAAAGGGTATCATGCCTAATTTGGTGATGAAAACGGCTAGGCTAGCCCCCGGCCCTCCCCCCGTATACCTGCTCTATCTCCGTGGCGAACTTCTGGTAGATGTTGGCCCGGCGCACCTTCATGGTGGCGGTGAGCTCGTCGTCGTCGTGGTCCAACTCCTTGGTCAGCAAGAGGAATTTGCGCACATTCTCCACCCGGGCGAACTGGGCGTTGACCCGGTCCACCTCGGCCTGGATCAGGCTGGTCACCTCGGGGTTTTGGGCCAGGTTCTTGAAGTTGGTGTAGGCGAGGTGGTTATCCGTGGCCCACTTGCCCACGTTGTCGAAATCGATCTGGATCAGGGCGGCGATGAAGTTGCGCCCCTCGCCGATGACGATGGCCTCCTTGATGTAAGGGCTCACCTTGAGGGCGTTCTCGATCTCGCTGGGGGCGATGTTCTTGCCCCCGCTGGTGATGATGATGTCCTTTTTGCGGTCCACGATGGAGACGTGGCCGTGCTGGTCTATCTCGGCGATGTCGCCGGTGTGCAGCCAGCCGTCGATGATGGTCTGGCGGGTGGCCTCCTCGTTCTTGTAGTAGCCCACGAACACCGGGGCGCCCTTCTTGAGCAACTCCCCGTCGGGAGCGATGGCGAACTCTATGCCCGCGATGGGCTTGCCCACCGTGCCCATGCGGATGTCGTCATCCATGTGGATGAAGCTCAGGCCGGTGGTCTCGGTCATGCCGTAGCCTTCCTTGACCCTGATGCCCAGGTCGTGGAAAAAGCGCAGCACCTCGGGGCTCACCTTGGCCGCGGCGGAGAAGCAGAAGCGTACCTTCCTTAGGCCCACGAAGTTTTGCAGGGCCCGAAGCATGAGCCAATAGGCCAGCCCGTAGGACAGCTTGAGCCCCAGGCCCGGTTGCCGGCCCTCCAGGCGCTCGCCGGCCATGCGCCGGCCCACCGCGTAGCAGCGCTTGAACAGCCATTGCTTGAGGCGGCTGGAGTCCTTGATGTTGATGTAGATGGCCGATTGCAACTTCTCCCAAATGCGCGGCACCCCCAGGAACACCGAGGGGGCGATCTCCCTCAGGTCGCTTTGGATAGTGGCGATGCTCTCGGCGAAGTTCACCGGATAGCCCACGTACATGGGCAGAAACAGGCTGAAGATCTTTTCGGCCACGTGGCACAGGGGCAGATAGGACACCACCCCGTCGTCGGCCTTGGCCTTGATGGCCTCGATGGTGCCCAGGGTCATGGACTCGATGTTCACGTGGTTTATCATGGCCCCCTTGGGCTTGCCGGTGGTGCCGGAGGTGTAGACCATTATGCACACCTCATCGGACCGGCCCTGGGCCACCTGCTCTTCGAACCAGCCGGGCCGCTCCCTCTCCAGTTCCCGGCCCAACTCCTCCACCGCCTCGAAGGACATGATGATGTCCCGGGGGTAGTGCCGAAGGCCCTTCATATCCTTTACGATGATCTTGTTGATCAAGGGCAGGTCGTCCCAGACCTCCAATATCTTGTCGGTCTGCTCCTGGTCCTCGGCCACCACGAACTTGCTGTCCGAGTGCTTGACCACGTAGTGGACCTCGGGGTAGGGGCTGGTGGGATACACCCCCACCGACACCCCACCCAGGCAGATGGCCGCCAGGTCGGCGTAGAGCCACTCCCGGCAGTTCTCGCTGATGATGGCCAGGTTGTCGCCCCGGCCGAAGCCCAGGGTGGTCAGCCCCAGGGCGAAGTGCTTCACATGGTCGAGGTAGCCGCTCCAGGTGACTTCCTGCCAGATGCCGAAGTCCTTTTCCCTGAGCGCCACCTGGTCGCCGCGCTTGGCCACCTGCTCCAGAAAGAACTGGCCCAGGGTTTTGCCGCTCAGCTCAACCAACGTTTCCTCCGCTTGTAATGCTTGACCTCGCGGTAGCTCTTGCGGCCGCCGCTCTGGCCCAGCCCCAGGTAGAATTCCTGCACGTCCTGATCGGCCAAAAGGCGCTCCACCGGCCCGTCCAGCACCACCCGGCCGTTTTCCATGATGTAGCCGTAGGAGCTTACGCTGAGCGCCATCTGGGCGTTCTGCTCCACCAGAAGGATGCTGGTGCCCTCCTTCTGGTTGATCTCCTGGATGATGGCGAATATCTCCTCCACCAACAGGGGGGCCAGGCCCAGGGAGGGCTCGTCGAGCATCATCAGCTTGGGCCGGGCCAACAGGGCCCGGCTGATGGCCAGCATCTGCTGCTCGCCTCCGCTCAGGTAGCCGGCCAGGCGTCCCAGCCGGGTTTTGAGCACCGGGAAGTAGGCGAAGCACTTGTCCAGGTCGGCCTTGACCCCGGAGCGGTCGCGGCGGGTGTAGGCCCCGCAGGCCAAGTTCTCCTCCACGGTGAGGTCCTCGAAGATGCGCCGCCCCTCCATCACCTGGAAGATGCCCTTGCGCACCAGCACGTTGGGCAGCTCCTGGCGAAGTTGTTCGCCCGCGAACTCGATCCACCCGTCGGTGATCTCGCCGTCTTCCAGGGGCAAGAGCCCGCTGATGGCTTTGAGGGTGGTGCTCTTGCCCGCCCCGTTGGAGCCCAAAAGGCTCACTATCTGGCCCTTGGGCACCCGCAGGGACAGGCCCTTGAGCACCAGCACCACGTGGTTGTAAACCACCTCGATGTTGTTGACCTTGAGGATGGCCTCCTGGTCCGATTGCTGCTCACTCATGGCCTTGTTCGCCTATAGGGCCGGAGGGGAGCCCCGCGCGGAGGCTCCCTCCCCGGCCCGTGAGGGTTAGTCCAGGTAGATCCAGTCCGAGGCCGGCATGAACTTGCCGCCCTTGCCCACGTAGACCTTGCCCACGGCGGTGGCGTTGCTGTTCTTGAAGCTCACCATGCCGGCAAAGCCCTGGGTGTCCCAGTCCTTGACCTGGGGGATCATGTCCTTGAGGTTGGGGCCGGTGATGGGCAGTCCCTTGGCCTTGCACATCTTGGCCAGCTTCACGAAGACCATGCCGGTGAACCAGCCCTGCATGTAGCTGTTGGGGCGGTATTGCACATCCGGATGATGGCGCTTGTTGAAGTCCTGGATGACCTTAATCATGGGCACGTCGGTGTGATACCAGTAGGCATAGGGCATCACGCCCATGTAGCCTTCGCCGTCGGCTCCCAGCTTGTCCAGAAGCATCTTGGACATGGTCCAGAAGGTGCCCATGAAGGTGGTCTTGAGGCCGAAGTCCTTGGCCCCGCGGATGATCGACGGAATGGGCGGCACCACGTAGCCCTGGAAGATGCAGTAGTCGGGGTTGTGGCGCTTCAGGTCCAACAGCTGGCTGGTGATGTCCACCGCGCCCACCGCGGTCACTTCCTCGGCCACCACTTCCACGCCCAGCTTCTTGGCCATTTCCCGGGCATAGGGGATGGGGTCGCGGCCGAACTCGGTGTCGCTGTAGAAAAAGGCCACCGTGGCCTTCTTGCCCTTGGTCTTGGGGTTGGCCGCGATGTACTTCAAGAGGATGCCGAACTGCTGGGCGTAGGTGGGGCCGGAGACGAACATGTAGGGGTTTTTGGCCCGGTCGGCCAGCTCCTGGCTGAAGCTGGTGGAGCCGTAGACTATGTGGTAGCGGCTGTTGATCTCCGGGGCCAGGGCCTTGCCCTGTCCGGTGGACTCGCCGTAGTCCATGACCGGGTTGTACTTGGCCATCATCTTCTTGAACGACGCCACCGCCCGCTTGAGGTCGTAGCCGCTGTCCTCGTAGATGTACTCGAACTTGACGCCGTCCACCCCGCCCTGCTCGTTGGCATAGGCGATTGAATCGGCCAAGCCCTGGTGGATGTGCTTGCCCGCAAAGGCGAAGCGCCCGGTGATGGGCTGCTGGGCGGTGATCTTGATGGTATCCGCCGCCAGCGTCGCCCCGGCCCCCAGGACCAGGCACAAGGTCAAAATTACTCCCAAGGTAACCCTTAGCGATTTCATCTATCCCTCCTCGCCATCGGTAAAACCCACGCCCGCCCGGCGCTTTTGCGCCATGGCCGGACATCCCTCCTATGTCCCTCTCCCGGCTCCTCCCCGGCCGCCTTGGGGCCGCTAGTGCTCAAAGGGCCAGAGCCGGAAATAGTTCTTAACCCGCCGCCACATCTCGGCCAGGCCGTGGGGCTCGAAGACCAGAAACACCACGATCAACAGGCCGAAGACCACGGTTTGCAGCGGGAACAGGTAGCTCATCAGCTTGTCGTCCATACCCTGGAACAAAGCCAAGCCGCTTTGCAGGGCCTCGGGCACCATGGTCATGAAGATGGCCCCGAAAATGGAGCCCAGCACCGATCCCAGGCCGCCCACGATTATCATGGCCAGGTAGCGGATGGACTCGTGCAGGGGGAAGTGCTCCGGGGTGACGATCCTGAGCAGGTAGACTTGCAAACAGCCGGCCACCCCGGCGTAGAAGCTGCTGGCCGCGAAGGCGTAGAGCTTGTACTGGAAAAGGTTGATACCCATGAGTTCGGCGGAGATGTCGCGGTCGCGGATGGCGATGAAGGCCCGGCCCACCCTGGTGCGGAACAGGTTGCGGGCCGCGGTTATCGCCGCGATCATGATGGGTATGGTCACGAAGTACATCTTGAACTCGGTATCCAGCTTGTAGCCGAAAAGCTCCGCCGAGGGCACGTTGATGCCCCGGATGCCCCCGGTCACCGAGGTCCAGTGCACGAAGATGAAGTCGAAGATCACCTGGGCGGCCAAGGTGGCGATGCACAAATACAGGCCCTTCATGCGCATGGACGGCGCGCCCACGATTATGCCGAAAAAGGCCGCCGCGAGCCCGGACAGGGGCAGGCACACCAGAAAAGGCAGGCCCAGCTTGGTGGTGAGGATGGCGCTGGTGTAGGCGCCTATGCCCACGAAGGCGGCGTGGCCCAGGGAAATCTGGCCCGCCGCGCCGGTGAGGATGTTCAGGCCCACCGCCGCGATGATGGCCACCCCGGTGAGGTTGGCCATGTACAGCAGGTATGGCCCCACCATGAAGGGAAAGGCGGCCATGGCCAACAACAGAACCACCAGCCAGAAACGCACCGTGCCCGAGCGGAACACCGCCTCGTCGGCGGCGTAGGTCTGTTTGAAATCGCCCATGCGCATGGTTAGCCCGCATATTTCATGAGGGTCGTGTGTCCGGCTGCGCCAGCCACCGGCATACGGTGTTGCCGGCTGCGCTCGGGCCTCGACGTAGCTATGGCTACGACATCAGCCCTCGCTTGCCGGCCGCCTTGCCTGCCGCCGGCTGGCTGTGCCGGTGATGGGTACAAACCGTACATTGATAATGTGAGAGCTTTTTTCATAAACGGCCCCGTGAATACTGCTCCGTTGCTAATTGCCACCCAACCCTCATGAAATATGCGGGCTGGCTCAACCCCTCCCCGCTACAACCGCTCGATGTCTTGTTTGCCGAACAGCCCATAGGGCTTGATGAACAGGATCAACACCAGCACCACGAAGGGGGCCAGGTCCTTCACCCCGCCGCCCACGTAGGGGTCCAGGTAGCCGCCGGCGATGTTTTCCACCAGGCCCACGATGAAGCCGCCCACCACCGCTCCGGCGATGGAGTCCAGGCCCCCCAGGATCACCACCGGGAAGATCTTCAGCCCGATGCTGCCCAGGGTGGGCTGGATGCCCCCGATGTTGCCGATGATCACCCCGCCCAGGGCCGCGGCGATGGCCCCCATGGACCAGGCCACGGTGAACATGCTGCGCACGTTGATGCCCATGGAAAAGGCGGCCATCTGGTCCCCGGCGGTGGCCCGCATGGCCACCCCCACCTTGGCGTACTTGAACAGCAGGGCGAAGACGATCACCGCGAGCATGGCCACCACGAAGCCCCAGAACAGATTGGAGCGCACGATGATGTCGCCGATGATCACCGGCGCCCGGGGGAACAGGGCGGGGAAGCTCTTGAAGTCGGTGGACCAGATCATCTCGGCCAGGCCCATGAGGATGGAGCTGAGGCCGATGGTCACCATCACGATGCTGATGGTGGGCTGGCCCAGCATGTGCCGGAGTATGGCCCGCTCCACGAAAAGCCCCAGCAGGGCCGAGCAGAACATGACCAGCAAAAAGGATGGGATGGGGGGCAGCCCGGCCATCACCATGAAGGTGTAGAAGAAGTAGGCCCCGATCATCATGAACTCGCCGGTGGCGAAGTTGATGATGCTGGTGGCCTTGTAGATCAGCACAAAGCCCAGGGCGATGAGGGCGTAGACCCCGCCCACCGCTATGCCGCTGACGATCAGTTGCAGCAGGATATCCATCCGCGCCCTAGCCCTTCTTCTCGCCCAGGTAGGCCTTGATCACCTCGGGGTGGTGCTGCACCTCGTCCGGGGTGCCCTCGGCTATCTTCTGGCCGAAGTTGACCACCATCACCCGGTCGCTGATGTCCATGATCACGTTCATGTCGTGCTCGATGAGCACTATGGTGATGTCCCGCTCCTCCTTGATGTCCAAGACGAAGCGAGCCATGTCCTCGGTCTCCTCGGCGTTCATGCCCGCCACCGGCTCGTCCATCAACAGCACCTTGGGCTCCATGGCCAGGGCCCGGGCCAACTCCACCCGCTTTTGCAGGCCATAGGCCAACGAACCCACCGCCTGCTTGCGGATGGGCTCTATCTCCAGGAAGTCGATGACCTCATGCTCCACCCGCTCCCGCAGGGCCATTTCCTCGCGGTGGGCCGGGCCCCAATACATCAGGGCCGAGGCCAAGCCGGTCTTGAGATGGGCGTGGGCCCCCAGCTTGATGTTGTCCAACACGGTCATGCCCCTGAACAGGGCGATGTTCTGGAAGGTGCGGGCCAGCCCCCGGGCCGCCCGGCGGTCGGGGGTGGTGCGGGTGATGTCCTCGCCCCCGAAGAGGATGCGCCCGGCCGAGGGCCGGTAAAACCCGCCGATGCAGTTGAGGATGGAGGTCTTGCCCGCCCCGTTGGGCCCGATGATGGCGTAGATCTCGCCGGGGTTGACCTGGAAGCTCACCTCCGAAAGCACCTTCAGGCCTCCGAAGGCCAAAGAGATTCCCTCCACACTGAGAATGGGCTGGGTCGCCATGCGCCTCCCGCGGGCTATGTAGGGTGAGGGGCTGCCCCCGCCACACGGGCGGAGTGCCGGGCCGGGACGTTACTTGCTCACGCCCCGGGCCATTATTTCTATGGCCAACTCCAAGGTGTCCTGGAGATAGTCCTTTTCAGGCGCGAAGCCGTGCTTGCTTTCCTCCCAAAGCACCAGGCCGCTGAACACCGCCCAGACCAAGTCGGCCAGGGCCACGGGAGGGTAAGGCCTGAACAGCCCTTGCTCGATGCCCTGCTGGAAGATGCCGGCCATGAGTCGAAGCCCCCGGGCGGCCATGGAATTGACCTGCTCCTTCAGTTCGGGCGACAGGTCCATCAGCTCTTGGCTGGCTTGCATGTGCAGAACGTTGGTCAGGATGAGGGGATCGAAGGTGTAGACGTCGTGCATGGCTTGGGCCAGGTGGCGCACCTTTTCAGGCGGCTCCAGGCCTTTCTGGCCGGCCACCTGCTCCACCCGGTGGCAGAGGAAGGCCAGCATCTTTATGTTCAGCGAGGCGAACAGCTCGCTTTTGTTATTGAAATACAGGTATAAGGTGGCGGGGCTGAGTTCGGCCCGGGCGGCTATCTCCTCCATGGTGGCGCCCTGGTAACCCTTGCGGGAGAAAATTTCCTTGGCCGCGTCCAGGATTGTCTCCCGGCGCTGCTCCTTCTCCCGTGCCCGGCGCTCCACTACACCCATGATCGTATGCCACAGCCTCCCGGCAAGGGGTTCACTGAATGCAATTCACGGTGTGAATGATATTTATAGTTGATCGCCTCGCGTAATGTCAACCGCCCTACTAGGCATACGCCTCTTTTCACAATGCGGGAAGGCCGCTTTGATTAGGGGGCGGGGTTGCCTGGCCTAGAGGTGCGGATGGCCGCGCGCAAGTAACGCTCAGGCAATGCGCCGCAGGGAGGGCGTGACGCTGGCGGGTGGGTTTTAAATTCCACCTTTCCCGCCAACTTAAATATTTAGAGGCTCTGCGCGGTTGCCCGGCAGAGCCTCTTTTTTTGTCGCCGCGTCAAACGCCTAGATCGCCACGACCCCCAGGGCGCTGCACTCCGCCGCCTGGGCCGCGCCCAGCCCGCTGCGCATTTTAAAGATGCTCTCCGCCAGGGGCACCATGGAGCCGAACTCCTGGTTGAGGCTCTGGGCCCCGTCGCACAGGGCGTTTTCCGGCTTGTAATGGACCTCCACCATCAGGCCGTCCGCCCCGGCGGCCAGCCCGGCCATGCCCAGGTCCACCACCAGCTCCCGCACTCCGGTGCCGTGGCTGGGGTCCACGATCACCGGCAGGTGGTAGTGATGCTTGAGGTAGGAGACGTTGTTCAGGTTGAGCACGTTGCGGTGCACCTTGTCCGCGGTCTTGTCGCCCCGCTCGCAGAGGATCACCTTCTGGTTGCCCTCGTAGAGCCTTAGCGCCGCGCCCAGCAGCTCGCTGATGGACACGTGGTCGCCGCGCTTGAGCATGATCGGCTTGGGATCGGGCACCTGACTCAGGGCGTCCAGGAAGGTGTAGTTCAGGCAGTTGCGCGCCCCCACCTGCCAGATGTCGATGTCGTAGTCCACGAACAGGGGGATGTCGCGGGCGTCCATGATCTCCGAGACCACCGGCAGGCCCACGGCGTCGCGCACCTCGGCCAGGAGCTTGAGACCATCCTCGCCCAGGCCCTGGAAGCTGCGGTGGATGGTGCGGGGCTTGAACGCGCCGCCGCGCAGGATGTTGGCCCCGGCCCCGGCCACCAGCTCGGCGGTCCTGAACAACTGCTCCCGGCTCTCGATGGCGCAGGGCCCGGCGATGATGCTCAGGTCCCGGCCCACGCAATGGCCGTTTCTCAGCTCAACCAAGGTGCCGTCCGGGTGGAACTGGCGCGACAGCTCCTTGTAGGGGTCGGAAATGCGGTGCACCGTGAGCACGTAGTCCAGGGACTGATACTTGTCCAGGTCCAGCTTGCTGGCGTCGCCCTTGATGCCCACCAGGGTGTAGGTGTCCCCGGAGAAGATGTCCAGCCGATCACGGGGCACCCCGTCCTTGGCCAGATGGGACACGATCTTTTCCAAGCCGCTTTTACCCGCGCTCGCCTTCAGTTGAATGATCATTTTCCGTTTCCTTTTTTCTGGGCCGCCTGGGGCCTGGCCGTTGCAGGCCAAATAAAAAAGCCCACCGTCCGAAGACGGTGGGCTTTGGTGCTTTGAGGGAGTTTAGATTCTAGGCCTTACGCACTCCTGGCAAGCTCACCGTCTCGGTGGCGGGGGCGTAATAATAGTAATAAGCGATGCTGCGGGGGCGCACGCCAGCCATGGCGTCCTGGCTCTTAAATTGTCCCCGCTGGTGGTTCATGGTTCATCCGCTAGGTTATGGCCTTGTATACAAATTCTTTATAACCCCAAAAGCCGCCGCTTGCAAGCCCTGGTTTGCCCCAGGGACCCGCGCCGGGGTGCGGGGCTGGTTGTCCCTTAGCCGGAGCAGGTGGTTTTTAATTCCGCCCTATACACCGGTTCGATTTTTTTGGTGAGTCGACTCCATTGGCTGAACCCCTGCTATTGGGGGCCGAGCGGCGAATAGAAAGCCTCGGCCCCGCCGCGCGGGAGCGGTGGAGAAATCGGGGTCCGACGGCAAAAAAGTCCTTTGGGGGAGCTTGGAGAGCTAAAATATTAAGTAGGTGTACTACCAGCTCACAAGTCTGGAGGTGTCCCATGTTTGAAACCCGAAAGGAATTCCTGCTGGAGATCAAAAGCCGCACGGGCCTGAAGTCGCTGGAGGAGGCCGACCGCTTGGCCCAGACCGTCATCAGCCTCATCAAGTCGCGCATAGGACCGGAGCTTTCCGAGGAGGTCGCGCGGAAAATCTCCCAGGATCTGGCCATGGGTTGGCGCTCTATCGCCCTTCCTCAGGAAGCCATGGAAATGCAGGAGATGATGTTCGAACTGGAAGAGGGCGACGTCAAGCCTCCCCAGGGCGAGCAGTATCCTCCTGAGTACGGCTAAAACAGCACGAGTTTGTAAAGCGCTTTCCTTGCTCGACCCAGCCGGCAACCTAAAACCGCCTTCCGGGTCCCCAGTTGAATGGGCTCCCGTAGGCAAGGAGCCGGGCAGGTTTTTTGTGGCCTGACCGAGGAAGGTTGGGCTGAACCCCGCCATCTCATCACTTTTTTCCTTGTCAGCCTCCATCTATCTGATCTTCACCGCGGGCATCCCCATCCCACATCAAGCGCGAAACCGGTGTAGACTTTTCTTAGGCCGGGCGCACGGGCGACCCGGCCGCGGTACGACAACCCAGGGACGCCTCCGGGTACATTCGGAGGCCCGCAGCATATGTAGACTGGGAAACCCATGGCCAAACGCCCCGCCCCCAAGAAACACAAGCCAGCCCCCAGGGCCAAGGCCCCCGCTAAGCGCAAAGCGGACAAGCGCAAGCCGGCCAAAAAACGCCGCCTCACCAAAAAGCGCTTCCTGGTCTACCTGGTATTGGCCGGGCTGCTGGCGGCCACGGTGTTCACTCTGTACCTGGACGTCACGGTGCGCATGCGCTTCGAGGGCAAGCGCTTCGCCCTGCCCGCCAGGGTCTACGCCCGACCCCTGGAGCTGTACCCAGGCCTCAGGCTGAGCCCCGAGGAAATGAAGCGGGAACTGGCCCTTCTGCACTACCGCCCGGCCTCCAACCCGAGGCAGCCGGGCGCCTATGACTGGAACGGCGGCGCCCTGGACCTGGTCACCCGTCCCTTTGTGTTTGCCGACGGAGCCCAGGGGGCCCAGTCCCTCCGGGTGGAGTTCCGGGGCGGCCAGGTGGCGGGTGTCTCCGACCGGGCCCAAGGCAAGACCCTGTCCATCGCCCGCCTGGACCCGCCCTTGATCGGCGGCATCTACCCCGGCAAAAACGAGGACCGGGTGCTGGTGCAGCTCAAGGACGCGCCGCAGCACCTAATCGACGCGCTCATCGCCACCGAGGACCACCGTTTCTACACCCACCACGGCCTGGACCCCAGGGGCATCGCCAGGGCGGTGGTGGTCGCGGTCAGGGGCGGCCGGGTGCAGGGCGGCAGCACCCTGACCCAGCAGTTGGCCAAAAACTTCTTCTTGACCCCAGAGCGCACCCTGCAACGCAAGTTCACCGAAATGGTCATGGCCCTCTTGTTGGAGCTGCACTACTCCAAGAACGAGATCCTGGAGACCTACCTCAACGAGGTGTATCTGGGCCAGGACGGCAACCGGGCCATCCACGGCTTCGGCCTGGCCGCCTCCTTTTACTTTGACAAGCCTCTGAAAGAGCTGAGCGTTTCCCAGGCGTCCCTCTTGGTGGGCATGCTCAAGGGCCCCACCTATTACAGCCCGCGCCGCAACCCCAAGCGGGCGCTGAAGCGGCGCAACTTCGTGCTGCAGGAGATGGCCGAGCAGGGCAAGCTGAGCAAGCGGCAACTGGCCATGGCCAAGGCCACGCCCCTGGGGGTGGTGCGGCGGCCGCCCAGCGGCACCTCGCCCTATCCGGCCTTTTTGCAGCTGGTCTACCGCCAGCTCAAGCGCGACTACCGCGACCAGGACCTGCGCTCCGAGGGGCTCAGGATCATCACCACCCTGGACCCGGCGGTGCAGCGCGCCGCGGAGCAGGCCCTAAGCAACCGCCTGGCCCGCCTGGAAAAAGCCCGCCGCATCAAGGGAGGCACCCTGCAAGGAGCAGCGGTGGTCACCAGCACCCAGAACGCCGAGGTGCAGGCCGTGGTGGGCGGGCGCGACCCGCGCTTCGAGGGCTTCAACCGGGTGTTGGACGCAAGACGCCCCATCGGCTCGCTCATCAAGCCGGTGGTGTACCTCACCGCCCTGCAACAACCCCAGCGCTATACCCTGGCCACGTTGCTGGATGACAGCCCCCTGGTGCTCAAGCAAAAAGGCACCGCCGACTACGCGCCCCAGAACTACGACAAGGAGTTTCACGGCAAGGTGCCTCTGGTGGACGCCCTGGCGCACTCCTACAACGTGGCCACGGTGCGCCTGGGCCTGGCCGTGGGCCTTCCCAAGGTGATGGCCAACCTCAAGCGCTTGGGTGCGGAGCGCGACCTGCCGGGGTTCGCCTCCAGCCTATTGGGAGCGGGTGAGCTTTCGCCCCTGGAGGTCACCCAGGTCTACCAGACTATTGCCGGGGGCGGCTTCCGCACTCCATTTAGGGCCATCCGCACGGTGCTCACCGCCCAGGGCGAGCCTCTGAAGCGCTACGCCCTCAAGGTGGAGCAAGAAAGCGACGCGGCCTCCCTGTTCCTGCTCACCACGGCCATGCAGGAAGTGGTGCGCCGGGGCACGGCCCGCTCCCTGGCCAATCAGCTTCCGCCCTCCCTGGACATCGCGGGCAAGACCGGCACCACCGACGGCCTGCGCGACTCCTGGTTCGCGGGCTTCACTGGCGACCGCCTGGCCGTGGTCTGGGTAGGGCGAGACGACAACCAGCCCACCGGGCTCACCGGGGCCTCGGGGGCCATGGTGGTCTGGGGCCAGGCCATGGCCGCTCTGGACCCCGCCCCCCTTACCCTGACCCCGCCGGACAACCTGGAGTGGGTGTGGGTTCAGGCCTCCTCGGGCCTGCGCAGCGGCCGGGGATGCCCCGGCGCGGTAAAGTTGCCCTTTATCAAAGGCTCGGCCCCCACCCAGAGCGCCGGATGCGGCGGCGGCTCGGTGGGCGATGCCGTGGAGGAGATGGGCACCACCGTGAAGAGATGGTTTGAAAGGATTTTCGATTGATGAAAGCCTCGAGGCATGCTTTTGTCCTGTTCTTGATGCTTTTCCTGGCGGGCTGCGCGGGCCTGCCCTCCCTGACCCCCGCGCCCGAGCCCTCCCACAACAGCGCGGTGCTGGCCCTGTTGGACCAGGCCAAGAGCCAGGCCGCCGCCGGGCAGAGCGCCTCGGCCGGGGCCTCCCTGGAGCGGGCCCTGCGCATCGAGCCGCGTAATCCCTATCTATGGCAGGAGCTGGCCCGGGTGCGCCTGGGCCAGAAGAAGTACCGCCAGGCGGAGAACCTGGCCGCCAAGTCCAACGCCCTGGCCGGGGGCGACAGAAGCCTGCGGGCGGCCAACTGGCGCATCATCGCCCAGGCCCGGGGCGGGCGGGGCGACATGAAGGGGGCCCAGGCGGCCTATGAGAGGGCGGAGCGGGAGTAGGCGAGGCGGCGGGCTTTGGCCCGCCTATTACTGATGCGAGCCTTCGGCGGTTGTCTTGGGTTTGGGAGGCCTTTGGCAAGGCGGCCCCCCTTCCACCCGAGCGGCCCGGACCTTGTCCAGGGTATCTTCATAGGTGGCTTTTTCCCCGGCTGGAGCCAGGGCCAGGGCCTTGCGGGCCAGGGCTTCGGCCTCGGCCAATTTTTTACCCCGCGCGCAGAGCAACCAGGCCAGGTTGTTGTAGGACCTGGTGTTTTCGGGCATGCGGGCAATGGCCTGACGGTAGGCCCCCTCGGCGGCATCGTCGTTGCCCAGGTGAAACTCGGCATTGCCCAGGAGCAACCAGGCAACGTCAATTTTCTTGGCCGCGTCCTTGTATTCCTTTACCGCCGCCTGGTACTTGCCTTGTTTTTCATAGGACAAGCCCAGCTTAAGGTGCTCCTGGGGCGACAGCGGATCGTCCAATATGACGTAGTGCGGCAGGCCGCAGCCCACGGCCAGCAGAGCCAGACAGGCTACAGCCACTATGGAATGCCTGAGGTTGGTCAAACTTTTCAACCTTTGGGCGGGCCGATCAAAAGGGTCCAAAGCTTGGTGCGCTCCCAGTTGCCCAGGAACTCGTCCCAAGCTATGGCCTTGTGCTCATGCCGCCCGGAGTTGACGATCACCGCCCGAGGGGTGTAGCCCACCACCACCATATAGTGAAGCTTGCGTATGGGGCCGATACCCCGGTCCACCATCACCAGCAAAGGCAGGCCCGCGTTGACCCGGGTGGTCAGGTCCTGCGGACCCCCTTCATACCATTTGGCGGACAGTTTCTTGCCGCGGGCATACAGAACCAGATCAAGGGTCACGCTGCCGCGCAGTTCGGGGCGGTAAATCGCCTTAGCCACTTGATCGGGGGTGACCCTGACCCCGTGGTACCCCATAACCCCGGCCAGGGCGGCGGGCCCGCATTGGTATTGCTCCTGGGCGAAAAAGGGCACCCCGCTGATGGTGCGGGCCGCCGCAGGTTGCTTGAATGTGGCTCCACCCGCGCCGCCGCAACCAGAGGCCCAAAGGGCCAACAGCAACAGCCAGGGGAGGGCGCGGCGGGCCGCCCTGCCCGAAGCTCCGTACAATGAAGGTTTTCCAGTCAATTTAATCAGTAATGACGATCTTCTTGTCTGCCACGGCCAATATGACCACAACCAGCAGAATTATAAGGAGCACGCCTATAATCAGGCCCACGCCATCGCCGGCGGGGACCAGTTCATCGATTTGGGTGGCAAGCGCGTGGCGCTCCGAGTCGTTGAGTTGGTCGAGCCTGGATTGTATTTCTACAGGGCTATAACCCAAAGCCTGCAGGCGCTGCTGGACCATTTTGTTTTCCAGCACCCTCTGCACGGTAGCGGCGTCCTGGCTGCGCATTAGTTGGCTCAAGGATTCTTCGCTGCCCACGAACGCGGCCTCTGCCTTGGCCACCGTGGTAACCACCCCTACAAACACCGACAGGATGATGGCGATGTAGGGAACCCATTTTGACTTCAACATATGCTGCATGGGTCACCTCCCAGCTCTCTAAAAGCTGATTTCAGGAAAAATTCCATTGATGGTTTGAGCCATTAAAGTGGCAGGCGGGAATCTTTCCAGAGACCCACCACGATAGGAAATATTATGAGCAAGGATTTACGGGGAAGTCAAATTACGGCAAATATATTTTATTTTAACTAGTTATGTGAACAAACGACACGAAGGGAACCGTAACGCTTTCAATGCCTGCCAGCTGGGAGGAAGCTGCACGCCGCCTTGTTGCCATGACAATTGTTTGTTTTAATTAATATTTTACTGTTATTTGCCGTCGGAGCCGGGAGCGTTCCGCTGCTGTTCTTTTCTTTCATTCAAAATCTTTTCGGTCTTGCGCCGGGCCTCGTTCTCCTCGGCCTTTTCCAGGGCGCGCAAATAGCGCTGTATCTCCGGGTGGTCGTCCTTGTATAAAACCCTTAGCTCCTGGAGGCGCTTTTTGATGGCCTCGGGGCTGCTGTTATCGTCCCCGCTTTGGGCCCAGGCCGGACCAAACACGCAAAAAAACGCCGCCAAGGCGAGGGCCGCCAGGGCGAAACACCACTTTTTTAGGGGGCCGAGGCCCGTCATTTTCGCCGCTCCAACCCTTTTTCCTTCAATCCATCACCTTGGCCCCGGGGCCGCCAAAGCGGACAACAATTTGATTTAAATACCATTTTACCCTTCTAGGGTATTATACCCCCTGGCTTTGGGCCCCGCACGGGGTCCCTATAAGGTCCATCCCTCATTTACGCTCGGCCTTAAGAGAGTTATTTGTCAATACAAAGGGCCTGTCCTCCCGCAACGCGAATGGGGCGGGAGAGCCAGAACGAACGCAAAGCATATCCTCTGAAAGGGATGGACGACATGAGAAGCTTCATATTGAGAAGCGGATTGCTGGCGGCCCTGTTATGCCTAATACCCGCCCTGGCTGGGGCGGACAATGGGCAATCAGTGCCCCAATATCTGCAAACCAAGGTCATGGTGGTCTGCAATGACGCGGCCGCCAAGGGTCTCATCAATCCCGTCGCCAAGGTGGACCGCGACACCTTGCTGGCACTACTCAATGCGCCCTGTGACCAGGTGCGCTGCGTAGCGGTCTACACCTTGGGCGACATCCGCGAGGGTCGCGCCGTCGTGCCCCTCATCGCCATGCTCGATGACCAGGATCCCACCGTCAGGCGCATCGCCGCTCATGCCTTGGGCAAGATCAACGATCCCCGGGCGGTTTACCCCCTGGCCTACATGCTCAACAACCCCAACGAGCGGGTGATGGTGCGCTGCGCCGCCGCCTCGGCCCTCGGCAGCATCTCCGGCGACCGCGCCTCGCGGATTCTTCTTGCCTCCTACCCCCGGGCTGATGGCCGGGTGCACAACGTGATCGGCATGATGCTTAGCTCCCGCTAGGGGCCGCTGAAGTTGGCCGGTTCTCCCCCGAATCGGCAAAAAACGCCCCATACCGACAAGGGTCTCTCCTAGTGAGAGGCCCTTGTTTTTTGTCCTTACGCCGTTGGGACAAGCCGGGCTGGGTTGTGCTACAAAAGGCCCATGAAGCTTTGTTGGCCCAAATCCCTCCCTTGCCCGCCCTTTGCAGCCCTGGCCCCCGCCGCCCTGGCCGGTGGGCTCATGGGCCTCAAGAGCCAGCTTTACTACCTTAGTTGGGACGGCTGGCAGGGGGCCTGGCTGCGCCTGCCGCTGGGCCTGATTGCCGGAACCATGATCGGGGGCCTGCTGGCCTGGGGCCTGGCCCGGCTCTGCGCCCGGGGTCAAGACGGCGCCCCGACCCGCTATGCCTGGTCCCTGCTGGGTCTCACCCCCCTGGCCTGGCTGGCCTGGGAAACCTTTTCCCGCCACCCCCTGCTGTGGCTGCTGCCCGCGGTGCTGTTGGCCCTGATGCTGGCCCGGCCCCTGGTGCTTTGGGCCGCCGGCTGGTCCCTGGCCGCCCTGGCCCCGGCCTGGCTCATGGTTTGGGGGGCCCTGGGGCCGGGGCCGCCCATGTGGCTCATGCCCACCGCCGCCCTGGGGGCCCTGTACTTCCTGGCCCTGGCCCGGCGGTTGGCCCTGGAGCCGGAGCCGACCCGCCCGGCCATGCCCTGGGCCTGGTTGGCCCTGGCGGGCATCCTGGCCCTGGGCCTGGGCCTCAGGCTGGCCGGGATGGCACACGGCTGGCCCGAGTTCATCTCCCACGTGGACACCCCCAAGCAGTTCGTCCAGCTCTCCGCCTTCTTGCGCGGCGACCTGGCTCCGCCCATAAGCTATCCCCTGGGCCACGTGTACCTTTACGCCGCCCTGGGCCGCCTCAGCGCCTGGCTGTTCTCCCCCGGTTCGCCCTGGCACGTCTGGGCCGTGGGCCACGAGGGTTGGGACGCCTACGTGCTCTTCGCCCGCTGCCTTCAGGCCACCTTGGGGGCCCTTTTGCCACTGCTGGGCTTTTTGGCGGCCCGCCGCTTGTGGGGCATGTCCGCCGGTCTGTTGGCCGGGCTGCTGCTGGCCCTGGACCCCTTGCAGCTCACCTACTCCCGCCAGCTCATGGGCGACGTGCCCCAAGCCTTGGCGGTGTGGCTGTCCTTCTTCTTCGCGGTGCGCATGCTGCAACAGGGCCGCTGGTGGGACTACCTCCTCGCCGGGCTGGCCGCCGGGGCGGCGGTGGCGGCCAAGGTATACGGCGGCTACGTCATCGTCCTGGCCCTGGCCGCCTGGGGGCTGCGCCGTCCCTGGGGAGGCTGGACCCCGCTGATCACCCTGGCGGCGGGCCTGGTGGTGGGCTGCCTTTTGTTCTCCCCCCTGTTCTGGGTGGACCCGGCCCGCTGGACCCAGGACCTCATCAATATCGTGCTCATACAAAGCCCCACCGTGCAGAGCAACGACCCCATGCAGGCCCTGGCCTACGCCTGGGAGGCCCTGGTGCGGCGCTTCGGCCTGGCCTGGATGCTCCTGGCCGGAGCGGGCCTGCTCCTGGTGGCCCTGCGCCACAAAAAAGCCGATTTGCTCTCTCTTTTGGCCGCCTTGCTGGCCATTGCCCTTATCGTGATCCGCCTGCGCTCCCTGCGCGAGTGGGATATGGTGAACCTCACCCCCTTCCTGGTCCTGCCCCTGGCCGCCCTGCTGGCCGCGGCCCTGAAGGCCTTCACGGCCCGCCGGTACCGGGGGGCGGTCCTGGGCCTGGTCTGCCTGTTCCTGTTTTGGCAGGGGCTTGTGGCCATGGGCGACGCCTGGCTGGCGCGCATGCCCGCCACCGGGCAGATGGCCGGGCTCTGGGTCTCCAAGGTGCTGGCCCCGGAGCAGCTCATGGCCGGGGAATACCCGGTGAGCAAGGGCCGCTGGCTGCCGCCGGAGGTCTACCCGCGCTCCCACAAATGGGAGATGCGCGACGACCTGGCCCAGCAGGGCCGCCCCATCCTGGCCGAACAGGGAGTCCTGGCCGAACAGGGAGTCCTGGCCCTGGAGCGCTTCTGGTGGCAGATGCCCCTGCCCCAGGCCTGGCTGCGCCCGGCCCAGGTATTCGCCAGCCGCAACTATTACTGGGAAAACCCGGACATAGGCCTGTACCTGCCGGGCATGCCCGACTACAAGAGCCAGGTGATCCTGCCCCATGTGCGCATCGACCTGCCCCTGCCCGCCTATCTCACCACCCCCTGGGCCCGCTCCCGGCCCCGGGACATGCTGGTGGGGCGGCGCTTTGACCGCGGCCTGGGTTTCAGGCAAGACCAATGGCTTATCAGCCCCCAACCGCCGGGCCCCCTGACCTTCGCCGCCCTGGGCCGGGGCCGAGCCCGCCTGTTCTGGGCCCCTGAGCTGGGCCTGCCCCTGGACCTGGACTGGGGCCGCACGGTGAGCGGCTCGGTGCGCCCCTGGCGGCGGCTCATGCCGCTACGGCCCCGGACCTACAAGCTGGAGGGCCGCCCCCATACCGAGGGGGCCTTCGTGTGGGCGGGGCTCTATCCCCGGCCCGAGATCGCCCTGCCTCTCTTGCTGCGCCAGGGCCAATGGAAGGCCATGGCCGAGCTGGCCACCCGTTTGGGGCCGGACGCCCCGGCCGAAGCCTGGCTCATCGCCGCGGCCGCCCGCCTGGAAGCGGGCGACCGCCAGGGGGCCGAGGTAATCCTGGCCAAGCTGCGTAAGGATCATCCAGGATTCCTGGCCAGTTACCGTCGGCTGGCCCAGGCAGGCGACGGACCGGCCCTGGCGGGGGCCATGGCCAAGCTCAGCAGCCTGCCCCATCCCCTTCTCTATTGGGAGCGCCTGGTGTGGCCGCCCCCGCCGGGTGAGTCCTTTGGCCAGGACGGCTGGCCCCCGGCCATGGTGGAGACCCGCCCGGAGGGCGCGGCCCTGCGCCTGTCCCAGCCCTTCCTGCCCGGCCTGCTGAGCCTGCACCTGGAGCTGGCCGCGCCCCTCACTGCGCCGGGGCGGCTGGTGCTGCGCTCCCAGGGATGGGACCACGCCGCGATCCTGGCCGAGGTTCCCCTCAAGGCGGGCCAAGCCATGGTGGATATTGGTTTCGAGGTGAAGCAAGGGCCGGTGTTTTTGGAGCTGGAGCTGATCGCCCCGGGCAACCGCCCGTTATGGCTGACCATAGAGCCCGACCTGGGGGCCGAGTTCGCCTGGCGCTGGGGGGTGCTGGCCCCGCGCCTGGATGTTCTGGACGCTTGGCGTAACCCAGGTAATTCATGAAGTTTGGGCGGAGACGAAAAACGAATTAGAATTTGCACTGTCCCTTACCCGGCACAGCCAGACGCTGCAGGGCAAGGCGGCAGGCGAATGAGGGACGCAGGGGTAGTAGGCCTACCCCGAGGACCGAGTGACGCCGACAACGCAGCCACGCGGGGTCTGGCGCAGCCGAAGGAGTGAACATGGAAGACCTGCGCCCTACCATAAAAAGCCTGGAGCGCCAAGTGGAGCAGGCGGCCCAATTGCTGAGCGAACAGGGCATCTTGCCCCCCGGGCAGGTGCTGGGCCTGCTGCGCGGCGTGGTCAACGCCCTGGGCCGGGTGGCCGAGGCCTGTCCCCGTTTGCAAGGCGAATGATTTTTTTGCCCTGAAGCCGTCTTTGGGATAGCCTTGCCTTGTTCCAGAAATTCGCCGTCCGCCGGGGCGGGGCGGGCGGCCCAGCCGGGGAGTAGTGCGCCTTGAAGCCTGTCAACCAACTTACCTTGCGTTTCGGAGAATCGGTGATCCGGGGCATGAGCCGGGTCTGCGCGGAACACGGCGGCATCAACCTGGCCCAGGGGTTCCCGGACTGGGACACCCCCGAACCGGTCAAGGAGGCGGCCATCAAGGCCATCCGCGAGGGCTACAACCAGTACGCCGTGACCTGGGGCACCCCCAACCTGCGCCAGGCCATCGCCCAGCGGGCCAAGACCTACAACCACCTGGAGGTGGACCCCGACACCATGCTCACCGTGACCTGCGGGGCCACCGAGGGCATGATCGCCGCACTCAAGGCCATCATCAACCCCGGCGACGAGATCGTGATCTTCGAGCCGTTTTATGAAAACTACGGACCCGACACCCTGCTCTCCGGGGCCACCCCCCGCTACGTGACCCTTCGTCCCCCGGACTGGAGCTTCGACCTGGACGAGCTGGCTGCCGCCTTCGGGCCCAAGACCAAGGCCATCGTGGTCAACACCCCCAACAACCCCACGGGCAAGGTCTTCACCCGTAACGAGCTCACCAGCATCGCCGAGCTGTGCCGCCGCTGGGACGCCTACCTGATCAACGACGAGATCTACGAGTACATACTTTATGACGGCGAGGAGCACATCTCTCCGGCCTCGCTCGCCGGCATGGCCGACCTGGGCATCACCGTCAACTCCATGTCCAAGACCTTCTCGGCCACCGGATGGCGGGTGGGCTGGGTCATCGCCCCGCCGGCGGTGACCGCGGCGGTGCGCAAGGTGCACGACTTCCTCACCGTGGGCGCGGCCCACCCCCTGCAGGAGGCCTGCGCCGCCGGGCTGAAGCTGCCCGAGTCCTACTACCAGGGCCTCAAGGGGCTCTACACCCAGCGCCGCGATCAACTCTTCGGGGTGCTGGACGAACTGGGCTTCAACCCCAACCTACCCAAGGGCGCTTACTACATCATCACCGAGGTGGCCCACCTCATGGAGCGCTACGGCTGCGTGGACGACACCGCCATGGCTCTCAAGCTCATCGAGCTGACCGGGGTGGCCACGGTGCCCGGCTCCAGCTTTTACTCCCGGCCCGAGCTGGGCCGCACCCAGGTGCGCTTTTGCTTCTGCAAGAGCGCCGAGACCCTGGAAAAGGCGGCCCGTGGGCTGCGCAGGCTGGCGGGTTGACCCGACCGGTGGCCACAAAAATAGTCATTTATTTGCCGCATACCCACCTTAACGTCAACTTTTTGGCGTTTATACCGCCTGCAAGGTGCCTAGACATTACAGCGAGTTGAATGGAGTTGTGCCCCAAAACCGCCCCACAACCACCGCGCGGGCGGCTTCATTTTGACTGCGACGGTGGCCTTCGCCGGGCGGCATTTTGCTGAAATCGCCCTGAAAGCCCCGAGCGGGGCAAATCGGTGGAATTTTGGACCACCCCACTGGTGGTGGGGCTCAACAAACGGTTACCCAATATTTGGTGCCTTTTTGCTTATTATCAAGACGCGAACCTTTATCGTTGACAATTTGGTCAGTTATAACCACACTATAAGAAATATGAGACCCTCGGAGTAGACCCTGGCATATTTGGATGCGGATCAAGACGGCGATTGCCATACCTCCGGAGCTCATAGGCCAATTGGCACTGGTTTTGCTTTACTTGTAAGCGAACCAGTCTGAGGAGCAAGCGGATTTATATGGTCAACTTCTCCAAGAACGGCACCAACGGCGGCGGCGAGCCTGTCCGTTTGGACGCCTGGGTAGCCTCCAAGCACCCGCGCCTGCATCCCACGCGGCGCATGGTGCTAAAGGTGGTGGCTTCCCTTTGCCGTGAAGGAGAATGGGCCACCAGCAGCGAAGTTCGGGAGAGCATCGACTTGAGTCAACAGCTTTTGAATCGCCACCTTCGTGGCCTGGAATCCGACGGCATGCTTCGCATCGTAAAGCCGGGGGCGGGTCTGCCCCTCAACGTCAGGCCGACTTCCATGGGACTGAGGCTTCTGGGCCAGGCGGAGAGCCGCCAGGTATCGGAAGAGCCCTCCTGGGAAGAGCCCCAAGAACAATACCAACCCCAGGCCGAGCCCGAGGCCCAGGCTCCGGCCGCGTCCGATGGGGTGAGCGCCCTGGCCCGCCGCCTGTACCAGCAGCTCGAAAAGCACCTGCTGGACCTGGACCGCCGCCAGACCGTGGATCTGCTCAGCCAGACCCTGCGTGAGTTGGGGATAACCCCACCGACTCAGGCCCAGGCCGCCGCGCCGGCCCCGCAGCCGTCCCAGGAACCGATGGATGATCTGGACTTCGGTCTGGGTCAAGAGCCGTCCGCCGAGCCTCAAGCCGCACTCGAGGTGGAGGCCGAGCTGGAGCCCGAGCCGGAGATTCCGGCCCAGCCCCAGCCACCCCGACTCAGCCCGGTGGAAGCCACCCTGGAGGAAAAGCTCCTCCTCACCGCCCGCGCCGAATACCGCAACATCATCTGGTGGCAGCGCACCCGCGACCTCAGCGACATCTGGGACCGGGCCCGCCGCCGTCACCTGGGTCTTTTGACCACCTACTTCACCTCCTTCCGCCCCCGTTGGGAATACCCCGAGTGGGAGGACTTCAACCTGGCCCGCCGCCAGGCCGACGCCCGGGGAGCCGATTACGGCGACTGGGTGAAGGCCCAGTACAAGCGCGCCAAAAGCCTGGGCAACGAGGACCTGACTCCTCGCCAACTGCACGGCGAAAAGGCGATTCGGGCCTACCATGATAGCCGTCCGGCCCATCAGCAGGCCAGCCCCACCCTGGGCGCGCCGCCCTTCAGCCTGGACAGCTTCGACCTGGACGACCCGTCCCACGTGGCCTATGCCGAGGCCTTGCTGGACCAACTGGACCATCTGGCCCAGAGGGTGTACGGCGACGACCCGGTGGGCCCGGTGAACTTGTTGGTGGAGGCGGTTTGGCGGGGCAATCTGCCCCTGGCCGCCCTGCGCCTGCGTCCCGAGTACCGCACCGCAGTCATGGCCGTGCTGCAACGGGAGCATCCCGACTTCCTGCCCTCGCCCCAGAGCCAGGCGGCCCAGGAGCAGTGCAAGAAGCAAAGCACCAGTAATGCGCGGGAAACCAATGCGCCGGTGCAGACCACCCTGCGTACGCCCCTGATTATCTAAAAACATTCCGCGCT
Source organism: Pseudomonadota bacterium (assembly GCA_018902755.1). Taxonomy (GTDB): domain Bacteria; phylum Desulfobacterota; class Desulfarculia; order Desulfarculales; family Desulfarculaceae; genus Desulfoferula. The sequence goes on along the minus strand of JAHIQI010000068.1, from coordinate 13,739 downwards.
CAGGTTGACATCCACCCGGCTTTCGGGTATCTCTGCCTTTACTTTGTCAAACTAAGCAGATGGAGAGATGACCGAGCTGGCCGAAGGTGCACGACTGGAAATCGTGTGTACGCCCAAAAGGTGTACCGAGGGTTCGAATCCCTCTCTCTCCGCCAGTCTTTTAAAGGCGTAAGTATTCAATTACTTACGCCTTTTCCCTTTCCTGTTTTACCCTAAAAATCGGCTCTCGCGATGGGCAACGCGATGGGCACATTACCCGATAGGGTTATAGGTCTTTGCGGTCTGCCGGGAGGTAGACCATGCGAGTTTGGGTGGAAAGGAACCAGCGGAAGGCTGGGGCGACATGGAGCACAGTTTGGGAGGAACCTTCCGGTAAAAGAAGGCGCAAAACCTTCGCCAGCCGCCACGACGCCCTCGACCTGAGAGACCAACTGCAAGGCACGAATGAAGGGGGACCACCCCCCAAACCTCAGACCGCACAGATCAGGACAGCGGGTTCCGTTGGGCCAAGCTCAGGCAATGGACTGCCTTTATGGCGAGACTTCATCCACGATTTCTGGCGGGTCTGCGGGGCAGAGGTTAGCCCCTCTACGCTTTCCCGGTACAGGTTGGTGGTGCGCCACTTCGAGCAAGACTGCGGGCCAATCACTATGGACCAGATCACCCGCGACATGGCCTTAGACTTCCGCCAGAAGGCTATGGAGCGGCCCAGGGGCAAGGGGAAGAGGACGCTCACAAGATCTGCCGTAAACCTGGAGATGAAAGTGATGCGTCGGGTTATTAACCACGCCCTGGCCCTTGGCTTGGTCCAAGACAATCCATTCTCAGGCATGAAGCGTATCAAGGAAACCGACGGGTTGGCCCAGATGATCGTGCTTGAGAGGGACGAGATAGAGGCATTCCTGAGGCATTGCCGGCCAGACTTTCTCCCTTACTTTTCCCTACTAGTCCGCACCGGCATGAGGCGCGGTGAAATGTACCGACTCAGCAGGACAGACTATTTGCGCCGTGAGGGCAGATTGAGGATCAACAACATCAAAACTGCCACAAGTAGCCTAGATCGCTATCGATACTTCCCTGTGGGGCGCAGGTTGCGGGATGACCTGGAGCGTAGACTAAGCGAATTATCCGGACCTTACCTTTATCCGGCCAAGGGATGCAACTGGCTTATAGATAACCTGCGTGCCACAGCCAGGAAACTGGCAGCTAGCGGGCAACTAGAATACTTCAAGACCAATCTGCGCATCCACGACCTGCGCCACACCTTTGCGAGCCATTTTCTTGCCAACGGTGGGGACCTGAGGACCTTGATGCAACTACTTGGGCATAAGAGGCTGCAGACCACAGAACGTTACCTCCACGCCTTGGAAAGCCGTACCCTGCAGGCTGCGGAGGTAATCCCGTACTAGGATGGACACGGTAACGGCCAGGAGTGGGATGAAAGCTCAAAACCCCTCCTGGCCATCCTTGCGACCTCTCTCGCCCTAGCCTGCGGATTCATCCTCAAAGCCGAACCAGGCACCGGACAGCCTCCTGAAGCCTGTCTTGTAGACGTCTCCGCCGTCCTCAAAGACACCCATCCCCGCCAAGGCCTGCTGGAAGTCGGGATGCTGCCTGATGTTCTGCCTGAAGTTGGCCGAGTCGGTGATGCCCAACGCCCTGCGCACTGAGGTGAATTTCAGGAAGCCATCCGGCTGCGCCTCGAACCATGCAGCGATGAACTCCACCGCCTCCTTGACCTTGCCTCGCAACGCCATAGGTATTGGCCGCCACGGCTTAACCTGGCAACCTGGGAATATGCGCTCAAGGTCCTGGCCAATGCCGCTCCTTGAGCTGGCTATTATGTAGGCCTCGCAGGGTGCGCAGACATGACCCTGACACCGACGCACAGCCCCTCGGCATAGCGCCTGCAGGGTCAGATGTGAGTGCTCACCAGACCTGACTCTGGCCAACGCATCCTCGCTGTAGCGCCCCTGCTCGGGGGGCTTGCCCGCCGACAGCCTGCCCAAGGCCTCGTACAGTGACTGACGGTAGAACAAGGTGCCTGCCAAGATCACGTTGGGGATATGGCTGTAGGCGTTGGTGGCGTGGTGGTTCCCCCAGGTGATGAAGTGGACCTGGTCCTGATCGACAGTTAATAGCTCACGCACGCCTGCTTCAATATCGACCATGACCGGGGAGGCCTTGTGGTGCACGACTAGCCATGACTCGCCAGGCTTGCCGTTGATGGTTGTGGCTATTCCGTCGATCAAATGGTTGCCGTTCCTACGGAAAGCACTCTTGCCACCCCCCACAGACCAGACATTGACCGTAAGGTTATCGTAGGACTTGGGTGCCTCCCTGAGTCGTATCAGGTTGCCCCTGCCACCCTCCCATTCCGGGTAGGTGCCTCGCACCCTGCCTGAGGCGTCCAGGACGAGGACGGGTGGCAGATCACTCGGAAGGGTCTCACGATAGCTCAGTACCGTACTGCCGTAGGCACCATCCTGACGCACCGAGGCTGCCCTGCCAGAGAGGAACCATAGTGATTCAGCCACCGTCTGGTCACTGGGGTTACCCCCCTGCAACACCTCAAGCACAGCCTGCAGGTCCACCTCATGCTGACCCGCAAAGTCCGGGACCTGGTAGATGCTTCCGTCCTCAACGCCCTTGAGGTCAGTGAATAGATCTTCCAGGTCGGCAACCAAGACGGGATAGACACCCCTTAGGGGTTTGAGCAGGGAGGCGATATCGTCGCGTCCCAGGGTGATGGCCTGTCCCGGCAGTATTGTCTCGTCCCAGATGCGCACCTGTCGTGGGCGTCCATGGCGGTGGAACTGGTCCACATCCATGAAGGGTTTATTCCTGGTCCGGGCCTCCACCATCTGCTGGGTAGTGAGCAAGACCCTGGCCGATCTGATGCGGCCGGTGCCCACGGCATTGAGGTCCTTATCCGAAGTGAAGACCGCCATTTCATCCTTGTCCAAGCCCAACTCCAACAACAGCGACCTGATCTCATCCAGCCTAGAAACACACAGCAGGACACCCACGTCCCTGTGATGCGGAGAAGCCATCAGTGCCCTGATGAAATGGACAACCGTCTGGGTCTTACCGACGCCAGGGTCAAGGCTGGATAGATGGTAAAGCGGAGGGCAGGTGTCGTTGGCCATGGCTTCCAGGGTGGCGGCCACGTCCACCAAGGCTTGCCACATGGGCTGGCTGGGTCTGTGGCCCAGTCGGCTGAAGGTCTTCTGAAGGGCAGTTATCGTGGCTCTGGTCAGCGGCCCCTGGGTGTCGGGAAATGTGGTTGTCTCACGTAATAAGGCCTTATTACATAACTCAACCACATTTTCTGCCATGGGGGCCGGATAGCCGACTGATGGCAGGACGCACTGGTCCTGCTGGGCGCTATGCACGTCCATTTGATTCTCCAAAGCTGGGTTGCGTGGGAGTGAGGGTTTTCAGGGGTCAACTGGGTACAGGGAAAATGCTCCTACTCACCGCATACCCTTGATGTGTTCTCCTTCAGCAAGGACTGCTTCCAGGTTGCCCTTGCGAAGCATTTCTTGGATGTGTTCCTGGAGAACCCCCAGACTGCGCCGGACCACCAGGGATGTCGACACGGGCCGTTCTCCCAGAACGCGGTAGTAAAACTCAAGCAGCCACTCCAATTGCCGGAGGGCCTTGGGGGTCAGCCAAACCGTGGTCCTATCGGTTCTCCTATGGTTCCGGCTACAGAGTTTTCTCGGCTCGTACTGGTGGGTGGATAGATGCTCTTGCACCGTTTCTCCTCCTTTCCTCTTTCGGTTAGGTGAATTCCATTTCAGACTGGTGGGTGTAGACGAACGCGCAAACAAAAAGAACAACGCCTGGCAGCCCCCTCAGGACCACCAGACGTTTTTCCTTGGACTATAAGTGCTGGTTAATTGTCAGGCGTCCAGGGGATAGGGTCAGGCGCTTTCCTTGGACTATAAGTGGACCTTAATTGCCATGCGTTCAGCGGGACCGGCTCTGACGGCTCCTTGGACTATAAGGTGGATTTAATTGTCATGCGTCCAGGGAAGCTGGGCAGACGCTTCGCTGGGACCATAAGTGGCGGTTAATTGTCAGGCATCCAGCGGGACCGGCACCGGCGCTTCTCCGGGACCATAAGTGCGGGTTAATTGCCAGGCGTTCAGCGGGACTAGCCCAGGCGTTTCTTTGGGCTATAAGGGGAACTCAACTCTCAAAGGACGGCGAGAGGGCTCGCAGGTGTTTCCTGGGACCATAAGGGACACTTAATTATTTTTTCATTAATATCAGCTGGTTATCTCCAGGCGGAGCCGCAAGAGGCCCCGTCTGGCTTTGTTAGTAAATTCAGACTATTAGCCACACAGGCCTAATTGGACGGTTCGGCGCTTTCCATCACTTCTTTCGGTTCAACACCTGGTGCACAGTCCCCCTACTCCAGGTCCCGCCCAGCCCCGTCTTGATGTCCTCGGCGTTGAGCATGTCGGCGATTTCTTAGAAGTTATGACAGAAGTAGGTCTGAGAAGCCCTGAGCCGGGCGAGGAGCGCTTCAATCCGCCTGCCAAGGTCCAAAAGAGAAAGAGGCGCTCACAAGGCAGCTGCGGGCTTATGGGCATCCCTGGGCCAGTTTCCAAATGGTCAGGACGCTCCTCTGGCCATATGTGGTGCAGACCAGACAGGTTAGTTGGATGCTTCACCCCACCATAGGTGATAACGATTAGCAGCGCCCAGCCTTGAAGCCAAATCACAGGAGATGCGGCTGTCTCTCAGACCATAAGCACGACTCAATTGCCTGGCCTTGCCTTTGGGGCCTAAAGGCGACCCCACCGGGGGGGCTGGCGGCTATAAACGCATTGGTAAGGCGCTCAAACATTTTTCCCAAAACATCGCCTGTTTTCCGCAAATTAAGCCAGCCGCCCGCCTCTGGCTTAACACCCCTGCCATTGTTGTGCTATCTTGCCCCTTGGCTGGCGGGTCGCCTGCCCCCCCGCCGGCATTACCGTTAAACACGCCAACACCCCGCCCCACGGCGGCCACCGAACTTCAGACCTGGGGAAGGACCTGTTTCCCATGACCAACTTCGGCGACAAAGCCAACTTCATCTGGTCCGTGGCCAACCTGCTACGCGGTCCTTACCACCCCAACCAGTACAAGGACGTCATGCTGCCCATGACCGTCCTGCGTCGGCTGGACTGCGTGCTGGCCCCCACCAAGGACAAGGTCCTGGATAAGCTAAAAAAGCTGGAAGGCGGCAAGATCAAAAATCCAGAGCCGCTCCTCAAGAAGGCAGCGGGCCAGGACTTCTACAACACCAGCCTCTACACCTTTGAAAAGCTTAAGGGCGACCCGGATAACATTGCGGAAAATCTGGTCAACTTCATCAAGGGGTTCTCCCCTCGCGCCAGAACCATTCTCGATCACTTCGGCTTTGACGTGCAGATCGCCAAGTTGGAGCAGCACGACCGACTGTTCTTGCTGGTGTCCAAATTCTGCGAGATAGACTTGCACCCGGACAAGGTCTCCAACCTGGAGATGGGTTATATCTTTGAAGAGCTGATCCGGCGCTTCAACGAGGCCAGCAATGAGGAGGCTGGAGACCATTACACCCCCCGCGAGGTCATCCGCCTGATGGTGGACCTGGTCTTCTCGCCGGACAGCGACGCCCTCACCACTCCTGGTGCGGTGCGCACCGTCTACGACCCTGCCTGCGGAACAGGTGGCATGCTGTCAGTCTCTGAGGAATACCTGCGGGCGATGAACCGGGACGCCAGCCTGGAGGTCTTCGGCCAGGACTACAACGACCAGTCCTTTGCCATCTGCGGCTCGGACATGATGATCAAGGGCCACAGCATGGAGCACGTCCGCTTCGGCGACAGCTTCACCGAGGATCACTTCCCGCAGCAGCGTTTTGACTACATGCTGGCCAACCCGCCTTTTGGGGTGGAATGGAAGCCGGAGCAAGATGCCATCCGCCAGGAGCATAACAAGCAGGGCTTCGGCGGGCGCTTCGGGGCTGGTCTACCCCGCATCAACGACGGGGCGCTCCTCTTTCTGCAGCACATGATCAGCAAGATGAAGCCGGTGGAGGAGGGCGGCACCCGCTTGGCCATCGTGTTCAACGGCTCGCCCCTGTTCACCGGGGCGGCTGGCAGCGGAGAGAGCGAGATACGCCGCTGGATCATCGAAAACGACTGGCTGGAGGCCATCGTGGCTCTGCCGGACCAGCTTTTCTACAACACCGGCATACTCACCTACCTGTGGATACTCACCAACCGCAAGGCCAAGGAGCGCAAGGGCAAGGTACAGCTCATCAACGGGGTGAGCTTCTTCAAGAAGATGCGCAAGAGCCTGGGTAATAAGCGCCACGAGGTCTGCGACGACCAGCGGGGCGACCTGGTTCGTCTGCATGGCGACTTCCAGGAGGGCGCGTACGTCCGCGTCTTTGACAACCAGGACTTCGGCTACCGCCGCATTACCGTGGAGCGGCCCCTGCGCCTCAACTTCGCGGTCATTCCGGAACGGCTGGAGCGGGTCCAGGAGGCCAAACCCTTCCTCAACCTGGCCAAAAGCAAGAAGCGCAAGGACACCAAGGCTGCCGCCCAGGAGATCGCCCTGGGCAAGGCCACCCAGGCGGCCATACTGGAGGTCCTGGAGTCGCTGGCCGGACTGGGGGTGGTCCAGGACCGGGCCAAGTTCGTGGCCAAGGTGAAGGCCGCGTTCAAGGAGGCCGGACTCAAGGTGCCCGCCGCTCTGCTGAATGCCATCCTCAAGGCCCTAAGTGAGCGTGACGATAGCGCCCCGGTATGCACCGACGCCAAGGGCAACCCCGAGCCAGATTCCGAGCTGCGCGACTTTGAGAACGTGCCCCTCAAGGAGGACGTGCAGGAGTACTTCGCCCGCGAGGTCTTGCCCCACGTGCCCGACGCCTGGATTGACCACGACAAGACCAAGATCGGCTATGAGATCAACTTCAACCGCTACTTCTACCGCTACACTCCGCCCCGGCCCCTGGAGGAGATAGAAGCGGACCTCAAGGCCATTGAGAATGAAATCGCCGGGATGTTGGCGGAGGTGGCGGGATGAGCTTTCCAGAATACCGAGGATATTCAGCATGTGAGATTCCCGGTGTTGCGAAGCTGCCGAAGCAATGGAAGGCGCTGAAGCTCAAACACCTCGCTTCAATTAAATTCAGCAACGTTGACAAGAACAAAGAGGAAGGCGAGCAGCCCGTCAGCCTTTGCAACTACGTAGATGTCTACCATAACGAATGGATCACTCCTGAGCTGGATTTTATGGAGGCAACGGCTTCACAGAGAGAGATAGACAAATTCTCTTTGAAGGTAGGCGATGTTCTGGTTACCAAGGATTCTGAGTCCTGGGATGACATCGCCGTCCCTGCTTATGTCGCTTCCGAGACGGAGTCCACTCTTTGCGGCTACCATTTAGCCCAAATTCGCCCCAAACCCGAAGCAATCGATGGCCGCTATTTGTTTCGCGCCTTCGACGCTCAGGCCATTAATGATCAGTTCAAAGTTGCCGCCAACGGCATCACGAGATTTGGGTTGGGAAAGTATTGGCTGGACAATGCCCTATTTCCGGTCCCTCCTTTACAGGATCAACGCGCCATCGCCGACTTCCTGGACCGGGAGACCGCCCGCATAGACGAACTGATCGCCAAGAAGCAGCGCCAGATCGAGCTGTTGCAAGAGAAGCGGGCCGCCGTCATCAGCCACGCGGTCACCAAGGGCCTCAACCCGGATGCCAAGATGAAGGACTCGGGCATAGAGTGGCTAGGGGAGATACCGGAGCATTGGAGCATAGGCGCGATAGCTTGGATAGGTCGCGTTATGAACGGGTCTACACCCAGCAATTCGAAACCAGACTACTGGGAAGACGGCAGTGTACCTTGGGTGTCGAGCGCTGAAGTGAACCAAGGTTTGATAGTAAATCCAACCGCCTACATTACGGAACAGGCTTTGCGAGAGTGCTGCATCCGTTTAATACCTCGCGGCAGCGTGCTGATAGGCATGGTGGGGCAAGGTAGAACACGGGGAATGTGTGCAATTTTAGGGATAGAGGCGTGCATCAACCAAAACGTTGCGGCCATCATTCCCGGCCCCAAAGCGGAGTCCTCGTTTTTACAACACGCCTTAACTCATCTTTATGAGCCAATCAGACAATACGGTAGAGGCGGTCAACAGGATGCCCTCAACTGTGAGCTTGTGGGAAACATCAGGGTACCCATACCGCCCATTGAAGAGCAGAAGGCCATCGCAGATTTTCTGAATAGGGAGCACGAACGGATCAAAGCGCTAAGCGCTATGATTACCAACTCGATGAGAGCACTTGCTGAGTACCGATCGGCTCTCATTTCCGCCGCTGTCACCGGCAAGATCGACGTTCGCGGCAAAGAGGCGGCCTGAGCCTTGCGCGAACTTTGCCGCCGCGACGCGACTCGTCCAATAGGTTCGCGCTGTGTGCAATTCACCACGACAACGCCTAGTAGGTCGCGAGGAACTACTTGCCCCGCGAGATCGCGTGTGTTACAAAACGTCCATACTTTTTTATAAGTATGTGCGTTTCGTAACGTTGGAGTTCGATAAGTGAGCGCGTCGGCAACTGACAAAGTCATGAAGCTGGTACGCCGCGCGGGAGTTCTGCGTCCTCGCGATCTCGACGTACACGATCTGCCGCGTGAACATCTCATCCGGCTCTATCGCGCGGGCAAACTACACCGAATCGGACGCGGCCTCTACGTTGCCGCCGATGCCGACCCCACCGAACACCGCACCCTGGCCGAAGTGTGCAAGCGGGTGCCTTCCGGCGTGGTGTGTCTCCTCTCGGCTCTCCAGTTCCACGGCCTCACCACTCAGATGCCCCACCAAGTCTGGCTGGCCCTGAAAAAGGATGCCCGCGAACCCAAGGAACCCAGCCTCCCCATCCGCACCGTTCGAGTCTCAGGCGAGGCTTTCAGCGCGGGAGTGGAAGAGCACGACGTGGAAGGGGTGCGGGTCAAGGTCTACAACCCGGCCAAGACCGTGGCCGACTGCTTCAAGTTCCGCAACAAGATCGGCCTGGACGTGGCTCTGGAGGCTCTGCGTGACTGCCGTGGGCAGCACCTTTGCACCAGCGACGATCTGTGGAACTACGCCAAGGTCTGCCGCCAGACCAAGGTGATGCAGCCCTACCTGGAGGCTCTGGCGTGAGCCAGACCCAGGTAAAGAACATGGCGGTCTCGGTGAGCCAACGCCTGCTCAACCTGGCGCGGGAGCGGGGTGAGAACTATCAGCTACTCCTGACCCGCTACGCCCTGGAGCGCTTCCTGTACCGCCTGTCAATCTCTCGGTACGCCCACAGCTTCGTGCTCAAGGGGGCTTTCCGCTTCATGGCCTGGACCAACGAAGCTCACCGCCCCACCAGAGACATGGACTTCGCTGGTACTGGGGACGAATCGCCCGAGGCGCTGGGCATGGTGATCTCGGAACTTTGCTGGATCGAGGACGCACCGGACGACGGCCTGCAGTTCGATGCGGGCATGGTCCAAGTGGAGGCCATCCGGGAGGACCAAGTCTATCAAGGGCTGCGGGTGAAGTTTGTCGCCCATTTGGGGAACATTCCCATTAATGTGCAAATCGACGTGGGCTTTGGCGACGCGGTGACCCCTGGGCCGGAGGTAATCGACTATCCCACCTTGCTGGACCAGCCTGCGCCGCGCATCAGGGCCTATCCCAAGGAGAGCGTGGTGGCCGAGAAGCTGCAAGCCATGGTGGCCATCGGCATGCCCAACAGCCGCATGAAGGACTTCTACGACATCTGGACCATGGCCAGGGTCTTCCCCTTTGAGGGAGCGGTCTTGGCCCAGGCCATCAAGGCCACCTTTGCTCGCCGCAAGACCACTTTGCCGGAGAATGTGCCCACCGGACTTAGCGACGAGTTCGCCCAGGACAGCGGCAAGGCGGCCCAGTGGGGGGCTTTCGTCAAACGCAACGGCCTGGAGACCGGCGGGGCCAGCCTGCCCCAGGTGATCGCCAACCTGCGAGGGTTTTTGTTGCCGCCGCTGCATGCCGCTGCCGCAGACAAGGGATTTAAACTAACTTGGCCAGCCGGGGGGCCGTGGCAATAGGGGGGAAAGCATGCCCGTTGATCACAAGGAAATCGCCTTGGAGGCGGCCATTGAGGACCACCTGGTTAACCAAGCCGGTTACGGCAAGGCCGATCCTGCAGCCTTCGACCGTGAACGCTGCCTTGATCCCTCCCTGTTCCTGTCCTTTGTGCAGGAGACCCAGCCCAAGGAGTGGGCCTACCTTGCGGGCATCCAGAAGGCCAAGGCCGAGGCTACCCTGCTGGACGATCTGACCAGTGCCCTAAACTCCGAGCACCAGGGCTGCCTCAACGTCCTGCGCCACGGCTTCAAGTGCTTCGGCAAGCTCTTCCGGGCGGCCTACTTCGCCCCGGCCAGCGGGATGAACCCCGAAACAGTGGCCCGCTATAAGGCCAACCGCCTTACCATCACGCGGCAGTTGCACTACTCGCCCAAGCATGAGAATTCCCTAGACCTGGTGCTGAGTCTCAATGGCATCCCGGTGGCCACGGCGGAGTTGAAGAACCCCCTGTCCGGCCAGACCTGGCGCAACGCGGTGAGCCAGTACAAGCATGACCGCGACCCCCAGGACCTGATCTTCCAGTTCAAGAGGCGGGCGCTAGTGCACTTCGCGGTTGATCCGGATGAAGTGCACATGACCACCAAGCTGGCCAAGGGCCACACCGTCTTCCTACCCTTCAACCTGGGCGACGACACCGGGGCGGGCAACCCCGTGAACCCGCATGGCTACCGCACCTCTTATCTCTGGGAGCGCATCTGGCAGCGGGACAGCTTCCTGGACATCCTGGCCCGCTTCGTTCACCTGGAGGTGGAGCACAAGGAGGTGGGGAAGAAGAAGATCAAGAAGGAAACCATGATCTTCCCCCGCTTCCATCAGTTGGATGCGGTGCGCAAGATGGTAGCTGACGCCAAGGAGAAGGAGACCGGCCACAACTACCTGGTCCACCACTCAGCAGGCAGTGGCAAGAGCAACACCATCGCCTGGCTAGCCCACCGCCTGGCCACCCTGCACAACGACAAGGACGAGAAGGTCTTTGACTCCGTGGTGGTCATCACCGACCGCCGGGTGCTGGATCAGCAGTTGCAGGACACCGTGTACCAGTTTGAGCACAAACAGGGCGTGGTGGAAAAGATCGACGTTGACTCCAACCAGTTGGCCCAGGCGCTGGCCAATGGTGTGCCGATCATCATCACCACCCTGCAGAAGTTCCCCTTCGTCACCGATAAGGTAGGCGACTTGCCCTCGCGCAAGTATGCCGTGCTCATAGACGAGGCCCACAGCTCCCAGGGCGGAGAGACCGCCACCGAGCTGAAGCAGGTGCTGGCCGGTGAGGCCATCAAGGAGGAGGCCAAGAAACAGGCGGAGGAGGAGGGCCTGCCCGACTACCAGGAAGAAATCCTCAAGGCCATGGCCAAGCGTGGCAAGCAGCCCAACATCAGCTTCTTCGCCTTCACCGCCACCCCCAAGTACAAGACCTTGGAGGTCTTCGGACGCGAGGGGGCGGACGGCAAGCCGGAACCGTTCCACCTCTACAGCATGCGCCAGGCCATAGAAGAGGGCTTCATCCTGGACGTGTTGGAGAACTACACCACCTATAAGACCTTCTATCGCCTAGTAAAGGCAATCGAGGACGACCCGGAGGTTGACCAGAAGAAGGCCGCCACGGCCCTGGCCCGCTTCATGAGCCTTCATCCCTACAATATCGCCCAGAAGACCCTGGTGATGGTGGAGCACTTTCGCAACACCACCCACCACAAAATCGGAGGCAGGGCCAAGGCCATGCTGGTCACCTCCTCCCGTCTGCATGCTGTGCGCTACAAGCTGGCCTTCGACAAGTACATAGCCGAGAAGGGTTACACCGACATCAAAACCCTGGTGGCCTTTTCGGGAACGGTCTTCGACTCGGACACCAAAACCGAGTACACCGAAGTCGGCATGAACAGCGCCATCAAGGAGCGGGAGCTGCCTGCCTACTTCGCTTCGGATGAGTATCAGCTGCTGCTGGTCGCCGAAAAGTACCAGACCGGCTTTGACCAGCCCCTGCTGCACACCATGTACGTGGACAAGCGTCTGATGGGCGTGCACGCCGTGCAGACTCTCTCTCGCCTGAATAGGCGGCGCGACGGTAAGAAAGACACCTTCGTCCTGGACTTCGTCAACGAGGCAGAGGACATTCTGGCCGCCTTCCAGCCGTACTACGAGCGAACCTTGATCGGGGAGCAGGCCGAACCAAAACAGCTGTACGAGATGCAAGCAAAGCTTGACGGTTGGCAGGTTTACTACAAAGCGGAGGTTGAGGAATTCGCCAAGGTCTTCTTCACGCCCAAGCACAAACAGACCAAGAGCGACCACGCCAAGATGTACGCCTGCCTCGACCCGGCAGTTGGGCGGTACAAGGAGTTAGCGGAGGAGGAGCGCGAGGAGTTTAGGAAGACCCTGGTGGCTTTCCGCAATCTGTACGCCTTCCTCTCGCAGGTAGTTCCATTCCAGGACATGGACCTGGAAAAGCTGTACAGCTACGTCCGCTTCCTGATCAGCAAGCTGCCCAAGCGGGAGTTCGGCCCGTCTTACCACTTTGACGATGAAGTGGACCTGCAATATTACCGCCTTCAAAAGATCAGTGAAGGGGCGATCAAGCTAGAGAAGCAGGGCGGTGAGGAGATCAAGGCCCCGACCTCCATGGGTACGGGCACCGCTCATGACATGAAGATCGGGTTATCTGAACTTATCGACCGCCTCAACGAGCGCTTCGGAACGGACTTCAAACCGGCAGATCAGCTCTTCTTTGACTCAATCCGAGAGGACGCGGTGGCCAACGACAAGCTGCGCCAGGCCGCTCTGGCCAACACCTTGGAGAACTTCGGCTTCGTGTTCCTGAAGGAATTGGAAGACCTTTTCATTGACAGGATGGACCAGAACGAGGAAATCACCGCGAAGTTCATCAATGAGAAGGAGTTCCAGAAGGTGGTGGGCCAAGCCTTGCTCAAGGAGGTCTATGAGCAGATCAATGCCAAAGGGGAAGGCCCAGTACAGCAAGCGCAATGAGGCGGAGGAAGCGCATCAAAAGCCCATTCACAAGATCACATACGATGGGCAACGCGATGGGCACAATGTTTAGTAGGGATTGTTTTTTGTTAGAGTAAACGCTCACACTAACAGGCGGACCGCAAGATAACTGTCGCGACAATATGCTGATATTTAAGGGTAAAAATCGCTATGGAGAGATGACCGAGCTGGCCGAAGGTGCACGACTGGAAATCGTGTGTACGCCCAAAAGGTGTACCGAGGGTTCGAATCCCTCTCTCTCCGCCAAATAAATAAACACGGGGAGTTGGCCTAAACGGCCGGCTCCCCTTGTTATTTGTGTACCATGAAGCGTGGGCCCAGCCCCGGCCGAGGCTGGGCCCAAAATTTATGCGTCCCCGGCGCCCGCCGGAAATCACCCGCCTGTTTTTTAGTCCGACGCCAAGGGAAGGATGCCCATGTTGCGGGCCTGATCCACCGAAATCAGTTGGTACTGCGCATCGGCGGGCTTCTCCGATTGGAACCTGTTGACCGAGTTCTCAAGCTCCGCGGTGCCGGCCTTCAGGGCCGAATTTGAACCTGCTGGGAAGTCGGGAGCCTGAGGTTTATGGCCGGCTTACCTTG
>JAHIQI010000067.1 GCA_018902755.1 Pseudomonadota bacterium | reverse complement strand
GGGAAACTTTTTTGCAAAAAAGTTTCCCCCCAACCCCCCTTCAAAAAATTCTCAGGCTTGCTTTTGCGCAGCAAAAGCAAGCCGGGGTTTGAAATCCATGCAACTTAACCACGCGGCCGCATTATTCCCTGATTGGATCAGCCGGGCTGATCCAATCAGGGAATAATGCGCTAAGTTTTTTGGTAGGGGGTCCGGGGGACCCCTTTTTTTCAAAAAAGGGGTCCCCCGGCACACTTCAGGAGGGGAACATGCAGTACGGACTGACCGAAGAGCAACTGATGCTGCGCGACACGGTGCGGCGTTTGGCGGTGGAGCAGATTTTGCCGGGCGCGGCGGCCCGTGACGAGAAGGAGGAGTTCGCCTGGGACGCGGTGGAGGTGTTCCGGGAGAACGGCCTGTTCGCCTGCGACTTCAAGGAGGAGTATGGCGGGGCCCAGATGGGCATGTTGGCCTTTTGTCTGGCGGTGGAGGAGGTAGCCAAGGTTTGCGCCAGCTCTTCGGTGATCCTCTTGGTGCACGAGCTGGGGGCCATGCCCATGATGCTGGCGGGCAGCGCCGAGCAGAAGGCCAAGTGGTTCCCGGGCCTGGCCAGCGGTGAGCACCTGGTGGCCTTCGGACTTACCGAGCCGGGGGCGGGCAGCGACGTGGCGGGCCTGCGCACCCGGGCGGTCAAGAAGGGCGACAAGTACGTCATCAACGGCACCAAGCAGTTCATCAGCCACGCCGACGTGGCCCAGTACATCTGCGTGGCCGCGGTGACCGACCCGGAGAAGGCTCCCCACAAGGGCGCCCAGAGCATCATCGTGGTGGAAAAGGGCACGCCCGGCCTGAGCATCGGCAAAAAAGAGCACAAGATGGGCATCCACGGCTCCACCACCTGCGAGGTGATTTTCGAGGACTGCGAGGTTCCGGCCGCCAACCTGCTGGGCAACGAGGGCGACGGCTTCCACATACTGATGAAGACCCTGGACTTCACCCGGCCCTGCGTGGCGGCCCAGGCCTTGGGCATCGCCCAGGGAGCCCTGGACTACGCAGTGAACTATGCCAAGGAGCGGGTGCAGTTCGGCCGGGCCATCATCAAGAACCAGGGCCTGCAGTGGATGCTGGCGGACATGGACACCCAGGTGGAGGCGGCCCGCCAGTTGGTCTACAAGACCTGCGCGGTGTTCGAGCAGGTGCCCAAGGACCTGAGCCGGGTGCCGGTGGAGGCCATGCGCCTGTCGGCCATTTGCAAGCTGTTCGCCGGGGAGACGGCCATGAAGGTGACCACCGACGCGGTGCAGGTGTTGGGCGGCTACGGCTACGTGCGGGAATACCCGGTGGAGCGCATGATGCGCGACGCCAAGATCACCCAGATTTACGAAGGCACCAGCCAGGTGCAGAAGATGGTTATCGGAGGCCTTCTTTAGGAGGGAAAGCTCCTCTGCCGCATAAGGCTTTGCCACTGCGGGAGGGGGGAGAGACGGGTTGAGCGACGACATCCCCTGGGCTGCGGGGCTTGGGGGGTGGGGCCAACCCGCGAGAGGGTAAAGGGGAGCGACCCAATAGGGCGCTCTCCTTTTTTTGTGCGGCTTCGCCAGAAAGCGCCATGCTGCGTTGTCGGCGGCGCTCAAGCCTCGACGTAGCTTTTGCTACGCCTCCGGCTTTCGCTTGCCGAGCGCCTTGCCTGGCACTCCCTGGCTGTGCCGCTTGGCCGTGTCGCTGGAGTAAGAAGGGCGGGGTTTATCCCCGCCCTCTTTGCTCCCTACCTGCGGTGGCCTATCCCTTGACCACCGCCAGGGGCCTGGTCTTGGCCACCAAGGTAGCGATGCCCGCCCCGTGCATCACCCGCACCACCTGGTCCACGTCCTTGTAAGCCTCGGGCATCTCCTCGGCCAGGGTCTTGCCGCTGGCCGCGCGCACCACCACCCGGCGGGCGGCCAACTCGGCCCGAAGGTCCCGGCCACGGGCGGCCTTCTTGGCTTGGGTGCGGCTCATGGCCCGGCCCGCGCCGTGGGCCGCGCTGGCAAAGGTCTCGGCCATGGCCTTGGCCGTGCCCAGGCACACGTAGCTGGCCGTGCCCATGTCGCCGGGGATGAGCACCGGCTGGCCCACCCCCTGGTAACGGGCGGGCAGCTCGGGGTGCCCCGGCCCCAGGGCGCGGGTGGCTCCCTTGCGGTGCACGATCAGTTCTTTTTGCTTGCCGCCCACCTGGTGCTTCTCGCGCTTGGCCACGTTGTGGGCCACGTCGTAGACCAAGCCCAGGCCCAGGGCGGCGGGCCCCAGGCCCAGCACCCGGCCCAGCACCTCGCGGCAGGCCTGGGAGAGAAGCTGGCGGTTGTTGAAGGCGAAGTTGGCGGCGGCGGCCATGGCCGCCATATAGTCGCGGCCCACCGGGCTGGCGGGCGGGGCGGCGATTAGCTGGCGGTCCGGGGGGCGCAGGGCGCCCTGGTCCTTGGCCAGGCGCTTGAGGTAGTCGTCGCACACCTGGTGGCCCAGGCCCCGTGAGCCCGAGTGCAGCCACAGCACCAGCATGCCTTGGCTCAGGCCAAAGGCCTCGGCGGCGCGTGGGTCGTAGATTTCCTCCACCACCGCCAGCTCGATGAAGTGGTTGCCCGCCCCCAGGCTGCCCGCCTGGCCCCGGCCCCGTTGCAGGGCGCGGGCGCTCACCGCCGCGGGGTCGGCTCCGGGCAGGGCGCCCTCGGCCTCGCAAAACTCCAAGTCCGAGGCCGAGCCCTGGCCCCGGCCCACCGCCCAGGCGGCTCCCTGCGCCAGGATCTGGTTCAGCTCCTTGTCGCTCAACTGGTGGGCCCCGCCCATGCCCACCCCGGCGGGCACCGAGGCGGCCAGGGCGTCGGCCAGGGCGGTGAGGCGCGCCTCGCCGATGTCATCGGCCACCAGCTTGGAGCGCAGCAGGCGCACCCCGCAGTTGATGTCGTAGCCCACCCCGCCGGGGGAGACGATGCCCTCGATTGGGTCGAAGGCCCCCACCCCGCCGATGGGGAAGCCGTAGCCCTGGTGGGCGTCGGGCATGGCCAGGGCCGGGCCCTCTATGCCCGGCAACGAGGCCACGCCCCGAAGCTGCTTCAGGGTGCCGTCGCCCTCCAGGGCGCGGATCAGCTCGGCGTCGGCGTAGACCACCGCCGGGCAGCGCATCTCCCCTTCCTGGGGAAGCTGCCAGCGGTAGTCGTCTATTTTATTGAGCTTGCTCATGGCTAATGGCTCGGTCCGGCGCGGCCGCGCCTACACATCCAAGATGACTTCAGCCCGCCAGCGGGAGCCGATGGGCTCCACCAAGGCCTGATGGTAGGTGACCGCCTTGACCGGCTCGTTGGCCCGGTGCTTTTTATGGTCCGCCGGGATCACTCCCAGCCGGGCCTCCAGGGTGCCGGGGGTCAGCTCGCTCACCTTGGCCGCCACGGTGAGTAGCCCCTCGGCGTCCCACAGGTAGACCACCTCGGATAGCAGCTGCACCAGCAGCTCGGCGTAGTCCACCCCCTGAAAGCTCACCGGCACCCAGGCCAGCTCGCCGTCGCGCGGCCCGCTGACCATAAGCTCGGCCAGGGAGGCCGGGGCTCCGGCGAAAAGCTCTTCCAGGCTGTCGGCCGCCACCCACAGCCCCAGGTCGGCGGTGTGCTCCATGGTTCCGGACCCTCGGCTCATGCGTCACCCCGTGGCTGGAATTGCCTCAGAACGCCGGGTCAGCGCCAGGTAACCTCCAGGGGCTTGCGCGGAGGTATGCGCTGGAACTTGTACTTGGGCACGCCCAGCATCAGCGCTCCGTAGGAGGCCATGCCCTCGGGCAGGCCCAGGGCCTTGATCATGGGCGGGAAGTTGTTGGCCGCCCGATTGAGGTAGCCCGCCCAGCAGGCCCCCAGGCCCAGGTTGTAGGCGGCCAGTTCGATATAGCCCAGGGCCAGGATGCAAGGCGCCACCGCCCGGAGGTCCTCGGCCTCGGCATAGGCCAGCACCACGTGGGGCGCGCCGCGCAGGATGCGGTCCTCTCCCGACTCCCAGATGGCCACCGCGTGGTCCAGGTGCATGCTTTCGGCCAGCTCGGGATCCTCCTTGATGACCTGGCGCATCCAGTCGGCCACGATGCCCGCCAGGTGCATCAGCTTGTCCCGGCCCGAGATCACCAGCCACTTCACCGGCTGCACGTTGTGGCCGCTGGGGGCGTAGCGGGCCATGTCCAAAAGGCGGGCGATGGTGCTCTGCTCCAGGGGCTGTTCCTTGTAGCGGCGGATGGAGCGGCGGCCCTTGAGAAGCTGGGCCAGCTGCTCGGGGCCAAGGCCCGGGGCCTCCAGGGGCAGGCACTGGCGAGGGGTGATGCCGCCCTGGCTCAGGGCCTCGTGAGGACACACGGCCACGCAATGGCCGCAGTTTATGCACAGCTGATCAAAGCCTTCCGCCGGGGCGGGAAAGCCGTCCGGGCCGTCCATGGTGATGATGCCTATGGGGCAATCAAGGGCGCAAAGCTTGTCTTTGTTGCATTTTTCACGGTCAACGACGATGCCCATGCTCGGCTCCTGCTGAGGGTGGCCTGTGGATATTGGTTGATGTCTCAGCATAGCATTGGGCCTTGGCCAAGGCCAGAGAAGGACGCAGGGCGTTTTGATCTTTGATCGGCGGCGGGGCGCGCCCCGCCGCCGATCAAAGATCAAAACGC
>JAHIQI010000066.1:5000-87480 GCA_018902755.1 Pseudomonadota bacterium | reverse complement strand
GGGCGGCTGCAGGCGCGGGCTTGGCCTCGGGCTTGGGCACGGCGGCCAGCTTGGGCGCTGCCTTGGGCGCTGCCTTGGGGGCGGCGGCCGGGGCGGCTGCGGGGGCGGCTGCGGGCTTGGGCGCGGCGGGCTTGGCCTTGGCGCCGGCCAGCATGGCGGCCTTGGGACGGTCCACGGCGACCTTCTCGGCGGCCGGGGCGCGCTCGGCCATCACCGCGTCGATGAAGGTCTTGACCAGCTTAACCGTCTCGGGGTGCCTGATAAGCAGAATGTCGGTGCCGGCCAGCAGGTAGCTGACCGCGGCGGCGGTTTCCATGTAAACGCCGCGCTTCATGGCGTCGCCCAACTCGGGGGCGTCTTCCTGGGTCTGGTTGGCTTCCTTGCACTTCCAGACCTCGTTGCCCACGTTGTTGATCATGGGCAGAACCAGCTTGTCGTCGTCCTGCACCAGGGCGGCGGCCCGGATGCGCTCCATCACCGAGTAGCTGTACTCCATGCCGTAGCCCAGGCCACCGGTGGTGGGGTCGATGATCAGGCGGTCCAGGGACACGCCCAAGTTGCTCAGCAGGATGTTGAGCTGCTTGGCCAGGTTCACGTCGATGGGGCTGGAGGAGATAAGCGATTGGTCGTAGGCCAGGGCGGCCGCGCCGATCTGCTTATGGTTGTCCTCGTCCACCGGGCCCAGCAGAAGATTCTTGCCGGCGTAATCCTCGGCGATCTTCTTGAGCACCTCGGCGTCCTTGGCCGGGTTGGCGCTGCCCCAGACGATGACCGGCACGTTCACCGCGCCCAGGACCTTGCCCACCACCTCGCTGGCCGCCGCGGGAGAGGCGTCCAGGCCGTTGGGGTCGGTGGATTTGAGCTGCACCACGATGGCTTCGGCCCCGAACTCTTCCACGTTCTTTTTGGCCCAAGCCGCCGGATCGCCCAGCACGCCAGCAAAGGGAGCCTTGGCCGCCTCGGGCCACTCATTGGGCTCGAAGTCCCAGACTTCCATGGCGATGATGGGCTTGGTCGGGGTTTTGCCTTCCCAGGAATGGAAGGGGTAACAGGTTTCCCCGCCCACGGTGAGGGCTTGGTCCCCTTTGCCCAGCGTTACCTGTTTAATAGCGCCGGAGTATTTAATGGTTGGAATCTCAAAGGCCACAGCAATTCCCTCCAACTGAACAAGGGGATGTTCTCATCCCAAGTGTTAGGAATCAGTAAACTTAACCCAACGGGCGCCCTTCATGGCCCCCAGTGGAGAACCAGCGGTAACGGTCATTGTTTCCACTTTCGTGCTCAGCGCCTTGTGAGCGGTGGTACAATGCCCGGCTTAAAAAAATTGGCCTAGGCCAATTTGCTTACCATTTGAAACGGGTCCCACGCTACGCTAATAAAAAAAACGTGTCAAGAAAAAATGCATAACTGTCTGTTATCGCTGACTAGACTACATGAATCGCCCCTCATGGGGCGATTCGCCTAGGCCTGGGCCTCGGCCATGACTTTGTCAAAGACCTTAAAAGCCGCACTCTTAGCCGGGCTTTCCATGGGCAGGGTGCTGGTGGGCAGGCCCTTGAGGTCGTAATCGGCCAGCATGGGATCATCGGGGATCACCCCGGCCAATTCCAGGCCCATTTCCTTCACCGTGGCCAAGAGCTCCGGGCTGGGCTCGCCGCGCACCATGGACAAAACCAGGTAGGACTTGCCCCGGAGCACCTTCATCTCCTTGGCCAGTTCGGTCACCCGCTGGGCGGCCTGCAGGGAGCGGCGGCTGGGGTCGCTGACCACCAGGAGCAGGTCCACGTGCTGGGTGGTCACCCGGCTGATGTGCTCCATGCCCGCCTCGTTGTCCACCACCAGGTAGTTATAGTTGTCGGCCAGCTTGTCCATGGACTCGGTGAGCAGGTGGTTGGCCGCGCAGTAGCAGCCCGCCCCCTCGGGACGGCCCATGGCGATGAGGTCGAATCCCTCGGCCTCGGCCAGGCTCTGGTTGACCCGCATTTCGATGAAAAGATTCTTGGTCATGCCCTCGCTTTGGCCCTTTTTCATGTCCTCGCGGGCCTCGCCCAGGGTGCCTTCCAGTTCCAGACCAAGCACCTCATTGAAATTACTATTGGAATCGGCGTCGACCGCCAGGATGGGGGTCTTGTCGTGCTCCACCAGCCAGCGCACCATCATACCGGCGACCGTGGTTTTGCCCACACCGCCCTTGCCTGCCACCGCGATCACATAGGACAAGGCAATTACTCCCGAAATTGTTTATTAGTAATGAGTTGTGAAAATTAAAGCTATGCGATACTCCTCAGGCTGTCAAGGCATTTCACCTAACGGCCCGGCAACCTGTGAATATTTGTGGTTGCGCCCCGGGGGTGGTAGTCTTTATCATTAAATTTCAGCAGAGAATAAACCCAATCCACGCGGTTGGGCTGCGTAGGGGCGGCAGGGGGTGCGAAGCTGGGTCCGCTCACCCTCCTAACATATTAACATCCTAAGGTTAAACGAGGTTGTTTTGCCGGTTCACGATCCGTGGCCTGGTGTGGCCAGACATTTGCGCGCATCAGTCAGCTCTCAAGAATATGAAACTTGGTTTGCCCCCCTGGCCATGCGGCTGGAGGAAAGCCGGGCGGTTTTCACAGTGCCCAACCGGTTTTTCGCCGAATGGATCGCCGAACGCTACAGCAAGCTTCTCAACGAAGCCCTCAACCGGGAGATGGGCCGCTCCCTGGACGCCGCCTTCGAGGTCTCGCCGGAGCAGGTGCAGGCCAAGGCCGCGGTGATCCAGCCGCCGCCTCCCAAGTCCCGTCCGGCGGGCATCAACCTCAACGCCGCCTACACCTTCGAATCCTTCGTGGTGGGCCCCTGCAACGAGCTGGCCCACGCCGCCTGCCAGGCGGTGGCCGACGCGCCGGGGGGCCAGTACAACCCCCTGATGATCTTCGGCGGCTCGGGCCTGGGTAAGACCCACCTGGTGAGCGCGGTGGCCAACCGCCTGGTGAACCGCGAACCCTCCTACCGGGTGCACTACACCTCCTCGGAGGCCTATTCCAACGAGCTGATCCAGGCGGTGCGCTTCGACGGCATCCAGACCTTCCGCGACAAGTACCGCCGGGTGGACAGCCTGATCATCGAGGACATCCAGTTCCTCTCGGGCCGCGAGCGCACCCAGGAGGAGTTTTTTCACACCTTCGACGCCCTGTTCCAGGCGGGACGCCAGATCGTGCTCACCAGCGACAAGTTGCCCCGGGACATCCCCGGCCTGGCCAGCCGTTTGCGCACCCGCTTCGAGTGGGGCCTGTTGGCCGACCTGCAAACCCCGGACACCGAGACCAAGCTGGCCATCCTGCAGCGCAAGGCCACGGAAAAGGGGGTGGTGCTCAGCCGTCAGGTGGCCGCCTATCTGGCCGGTCAGCCCGAGTCGTCCATCCGGGTTTTGGAAGGCTACCTCAACCGGCTCATGGCGGTAAGCCGCCTGCGGGGCGCCGAGGTTAGCCTGGAGCTGGCCCGCCAGGTGTTGGGCCCCCTGGCCAACGAGCACCTGGTGGGGGTGGAAGACGTGCTCCGGGTGGTGTCGGCCCATTACGGGGTGCGCCCGGCGGACCTCAAGAGCTCGCGCAAGAGCCGGGACATCAGCCGACCCCGCCAGGTGGCCATGTTCCTGGCCCGCCGCTTGACCAACGCCTCTTTCCCGGAGATAGGCCTGGCCCTGGGGGGCAAGGACCACTCCACGGTGGTCAAGGGGGTGCAGCGGGTGGAGAAGCTCCTGGTGGAGGACCCGGAGCTGGCCGATACGGTGCGCGCGGTGGAGAACGCCATCCGCCAGGGCAAACAGAGTGACTAGGCGGTGGAAAACCCCGCTCAAACCGGCCCCACGGTGGAAAAACTCATGACCGGTGCACAGGACGGTGGAGAACTTATCCTCTTGGTTACAGCGGGTTGAGACGGTTTTAAACCTTTGAGCTGCTCTCGACTATTACTACTAAATAATTAAGAGCTAATAATCATATAGGGGCGGCCCCCGGAGGTTGGAAAAAGCCCCACCCTCCGCGTAACCGGCAAGAGCAGGTAAGTAAACAGAGCTGCCCGCGCCCGCCGGGTTGGGCGGCTCACGATTCGAGATGAGACGCTCGCTTCGAGGCGGTGACTCCAGGGAGCCGGGCCTCGGGTGGAAGATGAGCACAGAGCTCCTGATTCCGCCTCCAGGGGGCTGAATCCGTGGAAATGGGACCGCATCGGCCTGGAATAATCCGGGGATCAGCTTTGGTTTTGCATGCGGCCTGGTCCTTGGTATGGTTGGGGGTCGTCAGAGCCTATCAAGGGCTTGAATATCCCTCATTTCATGGTGTTGCCTGCACGCAATCACTGTGAGTATGTTGTGAATTAACATTCGACACCATTCAGAAAATGTGCTGCAAATAATTGTTATTTAACAACTTGTTTTGATTGCTCAGTAGTTCACAATATTTTTCATGTCCTAATGAAAAGTAGGGCTTTGAAATTGGGCGGCCGCACGCGACGACATCAACCCGGCCCAGGGCGGGATATCAGGGGCAAGGCGATGGGCCTGGAGTGTTTATCTTGCCCTGTCAACGGAGTTTGGGTTAAGGTGGACCAGAACACCTATATCCCGCAATTCAAAGGTGAAAGATAGATGGAGCTAACTGTTCGCAAGGAAGACTTGGTCAAGGGTTTGGGCAAATCTCAATCGGTGGTTGAGCGTCGCACCTCAATGCCCATCCTGTCCAACGTGCTGTTGGAGGCCGAGGACGAGAGCCTCACCGTGGCCGCCACCGACTTGGAAACCAGTTTTCAGGGCCTCTGCGCCGCCAGGGTAAGCAAACCGGGCAAGGTGACCGTGCCCGCGCGCAAGCTCTATGAGATCGTAAAAGAGCTTCCCGCCGAAGAGATTTATCTCAAAGAAAAAGAAAATAATTATCTGCATATCACCGCCGGGCGCGCCTCCTTCAACCTGGTGGGGCTCTCCGCCGAGGACTTCCCCAACCTGCCGGACGTGGAAGGCATTCCCGAGTTGAGCGTCTCCGGCGAGATGCTGGCCGAGATGGTGGAAAAGACCATCTTCTCCATCTCCCAGGAAGACACCCGCTTCAACCTGGCTGGTTTGTACGTGCAAAAGCGCAACCGCGACGGCGCGGACTACCTGCGTTTCGTTTCCACCGACGGGCACCGCCTGTCCCTGGTGGACCGCTCCCTGGAGGGGCTGGAAGGCTTCGCCCTGGACGGCGGGGTGATCATCCCCCGCAAGGGCGTGGCCGAGATGCGCAAGATGGCCGAGGACGCGGAAACCATCTCACTGGGACTCAATCAGAGCTACGCCTCCCTGGCCCTGGGCGGGGCCCGCCTGGTGCTGCGCATGCAGGAAGGCTCCTTCCCGGACTACGAGGTGGTCATCCCCAAGGTGAGCAAGAAGAACGTGGTGGTTAACCGCCAGGCCTTCTCCGAGGTGCTTCGGCGGGTGGCCATTTTGGCAACGGACCGCTTCCAGGGCGTGAAGCTGGACTTCAAGGAAGGTCTCTTGGAGGTGGTGAGCCAGAACCCGGATCTGGGCGAGGCCCGCGAGGCCCTGGAAGTGGACTACGACGGGGACGCCCTGAGCGTGGGCTTCAACGCCCGCTACTTCCTGGACCTTTGCGGGGCCATGAAGAGCGAGGAGATAACCCTTGGTTTCGTGGACGAGCAGCATCCCTGCCTGATCAAGGGAGAAGCGGACGAAGGCTTCCTCAGCGTGATCATGCCCATGCGCCTGTAGGGCAAGGGCTCGAAAACACAGTCTGATTACAAGCGGAGCCCCGGCTTGGGGTTCCGTCGGCTTCTGGGGGGAGGCCGTTATGTGCAGGTTGGTGGTCTTTCTTATGGCCGTCGGGGCCGGCGCGCTTTGCCTTTTGGGTTTGGCGGCCATGTCCTTGGCGGCCTATCTAGATGATCCTTTTATGTTTATTTCGGTTCTGGGTCTGTGGTGCTTGTGCGGCCTGCTGTTCAACCGCTGGATGCTGGGTCCGTTCAAGCATAAGAACAATGAAATTGAACGCCTGTGGTTGTGGTCCCTGGCGGGCTGCTGGGCCTGGCCCATGGGCGTGGTTTGCGGCATGGCCCTGCGCTTGGCTCCGCCTGAAAAAGTGGATAGCTGACCACGACCTGATCCCCTATCAGCTCCTGAGCCAACTAAAATAAGAATAGATTTTTAATAGAGGTGGAAAACCACGGGTGCAGCCGCACCGGCAGCGGGGACGGTGAACCACCTAGATGCCTGCCCAAAGCCTTCAAAGGATAGAGCCATGGCCCGTGAACACGTATGCCCTTGGTGGATGATCCACACCTTTGACAACCCGGTGCGCCGCCTTTTTCACGACCCGGAAAAGATGCTGGGGCCCTACCTGCGCCAAGGCGGCCGGGCCGCGGACATAGGCTGCGGCATAGGATTTTTCACCTTGGGCTTGGCCCGCCTTGCGGGCGACTCGGGCCGGGTCTACGCCATGGACTTGCAGGAGAAGATGCTGGCCGGGGTGGAGCGCCGGGCTCAAAGGGCGGGGTTGGCAGAGCGCATCGAGACCCGCCGGGTTGGGGCCGACAATCTCGGGGCGAAGGACCTGACCGGCAGCCTGGACCTGGTGCTGGCCTTTTGGATGCTGCACGAGGTGCCGGACCAGGAGGCGTTTTTAAGGCAAGCGAAGGATCTGCTCAAGCCGGGCGGCCTGTTTTATCTGGCCGAGCCGCGCATGCACGTGAAGGCCAAGGAGTTTGAAGAGTCCTTGCGCCTTGCCGGGGGGCTGGGCATGCGGCTGAGCGAGCGGCCCGAGGTGCGCCTGTCGCGGGGGGCGGTGCTGGCCGCGTAGTTAGTCTGAATAGGGGGGTTCCCGTTGGAAATAAAATGCAATATGTGCGGCTATAGGATCAATCCGGACACTGCCTTGCGGGCCGGGGTGATAAGCCAAAAAGAGTACCGGGACAACTTCATGATCAACCCGGTCATGTCCTGGTGCGAGAAAACCAGGGGATGGATCAGCGACCAAAGCAGTTGCGCCGATTGGCTGCCCTACACCGAATATGACGGCGAGAGCAAATACCGCCGTCTCGGCGGCGCGGGTAATTGAGTCCACCCCTCAAGGGTTCCCTAAAAAATTAGGCCGGACCGCCCCTCTCATGAGTTCTGCGGCCCGGCCGTCCAGACGCCCGAGGCGTCCAGGTTCCACCTACTCGTGCAGGGTGCGCTTGGCCCGGCGTATTGGAGGGCGCAGGTCCTTGAGCACCTCGATGGAGGTCTTGTAGGCGCCGGAAACCCTGATGTTGTCCAGCACCAAGGCCAGCATCAGGGACACGGCCTGCACGAAGGTGATGTCCTCCATGGTGAATTCCCAGGGCTCGGCGGTGTAGAGCCGCAGCACCCCCAAGGGCTTTCCCCTCAGCACCAAGGGCACGCTGAGGATGGACTCTATGCCCTCGCGCTCGGCCTCCTCGGGGTATTGCAGGCGCGGATCGTCGCGCACGTTGAAGATGGCCACCGGGCCGTCGCTGATGGAGGCGGCGATGGAGCGGGCCGCGCTGATGGGACCCTTGTTGAGGTAGAAGTCGCTTAGCCCTTGGGAGGCCGCCACTTCCAGCTTTTTGCTGCGCCGGTTGAGCAGCATGAGCGCCGCGCCCTTGAGCTTCAGGTGGTGGGTGAGGTAAGTGACCACCGCCCGGGCCGCCTGGGTGAATTTGCCCGCCGTGCTGAGGATGTCGCATATCTCGGCCAGGGTAGCGTAGTTGAAGTGGGCCGGATGTGAGTAACGCACCTTTTTTTGCATGGCATTTCTCCTTGCGGGGCGAGGACGCGGCTGGAGCGGAGGGTGTATCGCCGTGATGAGCTGAAAGCGGTCAAGCGTGGGCGGCGCGAGAGAGGCTAGAAGGAGCGCGCGAGCGGGAGATCGAATTCAGCCTGGGTTTGACTCCAGGTGCTTCCCCACCGGATTAGAGCTCCATACCTAAATTATCCGGGCGGGCGACCGGCTCGGTCAAGGGGGTAGGTGGTTACGATTTGGCGGCGGGGATGTGATTGTCTCACACGACCAGACATGATCAAGGAGCTGTTGGGCCGATGGCCGAGGCCTTAATTAAACCCACGCGATGCTGTAAATCGGCGAATCCAGCAATAGACGTCATCGCGAGGAGCATCTCGGAAGAGATGCGACGTGGCGAACTTCGGCTTCCCCCGAGCGGGGCGGGTTGTGGATTGGAGGATGGTTTGGCAATGTCTCATGAACCCAGGCATGACGGGGTAAAAAGAATATTGCCACGGCCGGGCAGAAGGGACGCCCATGTCCCGACTTACGCAGGCCACTGCCCGGCCTCGCAATGACAAAAAGCTATTGTTGGAAATAAAGGATTGTTGGGTTTCGCTTCGCTCTACCCAACCTACGCCATCTCTGTATGACAGCCGGTTTCGTGGCCATTGAAAAAAAGTGTAGGTTGGGTAGAGGGCTAAGCCAGAAACCCAACATCCATTTGCCTAGTACTTGAAGTTCTCGCAGGGCACCAGAGTGACCAACTCGTCCCACTCCACGTCGGCCAAGAGAAACGGCGGCAGTTCCATCACCGGCGGGTGGTGGTGGCGTGACTTGTTCAGCGCCGCGTTCAGCACCATTTTGTTGAGGTGCCAGGGCAGCATGAGCTGGCGGTAGTTGGAGCCGTAGTCGCTGACGTCGGCGGGCGCGCCCTCGCACTGGATGGTGATGGTCAAGGGGCTGATGGGCGGCAGCTGGGCCAGGCGGAACTCCACCGTGTAGTTGAAGGCCCCGTCAGGCGTGGCGGTGGCCTGCAACACAAAGGGCCGGGGATAAAAGGCGTCGGCGTGGGCCTCCTGGCGGCAGCGCGACCCCGGTTGATCGGGGGGGCAGTCGAAGCCGGAGATCACCACCCAGTTTTTCTGGCTGACCGCCGGGCCGCCCTTTTCCGGGAAGATCAACTCGATGTGAAACTTGGCGTTGGTGCGGCAAGAGGTCATGGCGTTGCCCGGCTGGCCCTGGGTGGCGGCCGGGTTTTTGGGCCGCAGCTTGATGGTGCCGTCCAGCTGCACCCGAAGGCAACGCGACTCGGCCAGGGACGGGGCGGCCACAGCCAGGCACAGGGCCAAGGCCAACAGGATCAGGGCAAGCTTTTTCATGACCACCCTCCCCTACAACCCGGCGTCGAAGACCACGGTCTTGCCTTTTTCCACCTTGATGCCCTCGCCCACCGGCAGGGGCTCGGTCATGCCCTTTTGCAGCACGTATAGGTCGTAGCTTCCCGGCGGCACGGCGAAGGCCTTCCACAGGGGGAAGTCGTTGTCAAAGCGGCGCCGCACCTGGAGGACGGGCTTGTCCTGGCCGTTGGGATGGAGATTCCAGGCGGTCACCCCGGGGGCCTTCTTGAGGGCTATGCCGCTGTCCACCGTGGCCGTGGCGGTCTGCCCGGCGCTCACCTTGAGGTCCTTGGCCACCACCGTGGGCTCGGGGCTGAGGCTGTAGTGCAGGCGCAGGGCGTAGGTGCCCGGCGGCACCGGGCGGGTCTTGAAGAGATAGTAGTCGTTGTCCGGGCTCACGTGGGTGACGAAGGGCTTGCCGCTTTCCTGGTTCACCAGGCTCACGCCCCCCACCGCCTGGGTCAGCTCCTTGGCTATGTTGATGGCCACCGCGCCCAGGGCCACCTCGGTGACCTCGCCGCCGGTGATCTCGTACTCGCCCAGCACCGCCTCGTCGGGCTTGCGGTAGTTGGGCTGGGCGAACAGAAGCACCACCTTATATTTGCCGGCCAACAGGGGATGCTCGCCCTCCACCGTCTTGGCCTCCTTGAGCACCTTGTTGTCCTTCAGGCGGATGATGCGGAACCCGCCCAGGCTTTTGAGAGAGTCGGCGGGTAGGCTCATCTTCAGCTTGCCCAGGCGGCTCTTGGCCTTGGTGGTAGTGGTCTTGGCCGCTTCCACCTTGACCGCCACTTCCTTTTTCACCGCATCCAGGGCGGCCAACAGCCCGGCCGCGTCCCCGGCGCTGAAGTACTTGCCCCCGCCTGCCTGGGCCAGGCATGTGAGTTGCTCCTTGCCCTTGGCGTCCACGTCGAAGCCCACCACGTGCAAGACGAACTTTATTCCGCTGGCCTTGAGGGCCTTGACCACCCCGCAGGGATCGGCGTCGCAGGTCTCCATGCCGTCGCTGACCAGCACGATGGTGGTCTCGTTCTCCTTGGACTTGAGCATCTCGGCGGTCTGCTTGAGCGACCCGGCGATAGGCGTCTTGCCCTTGGGGCTCAGGGCCTGGACCTTCTTTAGCAGGCCCGCCCGGTCGCTGGAGCCGGGGGCCACCAGGACCTCGACATCGGCGCAGTCGCCCTTTTTGCGGTGGCCGTAAGCCACCAGGCCCAAACGCACCTCGGCGGGCAGGCCCGGCACCGCCTGGGCCATGACCTCCTTGGCGATGGCGATCTTGGCCTTGCCGCCCGCCTGGCCCCACATGCTGCCCGAGGCGTCCAGGATGAACACCACCTCGGGGTAGTTGGGCGCGGCGGCCTGGGAGGCCGGGGCGCAGATGAACATGGCGGCCAGAAGCAGCGCGGCGATGGCGATGGCTTTACGGGGCATGGTACGGCCTCCCTGGGGGGTTGGTCTTGCGAGGTCTGGGTTAATGTAGCATAGCCATGCGGGAATGATAAAGAAAGGCGCGGCGGCGAGGCGAGGGAGATGGGCGCGGTTTTGATTGATCAGGCATAACCAGGGCAAGAGAGAGGCCCGGCGTTGACCGGGTAGATTACGATGGTTTACCATGCTCGAGTTTGGAAGAGGTGATTAATTCAATAAAGATCGAAAGTTAGGAGAACAAAAAATGCGTTTGCAGGACAAGGTGGCGGTGGTCAGCGGAGCCGCGTCGGGGTTGGGGAAAGCGGTGGCGATGGCCTACGCCCATGAGGGGGCCAAGGTTTTCCTGGCCGATATAAACGAGGAAGGTTTGCAAGGGACCCTCGGCGCCATCGGGCGGGACGGCGGCAGGGCAAAGGCCTTGAAAGTCGACACGTCAGATCCGGATCAGGTCGCCCAAATGATCGCGGCCGCCTTGGAGGCGTTTGGCCGCATAGACATCCAGGCCAATATCGCGGGTGTGTTGGTCAGGAAATCCTTGCTGGAGCACAGCGTGGATGACTGGAAGCGGGTGATCGACATCAACCTGTCGGGCGTGTTTTATTGCATCAAGGCGGTCGCGCCCACCATGATCGAACAAAAATACGGCAAGATCATAAACATGGGGTCCATCGCCGGGATGGTCGGCTACGCCTACCCCTCCTACAGCGCTTCCAAGGCCGGGGTGGTCAACCTCACCCGCGAGTTGAGCATGGAGTTGGCCCCGCACAACATCAACATAAACGCCATCTGCCCCGGGGTGATCAAGACCCCCATGATCCGGCCGGAGCTGGAAAAGGAATACGTTTCCAAAACTCCCCAGGGCCGCTTGGGCGAGCCGGGCGACGTCGCCGCGGCGGCGGTGTACCTGGCCACGGAAGAGGCCAGCTTTATCAACGGCACCACCTTGGTGATAGACGGCGGCGCGATCAGCAGCTTTAGGTATTTCTAGCGCGGGCGCGGCGGGTGGCTGGGCCGTGTCTGGTGAACCCAGGCATGACCAGGGAAGCGGAAGATTGCCACGGCCGGGCAGGAGGGGCGGCCCTGTTCCGCCGTACCCCAGCCTCTGCCCGTCCTCGCAATGACGGGAGCTATTGTTGGAGCACGGTTTCGGGGCCACCCGGCTTACAGCGATAGCGTAGGTTGGGTAGAGCGAAGCGAAACCCAACAATCATCTTTTCACGGGGGCGCGACCAGCTAGGGAATTGTTGGGTTTCGGGCTGCGCCCTCTACCCAACCTACACGATGCCAGGCTGCGGCGGCGCAACGGCCAAGCCACGCGGTCCAGCGCCTTACTCTCCCCCAAATAAAAACCCCGCGCCGGCAATGGCGCGGGGTCTTCTTATGCTTGCTTTAGCGGGTGGCGGCTAGATGTCCAGCTCGCGCACCTCCAGGGCGTTTTCCACGATGAAGTTGCGCCGAGGCTCCACCTGGTCGCCCATGAGGGTGGTGAACAGGTCGTCGGCGGCCATGAAGTCCTCCACCTTGACCTGCAACAGGGTGCGCCGCTCAGGATCCATGGTGGTTTCCCAAAGCTGCTCGGGGTTCATCTCGCCCAAGCCCTTGTAGCGCTGCATGCCCAGCCCCTTGGCCCCCACCTCCATGAGGTTGACCAAAAGCTCGTCAGCACTGTCCACCTTCTTCTCGTCGCCGTTCTTGGCCAACAGGTAGGGCCCCTGCTCGTTGCCCGCCAGGGTCTCGGTGAGGCGCAGCAGGGCGGCGTAGTCGGCGGTGGCCACCAGCTCCCAGGAGATGTTGTTGCACGGGGTCATCTCGCCGGGGCAGGACACGGCCACCTCGTAGAGGCTGTGGGCCTCGTCGGGGATGCGCTCCAGGATGTTCAGGCCGTTTTCGGCCAGAATGGACTCCAGGTCCTCCAGCTTGGCCAGGTCGGAGAAGACCCGCTTGTCGCGCACCCTGTTCTTGAGCAGGGCGGCCAGGGCCGGGGCCTGCCAGCCGCGCCGTTTCAGGCGCTCCATGTGGTCCAGATAGGAGCTGAGGTTCTCCATGAGCTTGATCAGGCGCTGCCCGGAGAGCTCGGCGCCAGTGGCCTCCACCTTGAGCTTCAGGGCCGCGCAGGCCCGCTCCAGGAGGATGACCCGCATGGAGGCCTCGTCCTTGATGTATATCTCTTTTTTGTTGTCCACCACCCGGTACAGGGGCGGCTGGGCGATGTAGAGGTGGCCCTGGTTCACCAGGTCTTCCATCTGGCGGAAGAAGAAGGTTAAGAGCAGGGTGCGGATGTGGCTGCCGTCCACGTCGGCGTCGGTCATGATGACCACCTTGTGGTAGCGCAGCCGCCCCACGTCGAAGCCGTCGTTGTTGGCCTCGCCGCCGGCGTTGACGCCCACCCCGGTGCCCAGGGCGGTGATCATGGTGCGTATCTCGGCGTTTTCCAGCATCTTGTGCAGGCGGGCCTTCTCCACGTTGAGGATCTTGCCCCGTAGCGGCAGGATGGCCTGGAAGCGGCGGTCGCGGGCCTGCTTGGCGCTGCCCCCGGCGCTGTCTCCCTCCACCAGGAATATCTCGCAGGCGCTGGGGTCGCGCTCGGAGCAGTCGGCCAGCTTGCCGGGCAGGGAGTTCTCGCTGAGGATTCCCTTGCGCCGCACCAGGTCGCGGGCCTTGCGGGCCGCCTCCCGGGCGCGGGCCGCCTCGGTGATCTTGCCCACGATCTTCTTGGCGGTGGCCGGGTCTTCCTCCAGGAACATGGCCAACTGCTCGTTGACGATCTGCTCCACCAGGCCCTTGACCTCGGAGTTGCCCAGCTTCATCTTGGTCTGGCCCTCGAACTGGGGCTGGGGGATCTTTACGCTGATGACCGCGAACAGGCCCTCGCGCACGTCGTCGCCGCTGGGCAGGTTCTTTATCTTGGGCATGTTGGCGCTGATGTAGGAGTTCAGGGTGCGGGTCAGCGCCGCCTTGAAGCCGGTGAGATGGGTGCCGCCCTCGCGGGTGTTGATGTTGTTGGCGAAGCTGAAGATGCGCTCGGAATAGGCATCGGTGTAGCGCAGGGCTATCTCCACCTGCACCAGATCCTTCTCGCCGGTGAGATAGATGGGCTTCTTGTGCAGGGGCTGGCTCTTTTGGCTGATGTAGTCCACGAACTCGGAGATGCCGCCCTTGTAGAAAAACTCGGTTTCCTTCTCGTTGCGCTGGTCGGTGAGCTTGATGCGCATGCCGCTGTTCAAAAAGCTTAGCTCGCGCAGTCGTCCGGCCAGGGTCTCGAAGGAGTAGACCGTGGTCTCGAAGATGGCCGGGTCGGCCTTGAAGGTGACCTTGGTGCCGGAGCGCTTGCCGCACTTGCCGATCACCTTCAGCTCGCCGGTGGGGTGGCCGTGGTCGTAGCTCTGGGAGTAGACCTTGCCGTCGCGCTTGATCTCCACCTCCAGCCACTCGCTGAGCGCGTTGACCACGCTGACGCCCACGCCGTGCAGGCCGCCGGCCACCTTGTAGGCCTTGTCGTCGAACTTGCCGCCCGCGTGCAGTTTGGTCATGACCACCTGCACGGCAGGGACGCCTTCGCCCTTGTGCATGTCCACCGGGATGCCCCGGCCGTCGTCCTCCACCGATACGCTGTTGTCGGCGTGGATGATGACCTGCACGTTGTCGCAGTATCCGCCCATGGCCTCGTCCACCGAGTTGTCCACCACCTCGTAGACCAGGTGGTGCAGACCGTCGGGGCCGGTGGAGCCGATGTACATGGCCGGGCGCTTGCGTACCGCGTCCAGGCCTTCCAGGACCTTGATTTTTTCTGAATTGTAGCCGCTGCTGTCGGGGGCCATAAATGGGCCTTTCCAGTTAAAGTTCTCGCTATGCTATTATGACCTAAACTACGAAATTTGCAACATTTTTTTGATATTTCGCCCCGAAAAAACCTCTTCGCAACCCCTGGTAATCATGAGGCAAAGCCGCCCCGGCACCGAGGGTGGGGCCGGGGCGGCTTAAAGCAAGCGCTTCATGTGGGGTCAGTGCACCTTTGGGGCCGCCAAAGGCCACGCGGTGGCGGGCGCTCAGACGGGCTGGGAGGCCAAGAATTCCAGCACCGCGGCGTTGGTGGCCTGGGGCGCTTCGATCACCAGCTGGTGGCCCGCCTGGGGGATCAAGGCAAGCTTGGCGCCGGGGATGCGCTCGGCCAAAAGCTCGGCGTTGCCCTGGGGCACCAGACGGTCGTCGGCTCCGGCCAGCACCAGGGTGGGGGCTTTGATCCCCGGCAGGCGCTCGAAGGTGCCGAACTCCTGGATGGCCTGCCACTGGCCATGCATAACCTCCGGCGGGCAGGCGTAGGCCGCGGCCACCTGGGCGTAGCGCTCCAGCACGTCGGGGCGGTTGTCCAAAGTCTCCTGGGAGAACAGGGCCTTGCGCCCTTCCATCTGCTCGGCGAAGGTGGTGCCGTTCACCAACTTGTCGAACAGCTCCAGGGTCTCGGTGGTGGGCATCACCTTGTGGGCCCCGCCGCAGTGGGTGGCGGTGAGCACCAGGGAGGCCACCCGCTCCGGCCAGCCCAGGGCCAGTTCCTGGGCGATCATGCCGCCCATGGAGATGCCCAGCACGTGGGCACGGCCCCCGGCCACGGCCTGGATGAGGGCGGCCACGTCCCCGGCCATCTCCTTGATGCTCCAGGGCAAGGGCGGGGCGCTGGAGGTGCCGATGCCCCGGTTGTTGAAGGTGATGACCCGGTACTGGCGGCTGAAGGCCGGGATCTGCTCGTACCAGTGCTCCATGTTGGAGCCCAGGCCCCGGATCAGCACCAGGGGAAAGCCCTGGCCGTGGGTCTCGTAATACAGGCGGTAGCCGTCCAACTTCAAAAAGGGCATGTGGTTTCCGATCGTTATGCTTTCAAGTGAGTATGCAGGAAGCTCAGCTCCCGTTCGGCGATCTGCGGGGCCTGGTCGCTCATGCCCAGCAAGTGGTAGCCGTTTTCTATGACCATCAGCTCGGCGTGGGGCGCATGTTCGGCCACGTAGCGGGCGTGGGCGATGGGCACGTCGGCGTCGTGGTCGCCGTGCACCAGAAGCAGCGGTGCGCTGATCTTCTCCACCGGCAGGGTGTCGATGGCCGCCAGCTGGGCCAGGTCGTTGTCCATGCCCTCGCGCCGGAGGCTGATGGGGCACATGGTGCCGATCATGTCCAGCATCAGGCCCACGCGCTCGGGGTCGGCCTCGATGCTTTTGACCAGGGCCTCCACGTGCTCCTTGTCCAGGGTGCTCTCCAGCTTTATGAAGCTGCGCAGGGTGCTTTCCGGGGCCAGGTGCTCGTACTGCTCGTAGAGCCACATGACCGGGTCGTTGAACATCAGGTGTTCGAACAGCTTCTGGCTGGTCTTAAACTGTTTACCGTAAGTAAGGCTCACCCCGCACTCGCTGATGAGGCAGGCCACCTTCTCGGGATGGGTGTAGCCCATGGCCAGGGTCACCGGCCCGCCGGCGGAAGCGCCCATCACCGCGGCCTTTTCTATGCCCAAGGCGTCCATGAGCGCGGCCAGCACGTCGGCCTGCTGCTCCAGGGTTTGGCCGGTGGTGATGGGGGTGCGCAGGTATCCGGGGCGGGACCAGGTAAGTATCTTGTATCCTTGGTTTTGCAGGCGACGGGTTATCACCAGCCCTTGATCGTAGCCCCCCGGCCCGCCGTGGTTCACCGCCAGCACCGGCCCCTGGTCCCC
Organism: Pseudomonadota bacterium; assembly: GCA_018902755.1. Taxonomy (GTDB): domain Bacteria; phylum Desulfobacterota; class Desulfarculia; order Desulfarculales; family Desulfarculaceae; genus Desulfoferula. The sequence continues at coordinate 71,203 of JAHIQI010000066.1, read as the reverse complement.
CACCAAGGCGTATTCCACCGGCCCCTTGGCCGTGTCGATCACCTGGGACCCGGCGTTCAGGGCGTCAATGTGATCGTGCTTCCAGCGGAGGTATCCTGAAAATTTTCCTGACATGGCGGCTCCTTCCCCCTAGCCCGTAGTCATCTAATGTAATTACTTGAATAAAAGACCGCCGCCTGGGTGAACCCCCCTTGGCGCGGCTATTTCTTCTCCAGGGGGGCCATGGCCAGCTTCACCGGCAGGGTGGCCACGGCCTGCTGGCCCTTCACCAGGTCCTTGAGGGTGAGGCGCAGCTCGTAGGCCCCGGTGGGGGCTCCTTTCAGGTTCACGGTGACGTTCAGGAAAAACTCGCGGTTGAAATGGCGCGACACGCTCTGCACCCGCATGAAGTCCTTTTTGCTGAACAGGCGTTTTCCCTGATTGTCGAACAGCTCCACGTCCATGGCGAAGGATATCTCCCAGCGACCCTCGGCCAGGGACTTGATCCCGTAGTTGCGCGGCTCCAGGTAGATGTACATGGGCTGGCCCTTGCCGGGGAAAACCGGGCGCTCCGGGCTGGCGATCAGATAGACATTGTCCTGGCGCGGCTGGTAGATGCCGTAGCCCTTGGCCGGTTCGGCCACCAGGATGGCCTGGGAGAGCTCCAGGGGCAGCCGCCGCCACAGGGCCCGGGCGGCCTGGTCGATCTGCCCCAGGGCTTGGCGCTCCCGGCCCTGGGCCAAAGATTGGCGGGCCTGCTCCAGCAGGGAGCCGGGGCCGCTGTCCGTGGCGGGCTGGGGCCCGGCCGGGGGCTGGGCTGGGTCCGCCGGATTGGGCTTGTCGGGCATGTCGGCTTTGGGGGCGGGTGGCGCGGCCAGGGTGGTGGTGGTTTGGCTCTTGGTGGGGCCTTGGTCGGCCTCGGAAGTGCAGCCGAAGGCCATGAGCGCCGCCGCGGCCCAGACGGCCCCCAACAACGCAACCCAACGACCCGCCCTCAACCGCCCAGTCATGGCCGGCCCTCCTGGTTATCGCCAAAAACAACTGTCTCAGGCTAGCACGCCGGCCCGCGCCGCACAAGCCGCGCGGCCCCTGGGGAGGCCGGGGTCGGCGGCCTGGGAAAAGGCCTGCTAAAACAGGCCCCTGCGAGGGGGTCTCTGGGGGGATTTTGTTTGCTAATCCGCGCAGTTGTTGCTATAATTGCCCAGTCGGCGAAAGGTTGCCGAAGGGACGGGGCGCTGGGGTTTTTCCGGCCGCGCCCCCCGGCCGCATCGCCAGTGAATTTGCTTCAGCCGCCACGGAGGGCCAGTTTCGGCCCACCCCAGGGCGGCAAGCGCTAAAGGTTAAAGTAAATGCTCCCAACTGACGCCCGTAAGCAAGAAGTGCTCATCGAGGAGGAGATCAGACGCTCCTATCTGGATTACGCCATGAGCGTGATCATCGGACGGGCCCTGCCCGAGGTGCGCGACGGCCTGAAGCCGGTGCACCGGCGCATCCTCTTCGCCATGCACGATCTCAAGAATTATCACAACCGCGCCTACAAGAAGTCGGCCCGCGTGGTGGGCGACGTCATCGGTAAGTACCACCCCCACGGCGACAGCGCGGTCTACGACGCCCTGGTGCGCATGGCCCAGGATTTCGCCATGCGCTACACCCTGGTGGACGGCCAGGGCAACTTCGGCTCGGTGGACGGCGACTCCGCGGCGGCCATGCGTTACACCGAGGTTCGCATGGCCAAGCTGACCGGCGAGTTCCTGGGTGACATCGACAAGGACACCGTCGAGTTCGTGGACAACTACGACGGCTCCATGCTCGAGCCCGCCGTGCTGCCCACCCGGGTGCCCAACCTGCTGGTCAACGGCTCCAGCGGCATCGCCGTGGGCATGGCCACCAACATACCCCCCCACAACCTCAGCGAGGTGGTGGGCGCGGTGGTGGCCCTCATCGACGATCCCGACATCACCATCAAGGAGTTGATGAAGCACGTTCCCGGCCCGGACTTCCCCACCCGGGGCTTCATCTACGGCCGCGCGGGCATCAAGGAGGCCTACGAGACCGGCCGGGGGGTCATCTACATGCGGGCCCGGGCCAGCGTGGAGACCAACGCCCGCACCAAGAAGAACACCATCGTGGTCAGCGAGCTGCCCTACCAGGTGAACAAGGCCCGCCTGCTGGAGCGCATCGCCGACCTGGTGAAGGACAAGAAGCTCGAGGGCATCAGCGACATCCGCGACGAGTCCGACCGCGACGGAATGCGCATGGTCCTGGAGCTCAAGCGCGACGCCATCCCCCAGGTGGTGATGAACCAGCTTTTCAAGTTCACCGCCATGCAGAGCACCTTCGGCATCAACATGTTGGCCATCGTCAACAACCGCCCCGAGGTGCTCAACCTCAAGCAGGTCCTGGGCCACTTCATCGAGCACCGCCGGGAGATCATCATCCGGCGCACCAAGTTCGAGCTGGCCAAGGCCGAGGCCAGGGCCCACATCCTGGAAGGCCTCAAGATCGCCCTGGACAACCTGGACCAGGTCATCAAGATGATCCGCGGTTCGGCCAACCCGGCCGAGGCCAAGGAGCTTTTGATGTCGCGCCTGTCGCTGAGCGACATCCAGGCCCAGGCCATCTTGGACATGCGCCTGCAGCGGCTCACCGGCCTGGAGCGCGACAAGATCCTGGCCGAGTACCGCGAGGTCATCAAGGAGATCGCCCGCCTCAAGGCCATCCTGGCTTCCGAGCAGTTGGTGCGCCAGATCATCCGGGAGGAGACCCTGGAGCTCAACCGCGACTTCGGCGACGCCAGGCGCACCGAGATCGTGGCCAAGAGCAGCGAGATCGACCTGGAGGACATGATCGCCGAAGAGGACATGGTGGTGACGCTTAGCCACACCGGCTACATAAAGCGCACCCCGGCCAGTCTCTACCGGTCCCAGCACCGGGGCGGCAAGGGCAAGAAGGGCATGGGCACCAAGGACGAGGACTTCGTGGAGAAGCTCTTCGTGGCCTCCACCCACCACTACCTGCTCATCTTCACCGACACCGGCCGCCTATTCTGGCTCAAGGTGCACGAGCTGCCCCAGGCGGGCCGGGCCTCCAAGGGCAAGGCCATCGTCAACCTGGTGAACACCGAGGGCGGCGAGAAGGTGACCACGGTGCTGGCGGTCAAGGAGTTCAGCGAAGGCCGCCACGTGCTCATGGCCACTTCCGGGGGCACCGTGAAGAAGACCGACCTCATGGCCTTCAGCCGCCCCCGCGCCGGAGGCATCATCGCCATCAACCTGGCCGAGGGCGACCGCCTGGTCTCCGCCCGGCTCACCGACGGCGACATGGAGGTCTTCTTGGCCACCCGCCAGGGCAAGGCCATCCGCTTCGACGAGGAGAACGTGCGCTCCATGGGCCGCGTCGCCGCCGGGGTCAAGGGCATCGAGCTGATCGACGACGACATGGTGGTGGCCATGGAGGCGGTGGCCGGCACCCCCACGGTGCTCACCGTGACCAGCCACGGCTTCGGCAAGCGCACCCGTCTGGACGAGTACCCGCTGCAAAACCGGGGCGGCAAGGGGGTCATCACCATCAAGACCTCCGAGCGCAACGGCCCGGTGGTGGGCGCGGTGGTGGTGGACGACGAACACGAGATGATGCTCATCTCCGACCAGGGCAAGATCATCCGCATGAAGGTGGGCGGCATCAACGTGTTGGGCCGCAACACCCAGGGAGTCAAGCTCATCGGCCTGGAGCCCAGCGAGCGCCTGGTGGCCCTGGCCCGCCTGGCCGAGGCCGACGACGATCCTGACAGCGGCCTGGACCAAGGCGAGGACGACGAGGCCCCGGCCGCCGCGCCCCTAAACGGAGAGGAAGATGCCTAAGCTGAAGGTGACGGTGGTGGGGGCGGGCGCCTGGGGCACGGCCTTGGCCGATCACCTGGCCCGCGCGGGCCACGAGGTGCGCCTGTGGGCCTACGAGCCCGAGGTGGCCCAAGCCATAAACGAGGAGCACGCCAACCCGGTGTTTCTGCCGGGCTTCAAGCTGCACCCGGAGCTGAAGGGCGCCAGCGACATGGCCCAGGCCCTCACCGGGGCCGGGCTGGTGGTGCTGGTGATGCCCACCCACGTCTTCCGGGCCGTGCTGGGCCAGGCCGCTCCCCACCTGCCCGCCCAGGCCGACATCGTGGCCTGCTCCAAGGGCATCGAGGGCGAGACCGGCTTCACCATGTGCCAGGTGGCCGCCGACGTGCTGGCCCCGGAGCACCAGGCCCATCTGGCCGCCCTGTCCGGTCCCAGCTTCGCCAAGGAGGTGGCGGGCGGCGCCCCCACCGCGGTGACCGTGGCCAGCGGGCGCCCCGAGGTGGCCCAGGCGGTGCAGGCCGCCTTTGCCGGGCCGCGCTTCAGGGTCTATACCAGCAGCGACATCATCGGCGTGGAGTTGGGCGGGGCGGTCAAGAACCCCCTGGCCATCGCCGCGGGCATGGTGGCGGGCCTGGAGCTGGGCCACAACGCCATGAGCGCCATGATCACCCGGGGCCTGGCCGAGATGACCCGTCTGGGGCTCAGCCTGGGGGCGGACCTGGCCACCCTGGCCGGTCTGGCCGGTCTGGGTGACCTGGTGCTCACCTGCACCGGCTCGCTGAGCCGCAACCGCACCGTGGGCACCCGCCTGGCCAAGGGCGAGACCATAGAGGAGATCACCTCCTCCATGCGCCAAGTGGCCGAGGGGGTGAAAAACACCAGGACCATCCTGTCCCTGGCCCAGCGCAAGGGCGTGGAGATGCCCATCATCGAGGCGGTGGAAGGGGTCATCTATCGGGGCACCCATCCGGAGGACGCCCTGCACGAGCTGATGACCCGCGAGCCCAAGCCGGAACACTACTAAACCAAGATCAGACCATGAAGCTTAGGCGCACCGTAGGCGGCGGAATCAAATTCCAGCCGCTGGTGCTGCCTTGCGCCCTGTTCCTGCTATTGGCCTGGGCCCTGCCCTCATGGGCGGGCGGCCCCTGGCGGAGCTGGCGGCCAGGCCTGGAGGGGGCCCGCTTCGCCCTGGAGGCATCCGGCCCCGCGCCGCGACCGGAACTGGTGGTGCTCAGGATCGACCCGGCCCGCTTCGCCCTGCGCCTGCTCTGCGCGGGAGAGCACGGCGGCAAGGCCCGCACCGCCCGTGAGTGGAGCCGCGAGTTCGGGCTGACTGCGGTGATCAACGCCTCCATGTACATGAAGGACAACCTCACCAGCGTGGGGCTGATGCTCATCAAAGGCTACGTGAACAACCCCCGCCCGGCCAAGGGGCACAACGCCCTGCTGGCCCTGGACCCCCTGGCCCCAGGCCTGGCCCCGGTGCGCCTGTTCGACCTCACCCGGACCCCCCTGGCCAATATCCGCGCCCGCTACGGCACCCTGATCCAGAACTATAGATTGTTCACGCCGGACAAAAAGAACCTGTGGAAGCGCGAGGACCAGAAATGGTCCAGCGCCATGGTGGGCCAGGACCGTGAAGGCCGGGTGCTGTTGATGATCTGCCGGGAGGTCTACCCCATGCCCAAGATGGTTAAGCGCCTGCTGGCCCTGCCCCTGGGGCTGCACGCGGCCATGTACGTGGAGGGCGGCCCCGAGGCCACTCTCTACGCCAAGGACGGGGACAGGGAGATCAGCGTGGTGGGCAGCTTCGGCTCCAAGGCCGAGCAGACCGAGGCCAACACCGGTCAGTGGGCTCTCCCCAACGTCATCGGGGTGGTCCCGCTTCCCTAGCTACCCCTCGGGGTGGTCCAACTTCGAGGGGCTGTTCTTGAATTCCCGGTAATATTTTTCCAGGCAGTCGGGGCAGATGCCGTGGCTGAACTCCACCTCGGCGTGCTCGGAGAAGAAGGTTTCCAGCTGCTCCCAATAGCCCTCGTCGCGGCGGATGCTCTTGCAGTGGGAGCAGATGGGGATGAGCCCCTTGAGGGTCTGCACCTTGGCCAGGGCGGCGGTGAGCTCGTCGATCAGCTTCTCGCGCTCCTGCTGGTTGCGCTTGGCCTCGGAAACGTCGCGCAGGGTCTCGATGGCCCCGGACACCTGGCCCTGATCATCCAACAGGCAGGTGGCCGAGGCGGCCACGTAAAGCCCGGCCTCACCCAGTTCGGACATGAAGAACTCCGAGGTCGCCAGCGTGTTCCCCCGGTGCTCCAGATTCTGGTAGCGCCCTTCCCACTCGGGATCGTGCTTGAGCATCAGGTCGATGAGGCAGGGCCGCCGCTCACCGTACAGGGGCAAGGCGTGCTCATAATCGCCCTTGCCCAAGACCCGGGCGGCGGGGACCCCGGTGAGGCGCTCCATGGCCTGGTTCCAGTGCGACACGCGGCCCTGGCTGTCCACCACCCAGGTGGGGTCAGGCAGAAAGTCCAAAATCTTGCGCTGGTTTTCCACCAACGCCGCCAGTTGGGAGCGGGATTGGTTGAGATCGTTTCTCAGGCGCTCACTGTTCATGAGCAAAAAGCCCACGGTCCAGAAAAGCTGGGCGATAAGGGCCGCCATAAAATAGCCGGCGAGGGCCCAGTTGCTGGCCAGTAATTTGTGCTCCGGCGCTATGACCATCAAAATCACCGCCCTGGCCAGGCCGCTGAGGCCCAGCAAAGCCAGCATCAGGCCGGTGCCCATGTAGAGGAGGCGGCGGCGTTCCGGAGAGTGGAGCAGTAGAAGGCCGGCCGCATAAGCGCCCATGAGCAAGCAGGCCAGCGCTACCACCAAACCGCGCCAAGAAGGGCTGGGATGCACCCAATAGAAAAATCCCAGCCAGATCAGAGAAAGTGTGGGGACGAACCAAAGAAGGTGCCTTTGGGGAGTCAGGCCCAGGAAACGGCGGGTGCCCACGACCAGATAGGTTGCTCCGGCGGTGAAGGTCAGGTTGGCCCCCAACACCGAAAGCAAATCAGGGATCACCCCGCGCAACATGAAGAGCATGTAGCCTAGCGCCAGGAGAACGGTTCCTTTGGTCCAGTCGCGGAAGCCGTCATAGGTCTTTTGGGTAAAGGAGAAAAAGACCATGGCCACGGCCAGGCAGGAAGACGCCACGGTTAGGGCGCTCAAGAGGGTGCGGATGTCTAGGCTCAGATCCACGGCGCTCCTCTCGCGCTAGGGGCAGATTAGGCGAGAACAACCTTTGCCATCGCGGCGAGATGCTTTTGCATCTTTCATTATAGGCTCAACTGCCCGCAATGAGGAGGCAAAAACGGGACGGCTATTTGTCTTCGGCGGTGTCGGCGGCCGGGGGCCAGGTTTGGGGGCTGCGGCAGACGTCCTTGCCAGCTTCGGGCAGGGTGTCGCCGAACAGGCGGCGCAGGGGGGCGAACACCGGGCTGGTGGCGAAGTTGATCACCGAGCCCAACAGCCCGCCGGGGCTCACCCCGGCCGAGGCCTGGTCAAAGGTGCCGCTGATGCGGATGGGCGTCTCCAGGTTGAAAAACTGGGGCTGCTTGGCCCGGGGCTCCAGGTGCACCGAGATGGTGCGATTGGCGAAGTTGAGCTTGGCCTCGCCCTTTACCCTGACCTTGCTGGTGTCGATGATCAACTCCTTGCTGGTCATCAGGCCCTTTTGCATGACAAAATTTCCCACCGCGCAGTTCACCTGGGAGGCGGTTTTCTTGGCCAGGATATCCAGGAAGGCGAACAGCAGGTTGGCCACCCAAAGGTCGAAGGAGGCGGTTTTTAGATCCTTGGGCCACACCCCCACCTGGAACATCCCGTCGGCCTTGCCCAGAAGATCGCTCACCCTGGGGGCCTGGGAGGCCAGGGACAGGTGCAGGGACAACACCCCTTGGGAGCGCATGGGTGAGCTGGGCGTCTCCCGGGTGAGGAAGCCGTAGGAGAAGTTGCGCACCTCCATCTCCAGGTTGGAGCCCAGCTCCTTGCCCACCGGCCAGATGGCGTTGCGCAAATGAATTTTGCCTCCCGGCGGCTCCAGCTCCAGGCGCTCGATGGTCAGGCGGCGGTTCTTGGCGGTTATGCGCAGCTCGCCCTTTCCCGTGGTTTCGCCCCTCCAGCGCACCCGGTCGGTCTTCAAGACCAGCTCGCCCTGCACCATTTTCATGGCCCGCTCCACCACGGTGTCCATGGTGGACAGCATGGCGCGCCGCCGCTGTGGCCCGGAGCTTGAACCGGCGTCCTCCAGGGCCACCATGTGGGACAGGCTGTCCAGGTCGACCTGGGGCGATTGCAGGTGGATGACCAGCTTGACCGGATCGGGCTTGGTGTCCAGGGTCATCCGGCCGGTGAGGATGCTGTGCTCCTGGCGCAGCACCAGGTTCTCCAGGCTGGCCTGTTCTCCGGAGATGAGCAGGCGGCCCGAGATCTGGGAAAAATGCAGGGCCGCTTCCTGTTTGCGCCCCGGCTCCGGGGCCAGGGGCACGCGCAGGTCGCGTACGGTCACGTTTTCCAGGTTCACATCGCCGTGCAGCAGCGAGACCAGGGACACCTTGATGCTCAGGCAGCCCAGGGTGATTACCGGCAGCTTGGGGTTGGGGCGCACCACCTTGATCCCGGACATGCTCACGGTGGGGGTCAAGGTGGGAGTCAGGCGGATGGGGCCTTCCAGGGTCAGGCGCAGGGGGGCCAGGTCCTGGTTGAGCTCATCGCTGAGGCCCGCCCGCAGGAAACCCGGCGGGGATGCTCCAGCCCGCCAGGTACACCACCAGCCAGGCCAGGACCAGGGCGGCCACCAGCAGCGACAGATACTTCAAAATGCGTTTGAACAACACCACCCGCCGAGTTTGAGAAGTGCGGGCTCTATTCTACTGTGCGGGAGGCGAAAAAGTCATCCCAAGCCTGGGGTTGCCCCTGAAGGGCGGCCCAGTCACCGCCCGCCAGCGGGGGCAGGCCATCGGTGGGGCGGTTGAACACGTAGACCCAGGCCGAGGCCTCGCGCCCGGTGAGGGGCAGGAGCTTGCGCATATATTCCGAGCCGTTCGGGTCGTCGGGGCGGTAGTCCTCGAAGCGGTCCAGCACCGCCAGGGCCGCCGGGTCCAGCATCTGAAACACCTGGCCGCGCACCGAGCCCGGCCCCAGGGTGAGGGCGGGGTAGCGGCCCAGGCTATAGAGCCGCCCGGCCACGGCGTCCCAGCCCTGGTAGGCCAGCATGCGCTCCACCCCCAGGCGCTCCAGGGTGGGATAGGGCAGCATCAGGGTGCCGTAGAAGAATATCAGCTCGGCTTCGGGCACGGCTTCCTACAAAAATGTAAGTTAACTCTGCGTAATCTGGGATAAATATAGCCCACGCCGGACGGTGGGGCAAGGGGCGGGAAAAGCGTGCCCGCCGCCCGGAGAGGGGCGGCGGGCACGGGAAAGAGCTTATTTGGCCTCGGACCTGGCGATGAGGCTGTCGGCCATGGCCGTCACCGCGGCCTTGGAGTTCATGGCCACGTCGGTGGGGCACTTGGCCTCCATGTCCGCCTCGATGATCTGTTCATCGTAGCGCATGAAGCCCAGGAAGTCGAAGCCCTTGAGGGTGTCCTTCAGGTACTCCTCGTCCTTGTCGGAGCGGATCTTGTTGCCCACGATCAAGACCTTGGTCAGGCCGATGTCCCCGGCCAGCTGCTTGATGTGCTCGGCGGTGTCCACCGAGCGCCGCCCGGGCTCCACCACCACGATGAGGAAGTCCACCCCCTGGCTGGTGCCCCGGCCCAGGTGCTCCAGGCCCGCCTCCATGTCCAGGATCAAGACCTCCTTGCTGAGAAGCACCAGGTGGGCCATGAGTGCCTTGAGCATGGTGGAGGCCGGGCAGATGCAGCCGCCGCCGCCCTTTTTCACCGTGCCCATGACCATCAGGCGCACCCCCTGGTGCTCCACGCTGAGCTTTTCGGGCAGGTCGTTCACCGTGGGGTTGAGCTTGAAGTAGGTGCCCCAGTTCTCCCCGTCGCTGTTGGTGCGCTCGGCGATGAGCGACTTCATTTCGCTCACCGGCACCAGCTTCTGGTAGTCCGGGAAGCCCAGGGCCTGGCCCAGGTTGGCGTCGGGGTCGGCGTCCACCGCCAGCACCTTGAGGCCCTTTTCGGCCAGGGACCGGGCCAGCATGGCCGAGAAGGTGGTCTTGCCCACGCCGCCTTTACCGCTTACCGCAATCTTCATCGCTCACCTCGAATGGCTAAAAGGGTCCGGCTTGCTGCCGGTGATTTCAACAAAAACTCACTCGTTCGCCCGCGTACAGGGCCACCAGCACCTCCAGGTCGGCCGAGCACTCCCGCCTCTGGCGGCAGCCCGCCTCCCGGCCCACGCCGGTCATGGCCTTGACCAGGGGCGCGGTGTAAGCCCCGGCGGCGATGGCCGCCTTTACCGCGCCCTTGTCCACCCCGGAGCAGGGGCACACCGCCTCATCGTCCGGGGCCTCGCGCCAGCGCCGGGCCAACTCGGTGTCCAGGGGTGTGTTGTCGCCGCAGCCGCAGCCGCAACCACAGCTTTCGTGGTGTTCGTGTTCGCCGCTCATGCTCTTCTCCCGGTCGGCAAAAATATGCGGCTCAACGCCGCTATCTAATACTGTAGGTCCTTATCCGGGGAATGCAAACGGAGGGCCTGGTGGGTAAAGGTTGTGCGTTTGCCCCCCCAGCCGCCACTTATTTATGCATCGCGCCGGGCACCCCACTCCGGGCCATTATCACAAGTGACTGTAATAACAACGGTTGCTTACCGACGGCCCGCTAGGCACGGTCTCTGCAATAAGCTAAAGACATGAGCGGGAAGGCCGCTGCAACCTCAAGGCGATGAACGCCTGCCAAGCCCCGACTCTCCGGCTTTGACCCAGCCAAGACCTCCGGGCCTGCAACCGAGCCGCTCACTTTTCTTCTCTCCCCCCCTCCCTGGCATCGGCCCCCTGGTTAACACCGGGGGGCCGACCTTTCGGCTTCGCCGGGAAGCGCCATGCTGCGTTGTCAACATCGCTCGGTCCTCGGGGTAGGTCTACTACCCCTGCGTCCCTCGCTCGTTTCCGCCTTGCCTGGCACTCCCTGGCTGTGCCGACCGGCTTCGCCAGGCCCCGCATGGCGGCGTTGTCGGCGTCACTCGGTCCTCGGGGTAGGTCTACTACCCCTGCGTCCCTCGTTCGCCTGCCGCCTTGCCCTGCGGCGTCTGGCTGTGCCGAGTGGCTTCGCCAGACCCCGCATGGCGGCGTTGTCGGCTGCGCGCCGGAGCGAGGTCAGCCCCTTTGGTGCGACAGGGCCATCATCTTATAGATGGGCATGCCCGCGGTGAGGGCGATGTCCTCGGTGGAGAGGTAGCGGCCGATGGTGCGGTCAAAGAGCAGATTGCCGTCCGGCGGGAACTCTTCGTCCCCGGCCCACAGCACCAGCTGGATGGGCACCATGGGGAAGGCGCGCACGATCACCGAGGCGTCGCCGGTCTCGCCCGGCCCCTCGCCGCCCACCAGGGGGGCCAGCTCAGTCAAGAGCTCGGGCCGCTCGCCGAAAAAGCCCACCAGGGGGGCCTTGGCCCTTTTCACGAAAGCCGACCAGTAGAACTCGCCCGCCTCCACCTCGCGGTAGGTGATCCACTCGCCGCTGGGCACGGTGCCGTCGGCCTTCACCAGGTAGTGCAGGATCAAGGCCTGCTCGGCCAGGGGGATCTCCGGGCCGTCGTCCAGGGCGCTCACCGTGATGGGCGGGGCGCTTACCCGCACCGGGCGGCCCAGGTAGTTCATCTCCAGATAGCTTGCGTCGTCCGCCGCCGTGGCTCCGGCCCGCCGGGCAACCTCGGCCCAGTCGCGCTGGTCCAGCTCCTCGGCGGCCAGGTCAAAGCTTTTTTGATAATCGTCCACCCGGGCCATGTCTCGCTCCTCGCTGGTGGTTTTTGGCTGGTTCTCAATGTAGCCGAGGAGCGGGGGTATGTCGAGGATTTGGCGCGCTCCCCGGCCAAGGGCTATAGTTGAACCATGGCCAAGAAGAAAAAGAAAAAAGCCGCCTCCCCTGCCCCTGCCCCCAAGGAGCAGGCCTTCAATTCGCCCTTCGCCGCCCTGGGCAAGGAGCTGAAGAAGACCGCCAAGCCTCAGGCCGCGCCCCCCGCGCCTCCCCCGCCCCAAAAGAAGGAGGCTCCCGCCGAGGACGAAGATGCCCTGTTCGCCATGGCCATGTCCGGGGTGGACCAGCTTCCCGGCGACCAGCGCCCCGTTCCCAAGGCCCCACCCCCCAACCCGGCCAACATAGGCCAGGCGGTGGACGAGGAGCTGGAGGTGATGGCCCACCTGGCCGAGCTGATCAGCGGCACGGCTGATTTCGACCTGCGCATGAGCGACGAGTACCTCAGCGGCCAGGCGGTGGGGGTGGGGCCGGAGCTGATGGAGCGCCTGGCCCAGGGGGCCTTTCCCATCCAGGACCACCTGGACCTGCACGGCCTGGGCCTCAGCGACGCCCAGGGCGAGGTGGCCGACTTCGTGGACAGCGCGGCGGCGCGGGGCCTCAGGCATGTCCTTCTGGTGCACGGCCGGGGCAAGGGCTCGCCCGGCGGGGTGCCGGTACTCAAACAGGGCCTGGCCGCCTGGCTGGAGCACAAGCGTTTCGCCCGCAAGGTGCTGGCTTTTTGCACCGCGCGGGCTATCGACGGCGGAGCGGGCGCCATGTATTTGTTGTTGCGCAAATGGTCGGGGCCAAAAGGACGCAAGTGGTAAATTAGGCGGCTTCGCCAGGAAGTGCCATGCGGCGTTGTCAACATCGCTCGGTCCTCGGCGTAGGTAGACTACGCCTGCGTCCCTCGCTCGTTTCCGCCTTGCCTGCCCCCCCCTGGCTGTGCCGCAGGGAAAGAGCCTGGTAGGCGAACGCCTTGCCCTGCGGCGTCTGGCTGTGCCGCGATTAAATTCAGGCGTCTGTTTTCAGCAAAAATATAGATTGGCGTAGGTTGGGTAGAGCGAAGCGAAACCCAACAACTCCGCTATGCCGCGAGGCTCATGACAGGTAAGCCCCGGCGGCAATGCCGCCGGGGCCGTAAACACCGCGTGGGTGGGCCGGGCTGTTTGGCCCCGCCCTACTTGAGATCCGCGCAACCCACCTGGTCGATGGAAACCTCGCCCACCTGCTTTTCGTGGCGGTCGTAAATCTTGATCACCCGGCCGTGGACCTTGGCCGAGCCGGCCTCGGGGATGCTGAATTTGCTGCTGCAATAGCACGTGTCCTTGCCGCTTCTGCCGGCCCACACGTTTTTTAGGCCCGCGCCCTTTTCGCCGCTGAACTTGCTGTGGGGGGCGATCTTGGCGTAGCAGTTGACCACGCTGTACCACTTGCTGATGCAGACCTCTTGGTCCGACTCGTTGTAGATGGCAAAGGCGTGGGCCGGGGCGGTGACCAACAGGACCGAACCCGTCAGAAGCGCCAAGGCCATCAGCTTGATGAATTTCATGTTTTCCTCCTGGATGCGGCAGCTAATAAATCTCGGTTGAATATGGCGCGGACCAGTCGTCAGTTGCGTCCCAGCCTGCCCAGGGTGGCGGCCATGGCCCCGCCCTTTTCGCGCTTCTCCAGGCCCAGGCGCTTCTTGAGCACCGAGCGCAGAGGGTCCAGCATGACCAGCTCGGTGCCGCGAGGCTCCTCGTCGTCGGGGATGAGCCGCGCCGGGTCCGAGGGGCTCGGCGCGGCGTCGCCCGCCACGATGAGCTGGCCCAGCTCGAAGGTCAGCGCCTCGGCGGCGTTGGCCCGGCAGGTGTCCTTGTCCGGGCCCCAGGCGCGAACCCGGGCCAGGTTGGGGAACACCGCCTCCCAGCCGCCCTCGCTGAGCGGCATGAGCACCACGGGATAGGCGGGCAGGCTTTCCACGGCCCGCAGCCAGGCATGCTTGTCGCGCTTTATGGCCATGACTTCTCCTGGTCGGCTTGGGGGGGCAGGGTTACGGATATATATAGTGCACCCGCCGGGCGGCACGGGCAAGGGTTTCGGGCGCACGATTTTAGGCGGCGGGCGGGAGAGAAAGGATTTGTTGGGTTTCGCTTCGCTCTACCCAACCTACGCGATGGCTGATATTAGCCAGGAACGAAGTGGCCTCGCGTCGGCGAATTACGCCCAACCACGAACGTTGGGGTTTCTGCTGCGTCGCCGAAAAACGAAGCTGGAGCCCTGGGGTGGCCGAGGCGTATTAAGCAATACGTAGAGGCCGAAACTGGCTGAAGCGAGCCTTGCAGGCCGCGTCAGTAGGCCGCTTAAGAAACCTTGTTCCAGCGGGTGCCGGAAGGGGTGTCGATGAGCTGCACGCCCTTGGCGGCCAGCTCCTCGCGCAGCCGGTCGGCCAAGGCGAAGTCGCCCCCGGCGCGGGCGGCGTCGCGCTTTTTGACCAGGGCCTCGATATTCGCGTCGCTCTCGCCGGGCTCCAGGTCGATCACCCCCAGCACCCGGTTGGTGCGCTCCACGAAAGCCAGCACCTGCTCCACCTGGGCGGCGTCCATCTGCCCCTGGTTCATCAGGCGGTTGATGCGGCGCACCATGGCGAAGAGCTGGCCCATGGCCTTGGGCACGCCCAGGTCGTTGTCCATGGCCTCCTGGATGCCGCTTTTGGCCTCGTAGAGGATTTGGTCCAGGTCCGGTGAGGGCTCGCCGGGGCTCATAAAGCGCAGGCGCTCCACGAAGTCGTTCAGGCGCTCCACGGTCTTGGCCGCCTGGTCCAGCTGCTCGCGCTCGAAGGTGATGGGCCGCCGGTAGTGCTGGCCGAGGAGCCAGTAGCGCACCGTGGCCGGGGAGTAGCCCTGGCCCAGGATCTCCCGAAGGGTCACGTCGTTGCCCGCCACCCGGCTGGCCTTCTTGCCGTCCACCATAACCACGTCCGAGTGCAGCCACATGTTGGCCAGGGGCTTGCCGCTGAGGCATTGGGCCACGGCGATCTCGTTCTCTCCGTGGGGGAAGACGAGGTCGGTGGAGGCCAGGTGCAGGTCAAAGGGCTGGCCCAGGTGCTCGGTGGACATGGTGGCGCATTCCACGTGCCAGCCGGGGCGCACGTTGCCCCAGGGGGTGGACCAGTAGATGCCCGCCTTCAGGTCGGCCAGGGTGGCCCGCTTGAAGATGGTGAAGTCCCTGGGGTTCTCCTTCTCGTAATAGTCGTAGTCGGTGTGCTTGTCGCTCTGGGTGGCGTTCAGGTCCACGCCCGAGAGCTTGCCGTAGTCCGGGAAGTGGCTGATGTTGAAGTACACGCTCCTGAGCTTGACGTAGGCCATGTCCTTGGCCAACAGCTCCCGGGCCGAGTCCACCATCTGGTTGATGTGCTCGCTGGCCTTGGGGTAGTCCAGGGCGGGCAGCACGTTGAGCGTGGCCATGTCCTCGAAGAACACCTTTTCCCAGCGGGCGGTGAACTGCTTCCAGTCGGCCCCCTCGGCCAGGCACTGGTTCACCGTGCGGTCGTCCACGTCGGCGATGTTGATGATCAGCTTGACCTCGAAGCCCCGGAACTCCAGGTAGCGGCGCACCAGGTCGGCGAAGACCATGCGGCGGCACAGGCCCAGGTCCGGCGCTCCGTCCAGCGAGGGGCCGCAGGCGTAGATGCCCACCTGGCCGGGGCGCACCGGGGTGAGGTCCTCAACCTCGCGGCTGAGGGTGTTGTAGAACCTCAGCGGCACCGGCACCTTTTCGCTGCTGAACAGGGAGGTGGACAGGTAGCGCTCGCCGCCGTCGGCCATGAGCGCCACCACCACCGAGCCCTCGGGCAGGGTGGCCGCCTGGTCCAGGGCCACCTTCATGGCCGCCCCGGCGCTCATGCCCACGAAGATGCCCTCCTCGCGGGCCAGGCGGCGGGCGATCTCGTAGGCGCTGTCATCGTCCACGTTGGCCAGGATGTCCACCTCGCCGGGGCTGAAGATGCCCGGCGCGTAGGATTCCTTCATGTTCTTGAGCCCCTGGATCTTGTGCCCCTGATAGGGCTCCACCGCCACCACCTTGACCTTGGGGTCCAGTTGGTGCAGGCGCCGCGTGAGGCCCATGACCGTGCCCGAGGTGCCCAGGGTGGCCACCACCAGGTTCACCTTGCCCTCGGTGGCCTCATATATCTCGTCGGCCGTGGAGCCCTCCAGGGCGTGGGCCATCCAGTTGTCCTCGTTGTTGAACTGGTCCACCAGGAAATAGCGCTCCGGCTCCTCGCGGGCCAGGCGGTAGGCCTCCTCGATGGCCCCGTCGGTGGACATGTGGGCCGGGGTGAGCAGGATGTCGGCCCCGTAGGCCCGAAGGATCTTGCGGCGCTCCTGGGAGGCGGACTCGGACATGGTGAAGAGCATCTTGTAGCCCTTGACCGCGCAGGCCATGGCCAGTCCGATGCCGGTGTTGCCGCTGGTGGCCTCCAACAGGATCTTGCCCTTGGTCAGCTCGCCGCGCTTCTCGGCCTGCTCGATCATGTTCAGCGCCGGGCGGTCCTTCACCGAGCCGCCGGGGTTCATGAACTCCAGCTTGGCGTACACTGTCACGCCGGGGTTTTGGTTGAGCCGGTTTATGCGCACCAGGGGGGTGCCGCCCACCAGCTCCAGGATGTTGTTCACCGTGCGAAGAGTCATGCCGCATTTCCTGCATACGAAGTAAGTGGGCTCAAGCATACTGAACCATGGGGGCATAGTAAAGCGTTCAGGCCTATGCTCCGCCTCGCGCTTGGGCGTTGTCAAAAGGCGCGGGATTTGTCAGCATATCCAGAGGGGGCGGCCCTAAACACAACCCAAAGGGAAGACAGCGGTCATGATAAGCGCGCGCACCGGCAAAATCCTAATCCTCGCGATTTTGGCGCTGGGCCTGGCCGCCGCGGCCCCGGCCCAAGGCAAGGACCTGCACCAGGCCATGAAAGAGATGGCCGCGGACATAAAGGCCAAGCACCAGGCGGCCGGGCGCGACGCGACCAAACCGCCCAGCCAGCCCCTGGGCTCCACCAAGACGGTGCGCTTCGTCCTGCCCATGAAGGCGGGCCAGGGCAGCGACTCGGTGAACGAGTACTGCATGGGCTACACCCTCAACTGCGTGGCCAGGGTGAAGGACCCCTACAACACCTACAGCGGCAAGGTGAGCACTAGCGAGGGCGGCCAGGTGGTTTTTTCGGGCAAGAAAAGCGGAGAACCCCTGGAGATGACCCTGCCCACCTCCTTCTTCGGCGACACCACCTTCAGCCTGTTCATGCGGGCCCAGGATGCTCCCTTCCCGGAGAAGGCGCAGGTGGAGCTGACCTGTAGTTATTGACGCGGCCTCGCCAGCTGCCCGTGGGCTGTGTTGCCGGCATCGCTCAAGGCTCGCTGTAGGCTTGGCTACAGCTGCGCCTTTCCCTCACCGGACGCCTTGCCCACAGACATCTGGCGAACCCGCTGGGAGGGGGATCGTTGCAGCGACATAGGGCCGCTGTCTTAGCACCACCTGGCTGCGCCGCAAAGATGCGTCCCTCGTTCGCCTGCCGCCTTGCCTAGCACCACCTGGCTGTGCCGCTGAGAGGGGGCGGTTGCTGCTGGGTTTCAACAACAGCGTAGGTTGGCGTAGAGGGCGAAGCCCGAAACCCAACAGTTCCCCAGAGCAAAAGAACAGGGCGTCCGGATTGCTCCGGACGCCCTGGTTTATTTTACGGTTCCGCCATCCCGGCGGCTGACGAAGCGCTTGCTAGACGTGGTCCTCCAGCACCGCCCGCCATTGGGGATGCCTGAGGCGCTGCAGGGCCTTCTTCTCGATCTGGCGCACCCGCTCGCGGGAAAGGCCGAAGACCTGACCCACCTGCTCCAGGGTGTGCTCGTCCTCGTCGCCCAGGCCGAAACGCATCTGCAGGATGCGCTTTTCGCGGGCGTCCAGGGACTCCAGGGCCTCGCCCAGGTGGACCATCATCTCGCCTTCGCCCACCTTCTCAAAGGGGCACTCGGCCTCCTTGTTCTCGATGAAGTCGCCCAGCTCGTCGCCGTCCTCGCCCACCGGGGTCTCCAGGCTGGTGGAGTCCAGGGTCAGGTTGACGATCTCCTTGACCTTGCTCTCGTCGATGCCCACCTTTTCGGCCACTTCCTTGGGCAGGGGCTCGCGTCCCAGCTCTTTGAGCAGACCGTAGTACACCCTAAAGTACTTGGAGCGGAGCTCCAGGAGGTGGATGGGGATGCGGATGGTGCGGGCCTGGTCGTAGATGGCCCGGCTGATGGTCTGGCGAATCCACCAAGAGGCAAAGGTGCTGAAGCGGTAACCGGTCTTGTAGTCGTAGCGGTTCACCGCCTTCATCAGGCCGATGTTGCCTTCCTGGATCAGGTCGGCGAAGCTCAGGCCCCGGAAGGTGTACTTCTTGGCTATGGACACGGCCAGGCGCAGGTTGGCTTCCACCATCTCCTGCACCGCGACCTCGACCTGCAAGCGGGCGCTGTCGATCTCCTCCAAGGTCTTGCTAAGCTTCTTGGAGGGCTTGCGCTTGGCTGCGGCGCGCTTGAGCAGTTCGAAGGTCTCGGCCATCACGTCTTCCACCGAAAGGGGAGACTTGTGGCTGTCTTCCAGCCAGGCCTCGATGCGCACGCAGTTGTCGCAGGCGTCCTTGTCGCTCTTGATGATCGACAAGGCTTTCATCAAAATTTCGTCGCGGCCGTCTTGGATGGTCTTGCCCAGCGCCAGCTCCCGCTCGGGAGTCAGCAGATCGCGCCCCTCCACCTCTTTGAAGTAGGTGACGGGCGTGTCCAGGCTGAAGTCCGAACCCTTGAAATTACGGCTGTCGGCCATGGTAATTACCTCTTCCTTACAGGTACCCGCACGGTCCAGCGCTCCTGGCTACCGGCGCTGCGGGTTTAAAGTCTGCTCAGGCTTGCCGCGAACGAGACTCTTGCTCGGGACGCAGGCATCTAAAGGTTAAATTAAGCACTGGGGAGTGGAAGTCAACTCCAGCTCCCGACAAACTATTTCACCCCGCGGGCGTCGGCCAATCTGGCCTGAAGTTCGCCTTGGTGGGCCGGCACCGGCCGGGCCTCTCGGCGGATCATCCTTATCGCCTCGCTGGGGCAGACCGTGGCGCATTGGCCGCAGCCTAAACAAAGCTCCTGGTCAAAAACGGCGCAGTCGTCATCCACCCGGACCGCCGCCACCTGGCAGGTGTCGGCGCACTCGCCGCAGGCGGTGCACAGCTCCGGGTCCACCGAGGCGAAGTAAGCCGCCTGGCTCACCGCCCCGAGGTGGTTCATGCGGGTGATGGTCTGTAGGAACATGCAACAGCACCCGCAGCAGTTGCACAAAAAGTTCACGTTTTCCGCTACGTTGTCCACCACGTGCACCAGACCGGCATCCTCGGCGCGCCTTAGGGCCAGGAGCATGCCCGCCTCGTCCATGGGCTTGGCCCAGCCCTGGTCCACCGCGAACTCGGCAAAGGAGCCGAAGATCATGCACACGTCCAGGGGGGCGTCGCAGCCCTTGCCCAGCAGGTGGGCCTGCTCGCGGCAGTAGCAATTGATCAGGGCCAGGTGCTCGTGCTGGTGGATAAGCTCCTCCGCCTTGTCGTAGGGCAGAATCTCCTGGCTGTTTTCAATGGACCGGCCCACCGGGATGACCCGGGAGTAGGGCGTGGGGGCTTCGGCAAAGGCCTTGCCCACGCCGGGCTCGTAGTAGTCCTCGAACAGCTGGGCCATCCTGAGCTTGGCCTCGCCCGGGGCCATGGCCCAGAACTGGGCCTCTGCCATGCCCGGCACCATCTGCAGCAGGCTGTAGTAGTCGCCCGCCTTGGTGCTGCGGCGATAGGCCAGGCCCTTGGCGGCCAGGGACTCCAGCACCGGGGCGATCTCATCGGCCGGGCGCTCCAGGGTCTCGGCCAGGGCCTTGGCCCGAACCGGCTTGAAGGGCAGGACCGAGGCCACCGCCGCTTCCTCGCCGGTGAACAGTTCGCGCAAAATCGCCATGAGCTCGGGCCCCTGGGGCGCGCCCAAGGGGGAGCGATCCAGGTGTTGGGCCAGTGCCTCGTGGGCGTTTTTAGCGGAACTGGACATCGTTTCACCAAGCAAAACAGTATGAAAACAATAAAAGCACACCCCTCCCCGCAGGGGGGAAGGGCTACCTTCACGTAAACTGAGAGTGTGAAGTAGAGGAGGGGCGCTTGTCAAGAGAATTTTTGAGAAAAAATTGGCCGCCGCCGGGTGACGCCGGGCGGCCTCTTGTCAAGCAAAGCAACTATACTATAGAGGCGGGCATCGTGCCACTGGGGGGTGA
The DNA here is from genome assembly GCA_018902755.1 of Pseudomonadota bacterium. Lineage (GTDB taxonomy): Bacteria > Desulfobacterota > Desulfarculia > Desulfarculales > Desulfarculaceae > Desulfoferula. Next base: position 51,141 of record JAHIQI010000066.1, on the reverse strand, counting down.
CGAGAAGGTTCGCCGCCTATCCAAACGGCCTGCCGAAGTAGGTGAGGATGGCCAGGGCCAGCAGGTAGACGCTTATAAGAGATTGGATGCCCGAGACGGTGCGCACCCAGCCGGTGGCTCGCAGGGTTTACTCGCGGGGCTGCATGCGGGTTATCCAAGTGCCCACGTTGAGGTCGCGCCAACCGATGTGGAAGGCCGAGAGGACGGAGAAGTAGAGGGCGTAGAGGTAGGCGCGCCAGTTGCGCGGCGTGAATTTTAAGCGTTGGGGGTCGTTTGAGCCTAAGTCGCTACGGGCGCGATCTTCGGGCCACGTTTGCCAGATGCCGTCTTTTTTACTTACCAGTAAGGCAAGCAGATAAGGAAAGAAAAAGGCCGGGATTGAAATAAACATGATAAGCAAGGGGCGATACGGATTCATGCCCCAGCCGCAGGGAGATTCAAACATAACGAAAGAGATTGCATTCCGAAGCGGCCCGTATGACCTGATTCTCTCATTACGTCTGATGGCGTACGTAAGTTTACGTTCCTGCGGCCTTGTGCCAGCACGTTTGGCGGCATCGCGCAGTTCGATTAAAGAAAGAGGGGTTAACGAATAAGAAAGGGAATCAATGTTTTTCCCTGTCGCAAGCATTTTAATGGTAGGTATTTTACCTGGTAACATGCCTATGTAGGTACCAAAGAAGTCGCAGTTAATAAAGTTGGCATCCATACAATCTATATCTCTAAAAACAGCACGGGAGAAGTTTATATTTTTAAAATAGCCTGCTGTTAGTTTGCAATCATCTAAAATGGCGCCTTTAAAATTAGAATTTTCGCAGTTAACACCAGTCAAATTAGTGTGGTACAGGCGAGAGTTGGAAAAATTGCAGAGAGGCAAAAAAACTTTTGTTGCGACTACATAATCAAATTTTGTGTTATTGAGTTGAGAGTTATAAATAGTAACATTTGGTAGGGATGCATTTAAAAATCGTGCTCCAATTAGGGTACAATTTCTAAATACTGCAGAACCTAATTCTGATCCGCTAAAAAGAACTCCCTCAAGTGAAACGGATTCAAAAGTTGTTTTGTTCATTTTTGCTTTTGATAGATTTACGTTTTTTAAGTCAACATCTTTAATAATCGCTCCTTCTAAATTTAGCCTCTCCCCGTCCGCTGCCCTTGTTTCTAACCATAGGCGATGCTTCAAAATCTTAAGACGAAAACCATTTTTCGTTAGTCGTGTTCCGTCCGCAAGCTTTACCACCCAGTTTTCATTAGTTTTTTCTGCTATCGCGACCGGAACCCAGCACCAGACCAACAAAACTATAAAAAGTGACGCCAAAATTTTTTTATTCATTACTCCCCCCGAAGGCATGTGCAAAAGTTACTACACCCTTACTGGCAGAGTGGCTGAATATTTTTAACCTACTATAATACTTAATGTAAAGTATCGGTAATGATTGGAGACCCGCTGCATGAACATCGACGGCATGAAATGCTCCCGCTGCCGCCAGCCGGCCCAGCACCGCCTGCCCAGCCACAACGCCCGCTTCTGCGACAAGTGCCTGGGCATCTTCGTGCGCCGCCAGACCGAGAAGGCCATCAAGCAGTACGACATGCTCGAACCCGGGCAAAAGGTCCTGGTGGCGGTGAGCGGCGGCAAGGACTCCCTGGCCCTGTGGCAGGTGCTTTTGGATCTGGGCTACCAGGTCGAGGGGCTGCACCTGGCCCTGGAGCTGGGCGACGGCAAGTTCGGCGAGGCCTCCCTGGCGGCCAGCCAGGCCATGGCCCAGCGCCTGGGGGCCCCGCTGCATCTAATGAACATGGCCGAGCTGGCCGGGTTCGGGGTGCAGCAGATAGCCTGGGCCAACAAGCGCTCCTTCTGCTCGGTGTGCGGCACCCTCAAGCGCTACTACCTGAACAAGGCCTGCCTGGACCTGGGCTTCGAGGTTTTGGCCACCGGCCACCACCTGGACGACGAGGCCGCCCGCCTGCTGGGCAACCTGGTGCGCCGCCACCAGCGCTACCTGGACAGCCAGTGGCCCACCCTGCCCGGCGCGCCGGGGGCCTTCGCCAAAAAGATAAAGCCGCTGTGCCGCCTGCGCGGGGCGGAGCTGAAGTCCTACGCCAAGTCCCAGGGCTGGTCCGTGGCCAAGGGCACCTGCCCCCGCTCCAAGGGAGCCACCCTGCCCTATTACACCGAGGCGGTGCGCCTGCTGGAAGAGCGCATGCCAGGCACCACCATAAACTTCTACCAGGGCTACCTGGAGGACAAGGGCGCTCCCCCCGCCAAGCCGGAGATGGAGGAGCGCTGCTCGGTGTGCGGCATGCCCAGCTTTGCCGAGGTGTGCACCATCTGCCGGTTTTTGGAAAACACCCGCCAGCGCGAAAGCACCAAGCGAGATGCGCTTAAAGAGCAAGGTTAGCTTCGACCCCCAGGCCGAGCTGGGGGCCATCGCCGATTTCGCGCGGCGCTGGCGCAGCCTGTTCCGCCCGGCGGAGGTGGCCTACACCCCGGCCCACTTCACTGCCGAGCTGGAGAAACTAGAGCGGGCTAAACGCCTGCGCCTGTACCTGGTCACCCGCCCCGAGCAGCCGGTGGCCCTGGCCATCCTGGACGGCCTGGATCAGGAGCAGGTGATCGAGCTGTTGGCCCTGGCTCCCTTGGACGGCGAGGACGAGGTGCGCCCCTGGCTGAGCAGCCCCAGCCGCCGACGGGAGATGATGGCCCAGGCCCCGGCCGAGCCCAGCGGGCGCGGGGTGTTCCCCTTCCTGGTGGGCGAGCCCGAGGGCCTGGTCTTGGCCATGGCCCGATGGGGACATCTGAACGTGCTGGACCCGGAGCCGCTGTTGGCCCAGCGCCTGGCCCTGCTGGGCAGGCGCATCCAGTCCCTGGGCAAGCCCGATCAATAGAGGCCCGCGAAGCCAGCCGGACACGCCTTGCATTTATCCCTTTAACTGTGCGGTAAAAGCGGTGTCGTCGCCTGGAGAGGCGATGATTGCAGGGTGTTGTTGGGTTTCGCTTCGCTCTACCCAACCTACGCTATTGCTTGAATGCGAGGGTCTTTCTTTCTAGACCGCCTCGGCACTCGCCGCCCCCCGGCACGGCCAGGGAGGGCCAGGCAAGGCGTCCGGCAAGCGAGAGCCGTAGGTGTGGCCTTAGCCACATCAAGGCTTGAGCGCCGCCGGCAACGCGGCATGGCGCTTCCTGGCGAAGCCTGCTTGTAAACGGCACTATGGTCTAGGAGGCTATTCGGGAGATGGATCCAGCGCAAACCAAAAGAAAATGACCGCCACGCCGCCCACCATGATCACCGTGAGCAGGGCCAGGATGAGCAGCTGGCCCATGCGCTGCTCCACCGGCCCGGTGGGGGTGTACCAACCCAGCCGGCTCATAACGCGCATGAACAACCACACCACCACCAGCAGCAACACCAGGCCGATGCCGCCCAGGAACACGTAGGCCAACAGCTCGCCGAAGCTGTCCAGGGCTGGTCCGCCGAGGTTTTCATATGGCAGTGGGTTGCGATCCATAGTCCCCTTCCCGCGTTAACTCCATAATACCCCTACCGGCGGGGCTGCAAATTACGGGGCCTAGACCAGGACCCCTTCCAGGTCGTAGTCGTGGGTGGCGGTGATGCGGCAGGGGGCGATGCTGCCCGGCGCGGCCGAGCCCTCGGTGATGATCACCAGGCCGTCCACCTCCGGGGCCTGGGCCTGGGTGCGCCCGGCCCACACCAGATCGCTGTCCGGGTGGGGGCCCAAGACCAGCACCGGCAGGGTTTTCCCCTCCAGGGGGGCCAGGCGGCGGCGGCTGATGCGCCGTTGCAGCTCCATGATCTGGGCGGCCCTCTTGGCGGCCACCTGGGGCGGCGGCGCGGGCAGGCGGGCGCTGCGGGTGCCCGCCTCGGGGCTGTAGGGGAACACCCCCAGGCGGTCGAACTCCATCTCGGCCACGAACTCCTTGAGGGCGGCGAACTCGGCCTGGCCCTCGCCGGGGTGGCCCACCAACAGGGTGGTGCGCAACACCGCCTGGGGCGCGGCCCGGCGGATGCCCCGGACCAGGGCCTTCAGCTCGGAGCCGCTGCGCTTGCGGCCCATGGCCTTCAGCACCGGGTCGGCCACGTGCTGCAAGGGCAGGTCGAAGTACGGGGCCGCCTTGGGGTTGGCCAGGATGGCGGCGATGAGCTTGTCGTCGATGAGGTCCGGGTGCAGGTACAGAGGCCGAAGCCACTGAACGCCTTCTATAGTAGATAGGGCGCTGAGCAGTTCGGCCAGGCCCGGCCCGCCCAGGTCGCGGCCGTAGGAGGTCAGGTCCTGGGCCACCAGGTTCAGCTCGCGCACCCCCAACTCGGCCAGGTTGGCGGCCTCGGCCAGGACATCGTCCAGGGGGCGTGAGCGCAGGGGGCCCCGGATATGGGGGATGGTGCAAAAGGCGCAGGACTGGGCGCAGCCGTCGGAGACGCGTAAATAGGCCCAGCCAGGCCCGGTGCTGAGCGCGCGGGGGTCGGACCCGCCGAACAACGAGCGCGGCGGGCTGATGGCCAAGCGTCCGGTTGGCGGCGCGGCCAGGTGCTTGAGCAGATTGGAGGCCTCGCCGGGGGCCAGCAGGAGATCGGCCTCGGGCAGGTCGGTCGCCAGCTTTTTGCCGTAGCGCCCCACCAGGCATCCGGCCACCACCAGGCGCTGGGCCTCGGTCTTGCCGTCGGCCAGCTCCAGGGCGGCCTCGATGGCCTCCTCCACCGCGGGCTGGATGAAGCCGCAGGTGTTCAAAAGGAGCAGCTCGGCCTCCTCGGGTCGCTCCACCGCCGACCAGCCGTCGGACAACAGCAGCCCGGCCAGGTGTTCGCCCTCCACCAGGTTCTTGGCGCAGCCCAGGTTGAGCAGATAGTAGGTTTTGCTCAGGAGAGCCATCCTTTTACTAAATAGAGGTCGATCATGTGGCACATCCACAGGCCGTAGGCCACCGCGCCAAGGCCCAGGAGCCAACGCAGCCAGGCCGGGGCCATGGGGCGCACCGAAGCCCGGTAGTCATCCGCTTCCCAGCCCCGCCCGCCCCAAATGAGGCTGACCGTGGCGTAGAACACGTAGCACTCCACCGCGAAGGGCGGAAACCCCAGGTACCCGGCCAGGGGCATGGCGAAAATCTTGGGCTCGTTCAGATAGGGAATATTATAGGTCCAGCGGGCGTCGGCCAACCAGTTCCAGGATTCCCAGAAAATCCCGCACAGCAGCCCGGCCAGCAGCAGGCGCACGAAAGGCGACAGATCGCCCCGCTCCCAGGAGCGCATAAGGCTCCTGGCGCCCAGGCGGTGGTTGATGGGCTCCAGCAGAAACACCACGGAACCCCAAACCATAGGGAAAAACACCTTCGGGTAAGTAATAGGAAGAATTGCCATTATTACGCCAACACCCAAAAACCAAGGATACCAGGCCCGGGTGACGGGGATGGGCCGCACCCCGCGCCCCCAGGACAGCCCCGTGAGGCCGATAAGCTCGTAGGTGAGGAAGATTCCCGGCAGGACCGTGGCGAAGGCGATGAAGGATCCCGGCCAGCGTTGCTCAATCTGGGGGGGCACCCCGAGGTAGAACCAGTTTTGCAGGCGAAGGTTCACCATCTCCCAGCCGAACCAGAAGGCGGCGCTCACCAGACACATGGTCCAAAACACCCTACGCCGGTCCACCAACAGGCTGTTGCCCTGGATACGCTGGATACATGCATCAGCCATACAAATGTAGCCCCACCAGGCAAACTGGTAGAACCAGACCCGTATCCAGCCCACTCCGGCCAGGGACCCGCCCACGGCCAGGGCGAAAAATCCCGCCCCCAACCATAAGTGCCAGGTTTTGCGGCTACAGAAAGCCATGCCTTCCTTTTAGCAGCGCCCCGGAGGGGGTGACAAGGGTTTTGCTAGAAATTTAGCCGGCTTCCTCGGGCAGCTGGGGGATATCGCCGGCGGGCTCCAGGCCGGAGGCCTCCATCCAGGCCAGGAAATCGGCCAGGCCCCGGCGGGCCTGGGCCGCCCCGCGCTGGCGCTTGAACACCCGGCCTTCCAGGGGAGGCAGCAGGCCGAAGTTGATGTTGCTGGGCTGAAAGCTTTTGGTGGCCGTGTTTTGCAGATGCGTTACCAGCCCACCCAGGGCGCTGGTGGGCGGTGGGCTGATCAGGGTGCGTTGACACAACAGGTTGGCAGCGTTGACACCACAGAGTATCCCCATGGCCGACGACTCGACATAGCCTTCCACCCCGGAGAGTTGTCCGGCTACAAACAGGTGTGGCGCGGCCTTCAACCGCTGGTGGGGGTCCAAAACCCGGGGCGCGTCCAGAAAGGTGTTGCGGTGGATGGAGCCCCAGCGCACGAACTCGGCCCCGGCCAGGGCGGGAATCTTGCGGAAAACCAGGTCTTGGGCCTGGTAGGTGAGCTTGGTCTGGAAGCCCACCAGATTCAGGAGGCTACCCTCCAAGTTTTCCTTGCGCAGTTGCACCACCGCGTGAGGACGCTTGCCCGTGGCCGGGTCTTCCAGGCCCACCGGTTTCATGGGGCCGAAAAGCAGGGTCTTTTCGCCGCGTGCGGCCATGACCTCTATGGGCAGGCAGCCCTCGAAGAACTGGGGCGATTCGAAGTCCTTGAGCGGCACCTGGTCGCCGGAGATCAGGGCGGCGTAGAACTCGCCCCACTCTTCCCGGCTCAGGGGGCAGTTGAGGTAATCCCCCTGCCCCGGCTCGCCGTAGCGGTCTCCCCAATAGGCGCGCTCCATGTCCACCGACTCCAGGGACACGATGGGGGCGATGGCATCATAAAAATGCAAGTGAATGCTGCTGGTTAGCTTGGCAAGTTCCTCGGCGAGGGCCCCGGCGGTGAGCGGGCCGGTGGCCAAAACCGCCACATGGTCCGGCAGCGCATCCACCCGTGCGCTCTCGCGGCTGATCAGGGGCTGGGCCGCAATCTGGCCCTCCAGATGCTTGGCAAAGGCCTCGCGGTCCACGGCCAGGGCCTTGCCCGCGCCCACCGCCGTGGCTCGGGCGGCGGTCATGACCGCCGAGCCCAACAGGGTCATTTCGGCCTTGAGCAGGCCCACCGCGCTGGTGATCACGTCCGAGCGCAGGGAGTTGGAGCACACCAGCTCCCCCAGGTGGGGCGAGTGATGGGCCGGGGAAAACTCCTGGGGCTTCATGTCCACCAGGCGCACCGCCACTCCCGCCCGGGCCGCGGCCAGGGCCGCCTCGCAGCCCGCCAGGCCGCCTCCGATCACCAAAAGTTCTTGGGGCACCGCTTTTTCCCGCCTTTCAGAAGCCCGGTGGCCTGGGAATCTGCTCCCAGCGCCTGCCTGGGGTATAAACTCTGGCAGTTTCAGCCCTCAGAGGGGACAAACACCCCTTAATTTATGGTCCAAGTTTGCCTGCCGGTGGGTCACTGCAATATTTGTCGCCTTTTTAGCACGGTAAATCCGGCTGTTGCCCTATGGGCCTTGTGGGGGTTAAACTGCGCCCCCTTTTGCGCCCGGACCCAACATCCACGGGCTTTTTGGCTGCGCCGGGACTCAAACCGGCCGGAAGTTATACCAGGGCGCCCCTTGCGCGCTTCCGTCAGCGCCGTGAAGCCCTTTTCGGAGGGCACTTTGTTTCACGTGACACATTCCGGAGCTTGTTAGCTTGTTCTTATCGCTTTACAGCACTTTACTAGTAATTATACAATTCAACCAGGGCTTACGCAGTCTGGGAGATGGATTTGGTCCGCAATTTGGTAGAGCTTAACAGGTTTTTCGAGGAATTCCGGCCGATCCTTGCCCGGAGCTCCCCACCCAACCGCCAGGGCCGCGCCCTCATCTCCACGGCGGGCAGCCTTCTGGGTGCCACCGGAGGGGCGATCACCGCCTGGGAGCGCGGTGGAAACCTGATAATGAACGCCACTTGGGGGCTTCCCCCGGCCGAAGCCCGCCGTTTGCGGACCATGGCTCAATCCCCGCCGGGCTGTCCCGGCGAGCCCCTGGGCCGGGTGGGCTGGGTATCCGTGGGTCCCGGCGACCCGTTGGAGAGCGGTTGGCCCCAGTTCGACCGCCTGGTTATGGATCTGGCCGAGGAGCAATGGCTGGCCCTGTGGCCCCTGACCAGGGTCTTGGGCAGCGGTTTGGCCCTGCTGCGCTTCCGGGAGCGTCCGCCTTGGGGGGCCGGCTTCGCCCAGGCCGCCGCCGGGGTCCTGGCCATGACCGTGGACAACGTGCTGCTGAGCGACCAGGTCCATGCCCGCCAGGACGACTACAGCCGCATCTTCGCCAACTCCCGCGACATGATCTACCTGTCTTCCCGCGACGGCCGTTGGGTGGACGTGAACCCCGCCGGGGTGGAGATGCTGGGCTACTCCTCCAAGGAGGAGGTGTTGGCCACCCCGGACAGCGCCCAAAAGGCCTATCTGAACCCCAACGACCGCAAGCGCTTCCAGGCGGCCATCGAAAAGGACGGCTTCGTCAAGGACTACGAGGTCTCCTTCAAGAAAAAGAACGGCACCCCCATCGAGGTGGCCATCACCGCCTCGGTGCGCGAGCAAAACTCGGTTGTGCTGGGCTACGAGGGCATCATCAAGGACATCACCGCCGCCAAGCATGCCCAGGAGCAGATCGAGCAGGAGCGGCGCCTGGTGGCCTCCATCCTGGAGTTGGTGCCCGTGGCCATCTTCGTGGTGGACAAGGCCCACAAGGTTCGCCACTGGAACAAGGCCTGCGAGGAGCTGACCGGCTGGAGCCGGGCGGACGTTTTGGGCACCGACAAGACCTGGCAGGTGTTCAACCGGCCCAAGGGGGTGTCCCTGGCCGACGTGGTGGTTGACGATGACCAGGCCAAGCTGAAAACCATCTACGGCAGGGAAAACCTACGCCGCTCGGCCATGTCGCCCGACGCCTGGGAGGCGGAGCACTACTTCGAAAGCCTGGGCGGCCGCCCCAAGGAGTTGTTTTTCACCGCCGCGCCCCTGCGCGACTCGAGCGGCAAGATCACCGGGGCGGTGGAAGCCATCATCGAGACCACCGACCTCAAGGAGCTGCAACGCCAGCTGGCCCAGAGCGAGGCCCTTTACCGAACCCTGGTGGAGGCCAACCGCGAGGGCATCGTGCTGCACGACTACAACCACTTCATTTTCGGCAACCAGGCCTTTTTACAGATGTTTGGCCTGCACGACATCACCCAGGCGGGCAGCGACTTTTTGGAGCTTTTGGCCGATTCCTGCCGCCGCAGCTATCTGGAATGGATGCGCCAAGTGGAGCGGGGCGGCGGGGCTCCGGTGTTCGAGGGCCAGGGCGTCCGCACTGATGGTGTGTTCGACCTGGAGGTGACCGCCACCCCCTGCCCCTACCGGGGAAGCACCGCCCTGCTGTTCAGCACCCGCGACGTGACCATGCGCAAGGCCATGGAGGAGCAGCTGATCCGCTCCGAGCGCCTGGCCGCCACCGGCAAGCTGGCCTTTGACATCGCCCACGAGGTCAACAACCCCCTGGGCGGCATCCTAACCTACGCCCATCTGCTGCAAGAGGACCTTGGGGTGGGCAACGAGCTGACCACCACCGTGGACAAGATCATCAAGCTGACCAACCGCTGCAAGATCATCGTGCGCGGTTTGTTGGACTTCGCCCGCCAGGACACCCCGGAAAAAGAACCCATGGACCTCAATCGGGTGCTCACAGAGGTGCTTTCGCTAATGGAAGGGCACATGATCCTGCGCCGGGTGGAGCTAGTCAAGGATCTGGCCCCCGAGTTGCCCATGCTCTGGGGCCAGCGGGCCAAGGTGGAGCAGGTGTTCCTCAACCTGATCATCAACGCCGCCGAGGCCATGGAGGGCCAGGGCCGCCTGGAGCTGACCACCCGCCACAACCCCCAGACCCGCGAGGTGGCCATCTCCTTCACCGACAGCGGGCCGGGCATGGACGAAGAGGTGGCCCGCAAGGTGTTCGAGCCTTTCTTCACCACCAAGCCCCGGGGCCGGGGCACCGGCTTGGGCTTGGCCATCAGCCACGGCATCATCCAGCAGCACGGCGGCCGGGTGGAGCTGAACACTAGGCCGGGGATGGGGTGTACCTTCCGCATCATCTTCCCGATGGGCGATTCGTAGAGTAATTCTCTCCTAACGAACGAGGCGACGGCGCAGCCAGACAACCGATGGCTGCGTTGCCGGCATCGCTTAGGCCTCGACGTAGCTCAGGCTACGCCTCCGGCCCGCGCTCGCCGGACGCCTTGCCCTCGCTTGCCTGGACTGTGCCGCATTCTAAGAAACCGTTGTGGAATAAAGAGGGGAACGGAGGGACCGGCTGTTTGCCCGTGCTCTTTAGCAATAGCGTAGGTTGGGTAGAGCGAAGCGAAACCCAACAATTCATTCTCCGGGGGGTGCTGTGGGGGCGAAATGTTGCACGTGAAACAATTCGTGACAAAGGGCCGCTCCGTGCACCGGAGGCGGTCTTTTGTTTCACGTGAAACAAGGGGGCGGCGGAAAATTACCCGCGATAAATCGCAATAATCCGGGGGGTTGTGCCGGGGCCCAAGGAATAAGGCTCCACGCTGAGGCTCAGGCTCCGTGCCTGGTCGGCGTCTTTGGCCCCTCGGGGCAGCAGGACCGCCCCGCCGGGGGCCAGGTAGGGCTGGGCCAGTTCCAGGGAGCCGGGAATGTCAGTGACCGCCCGCAGGGTGACGGTGCTGAATTGCTCCCCCTCCAGGGCCTCGCCCGCCCGGCCCATGACGGTTTGCACCCTGTCCCCCAGCTCCAGCGACCGGATGGCCTGCTTGTGGAAGCTCACCCGCTTGGCGCGTGGCTCCAAAAGCGTCACCCGCAGCTCCGGCAGGGCCAGGGCCAGCACCAGGCCGGGAAAACCTGCGCCCGAGCCGATGTCCAGCAGGGCCGGGCCTTGCACGTGGGGAACCAGGGCCAGGGAATCCAGAAAAAGATCCAGGTAGGCGGCTGCGGGGTCGTGGTGCCCGGTGAGGTTGTGGGCCCGGTTCCAGCGCAGAAGATCGGCTGAGAGGCGCTCCCAGGCAGCAAAAATGCCCTCGGGCAGCTCTCTTTGGGCGATTTCCAAGGCCAGATCGCGCTGCACGGCTACTTTCCCACGCAAAATTCGTCAAAAATCGCGTCGATCACCGAATCCGGGGCGTCCACCCCGTCCACCTCGCCCAGGCGGGCCAGGGCCTCGGCCAGATCCACCGACACCAGCTCGGCGGCCACGCTCTGGGCCGCCAGCCCTTCCAGCGCCCGCTGCACCGCCGAGGCGCAGGCGGCCAGGGCCTCGGCCTGGCGCTTGCCGGCCACCGCCTCGCCGGGCGCGGGCTCGGCCTGGCCGCCGGTGAGCGCCGCCCCCACCGACGTGGCCAGCTCATCCAGGCCCGATCCCCGCTTGGCGCTGACCCTGAGGGCCGGTGCGCCCTCCCCTGCCGCTTCCAAATCCCAGGCATGGTCCAGGTCGGCCTTGTTCACCGCGATCACCCGCTTGGTTCCCTTGGTGGCGGCCAAAACCTCGCGGTCCTCATCGTTCAGCGGCGCGCCGCCGTCCAGCACCACCAGGGCCAGGTCGGCCCGGCCCAACCGCTCCCGGGCCGCCGCCCGGCCCAGGGCCTCCAGCTCGCCGGGTTCCAGACCCAGGCCCGCGGTGTCGGTGAGGCGGCAGACCACCCCGCCCAGCAGGGCGCTTTCCTCGATGGCGTCGCGGGTGGTGCCCGCCGTGGGGGTCACTATGGCCCGGTCCTGCCCCAACAGGGCGTTGAACAGCGAGCTTTTGCCCACGTTGGGCCTGCCGCAGAGCACCACCAGGGCTCCTTCCCGCCAAATTCGGCCCGATTGCCGCCGGGCCACCACTTTTTGCAGCGGTTCCAGGGCCAGGCGGCGCAGGTCTTCGGCCAGGGCGGGACCGGCTATCTCGCTGGTTTCCTCGGGAAAATCGATGGCCGCCTCCACCGTGGCCGCGGCCAGGGTCAGCGCCGCGCGCACCGGCCCCAAAACCTGGGACAGGCCGCCGGTCAGCCCGGCCATGGCCAGGCCCGCCTCGCTCTCGCTCTGGGCGGCGATGAGCTGGGCCACCGCCTCGGCCTGGCAGAGGTCCAGACGCCCCCCCAGATAGGCCCGCAGGGTGAACTCGCCGGGCCGGGCCAGGCGGCACCCCGCCTCCAGGGCGGCGGCCAGCAGGGCTTGCAGCACCGCCGGGCCGCCGTGGCTCTGCAACTCCACCACCTCCTGGGTGGTATAGGAGTGGGGGGCCGGGAAGCGCACCGCCAACACCTGGTCCACCGCCCTGCCCTGCCGGCCCAGGGCCTGGCCCAGCACCAGCCGCCGGGGCGGCAGGGCGCGGGCGTCCAGGCGGGGGTCGCCGGGGCAAAACAGGCGGGCCGCCACCTCCCCGGCCTGGGGCCCGGAGATGCGCAGGATGCCTATGCCGCCCGCCCCCGCCGGGGTGGCTATGGCCGCGATGGTGTCTTGGTCCATGCTTCGCTTCGCCTTGATGGCGCCTTTATCGGCCAGAACAGTTTATATTTCCCGTCGGTCGGTGTCCACCGGGCCAAAAAAAGGGGCCTCCGCGTGGAGGCCCCTGGCTGGTCGGTTGGTTCGGCGGCCCTAACGCGGGGTGATGACCACCTTTTTCATTTCGCCCTTGCCCCGGCTCACCGTGCTGATGCCCCGCTGGCTGCGCAGCACCAAATGCACCAGGCGGCGCTCCTGGGAGTTCAAGGGGCCCATGCTCTGGGCCTTGCGGCTGGAGCGGGCCTTGTCGGCCAAGCGCCGGGCGGTATCTTCCAGGGAGGAGCGCCGCCGCTGGCGGTAGCCGCCCGCGTCCACGCTCAGATGCACCGCCCTGCCGTACTTGTGGCTCACGATGCGGGTCACCAGGTATTGCAGGGCGTCCAGGGTCTGGCCCCGGCGGCCGATGACCACCCCGGAGTCGGCCCCGTTGATGGACAGGCCCGGTCCCTGCTCGTTCTTGGCCGCTTCCACCGTGGCATTGGGGTCCAGGGCCTGGGTCAGGCGCTCCAGCACCTCTTTGCCGAAAGCCACCATCTCCGCCTGGTCCGGCCCGGGCTCGGCCGGTCCCTCGCTGGGCGCGGGGGCGGGGGCCTCCTTTGCCGGGGCGGGCGCGGCGTCCTGGGCCGGAGGGGCCGTGGGCCGGGGGGGAGCCGGGCGCGGTTCGCTCTTGGGCTCCGGCGCGGCCTGGGGCTGCGGCGTCGGCTTGGGCCTGGCCTTGGGCGGCTCCGCCTTGGGAGCGGCCGGGGGCCGTGGTTGCGGCCTGGGGGCGGGCCTGGCCTGTGGCTTGGGGGACGGCGCGGGCGCGGCCTTTTTTGCTCCAGGCACGCTGTCGGTGAAGTCGGCCATCATCTGGGCCACTTCGTCGGCAGAACTCTTGCCCTGGGGCCGGGCCTTGATCATCGCCTTCTTGGCCCCCAGGAGTCCGAAGAAGCCGCTGGAGCCGGCGCTGACCACTTCCACTTCCAGCTGACCCAGGCTCAGGCCAAAGTGCTCTTCGGCGGCCCTAAGGGCATCCTCCGTTGTTTTTCCCGTAAATTCAACGTGTTCCATGGAAGATCACGTCTTGCTCTTGTTGGTGAGGTACTGCTGGCCGATGCTGAAGAGGTTGTTGACCAGCCAGTAGAGCACCAGACCCGCCGGGAAGTTGATGAACATCACCGTGAACACCACCGGCATCATGAGCATCATCTTGGCCTGGGTGGGGTCGCCGGTGGTGGGGGTCATCTTCTGCTGCAGGAACATGGACGCGCCCATGAGCAGGGTCAAGACCGGCAGCCCGGCTCCCACGTAGGGGATGTCGAAGCCGATGGGCAGGCGGTCCGGGGCGGACAGGTCGTTCATCCACAGCATGAACGGGGCGTGCCTAAGCTCGATGGCGTTGCCCAGCACCTTGTAGAAGGCGATGAACACCGGGATCTGCACCACCATGGGCAGGCAGCCCCCTGCCGGGTTCACCTTATATGTCTTATATAGCTGCATGATCTCTTGGTTCATGCGCTGCTTGTCGTCGGCGTACTTTTCGCGGATGCGCTTCACATGGGGCTGAAGCGACTGCATGGACTTCATGGACTGGTAGCTCTTGCGGGTGAGCGGCCAGAAGATGAGCTTGGTCAGCAGGGTCACGAAGATGATGGCGATGCCGTAGTTGCCGATGAAGTCGTAGATGAAGTTCATGACGATGAGGAATGGCTTGGCGATCACGTCGAACCAGCCGAAGTCCACCGCGTCGGACAGGTCGTGGCCCAGGGGGTTGAGGATCTTGAGGTCCTTGGGGCCGTAGTAGACCAGATAGCCCAACTCGCGGCTGGTGCCGGGAGCCAGCTCCACCAGGGGCTCGATCACCGTGGCCACCATGAGCGGGCCGGCCTCGGAGCCGGCCACGAAGCGCTTGGCCGGGGCCGCGCCCTGGGCGTCCAGGGGGGCCACCGCGCCCATGAAGTAGGGGATGGACAGGGCCAGGTATTTGATGTCGCCGGTGTCCTTGGGGTTGTCGTCCAGGTCGCCGGCGCTCATCTCATTGTAGTGGCCGTCCTTGGAGTACTGGATGCCGGTGAAGGCGTAGGCCGCCGATTCGGCACGCTTTTTGGCCTCCACCAAACCCAGGGAGGGTTGCAGGCCCAGCGGCTTGCCGCTGTTGTTGATCAGGCGCACCTTCAGGTCCCAGGCGTAGGAGTCGGCCCGGAAGACGTAGGTCTTCTCCACGGTCACTCCGGCCACGGTGGTGGTGAAGGTGAGGGTCTTGGTCCCCTGGGTCACGCGGAGCTTGTCAGTGGAGGGAGTGAAGTTCTGGGTGTCCAGCTTGGGGGCCAGCTTGGTCAGGTTGAATGCCAGGGAGGCGGGCTGGCCCTCGGCCAGGTCCAGCACCGCGAAGTGGCCGCCCTGTTTTTCCGGGTGGTTGTAATAATCCTGCAGGGACACGGTCCTCACCCCGCCGCCTCGGCTGGTGAAGATGGCGGTATATAGAGGAGTCTTGACCTCAACCAGGGTCTCGGGGCCGCTGAGCACCGCCCCCGGGGCCGGGGCCGCCGGAGCGGGAGCCTGCTGGGCCGGAGTGGTGCTGGTCGGGGCCTGGCCCTTGGAAGTCTGGGTCTGGCTTTGAGCGGCCTGGGGCGGGGGGGTGGGAGCCGGTTTGGGCTTGTTGTCCCCGAAAAGCATTATCCAGGCCCACATAAGGCCCACACTAAGGGCCAGGGCCAGCAGCATACGTTTTTGATCCATGATCGCGTTTCCCAGGGCGGGGCGCGCACCGGCCTAGGCCGGGTCGTGACCGCCGGCGGAGAATGGATGGCAGCGGGCGATTCGCCAAAGGCTCTTGCCCAGCCCGCGCCACAGGCCGTACTTGGCCAGGGCGTCCAGGGCGTAATTGGAACATGTGGGATAAAAGCGGCACTGGCCGCCCAGATAGGGGCTCAGGGTGAGTTGGTAAAGGCGCACCAACGCCCTCACCGCCGTGACGCCGAGGCTCAAGCGGGCGGGTCCGGAGTTTTCAGGGATTGGCAAAGCTCCCACAGTTCTTGACGGACTTGCGAAAGGCCGAGATCGGGGGCTCCGGGAGCGGCCACCACCACCAGGTCCAGGCCGGGCGGCAGCTGGGTCCGGAAATGCCGGAAGGCTTCGCGCACCAGGCGTTTCACCCGGTTGCGCCCCACCGCGCCGGACACTCGCCGGGTCACGGTGATTCCCAAACGGCTTTGGGCCTGGCCGTTGGGCCGCCACAGCAAGGTGAAATGGCGGCTGCGGCGGCGCTTGGCATCGCCCTGCACGGCCAGATACTGGGGCCGGGTGCGAAGGCGCGCCGATTTGGGCAGAGAGAAGTCCCTTCCGGTCATCGGCCCCCGCTAGCCTCACACGGCCAGCCGCTTACGGCCTCTGGAGCGGCGGCGCGCCAACACGGCACGGCCTCCGCGGGTGCGGCTGCGGACAAGAAAGCCGTGGGTGCGCTTGCGCTTGGTGTTGCTGGGTTGATAGGTCTGTTTCATCGGTTACCACCCTTTGCAAAAACAGGTATAGGTCCCTGCCCGAACCTGTGGTCCGGCCGGGGGCCTGGGGTTGGAGCGCGCCCTGAATGTCGGCGGGGCCAAAGTTGGGGGCCCGCGCCCGCAGGCGGGCGGCCATGCAAGGTGCAAAGTTAATCACACGAGCCGGTGCTTGTCAAATCCCCAGGGTGACAAACCGGTATGCCCCGCAGGCGGGGGATGAGGCGCAAGTCACCAAGATTCGACCTTAATTATAGTTGCTTGCCCGCCCATGGTCTGGTAGTCTCCCCCTTGACCCCAAGTGATAACCACCTTGCCTTTTTTCCCATGGGAGCCCCCATGTTCCTCGATCCACTACTCGGAATGTTCAGCAACGACATGGCTATCGACCTTGGCACGGCCAATACCCTGGTCTATGTCAAGGGAAAGGGCATCGTCTTGAGCGAGCCCAGCGTGGTGGCGGTGCGCAAGGACGCCCGGGGCGGCAACCGGGTGGTGGCCGTGGGCAAGGAAGCCAAGATGATGCTGGGGCGCACCCCCGGCAACATCCAGGCCATCCGCCCCATGAAGGACGGGGTCATCGCCGACTTCGAGGTCACCGAGGCCATGCTCCGCCACTTCATCCGCAAGGTGCACGCCCGGCGCACCCTGGTGCGCCCGCGCATCATCATCAGCGTGCCCAGCGGCATCACCCAGGTGGAGAAGCGGGCGGTCAAGGAAAGCGCCGAGAGCGCCGGCGCCCGGGAAGTTTACTTGATCGAGGAGCCCATGGCCGCGGCCATAGGGGCGGGGCTGCCCATCACCGAGCCCACCAGCAGCATGGTGGTGGACATCGGCGGCGGCACCACCGAGGTGGCGGTCATCTCCCTGGCCGGCGTGGTCTACGCCAAGAGCGTGCGCGTGGGCGGCGACAAGATGGACGAGGCCATCCTCCAGTACATCAAGCGCAAGCACAACCTGCTCATCGGCGAGCGCACCGCCGAGATGATCAAAACCACCATCGGCAACGCCTACTTCGATCCGCCGCCCAATCCCGAGCCCAGGGCGCAAGACGACGAAGGGGCCGATCCGCCCATGCCCGACTCCATGGAGATAAAGGGCCGGGACCTGATCACCGGCATCCCCAAGACCCTGAGGATCACCGCCGAGGAGGTTCGCCACTCCATCACCGAGCAGATCGACGCCATCGTGGAGACGGTGAAGATCGCCCTGGAGCAGACCCCTCCCGAGCTGGCCGCCGATATCGTGGACAACGGCATCACCCTCACCGGTGGCGGGGCCCTGCTCAAGGGCTTGGACAGCCTTCTGGCCAAGGAAACCCACCTGCCCATCTCCATCACCGAGGACTCCCTGTCCACCGTGGTGCTGGGTTCGGGCAAGGCCCTGGACAACCTCGACCTCCTCAAAGAGGTCATGATCAAATAGCCGCCGCCGGAGCCCATAGGCGGCGCCCTGGGTACGGCCGCAACACTTTGGTCATGACACAGTGAACTTTTTCCGCAAGTACCGCTTTCCCATCATCGTGGGCCTCTTTGTATTGGGGGCCTTGGCCTACTTTTCCTTCAGCGCGGGCAAGGGCGTGGAGCGAATCCCCGCCGGGCGCTATCTGTTGGAGCTGACCGGCCCGGTGCAACGGGGAATCACCGGGGTGGGTGACTGGTTCAACTCCGTCTGGCGCCACTACTTCGCCCTGGTGCAGGCCTCCGAGGAAAACGACCGGCTCAAAAATGAGCTGGCCGCCCTCAAGCAGCGCACCGTGGACCGCGACGAGTTGGAACTGGCCAACCGGCGGCTCAAAAAACTCTTGGAGTTCAAGCAGAACCTGGACTACCCCATCGTGGCCGCCGAGGTGGTGGGCACCGACCCCAGCGCCCAGTTCAAGACGGTGATCATCAACAAGGGCGCTTCCCACGGGGTGCTGCCCCTGATGCCGGTGGTCTGCGCCCAGGGGGCGGTGGGCCGGGTCATCTGGTCCAGCCCCCACTACGCCAAGCTCTTGCTTTTGATCGACCCCAACTCCGGGGTGGATGTTATCGTGCAGCGCTCCCGGGCCCGCGGGGTGGCCGAGGGCGCGCCCGGCGGGGAGTTGCGCCTGAAGTATCTCATCCACACCGAGGACGTGCGCCTGGGGGACAAGGTGATCACCAGCGGGGCCGCCGGGGTCTACCCCAAGGGGGTCTTGGTGGGCACGGTGTCGGCGGTTCGCCAGGGACAGGACGGGGCCTTCCAGCGGGTGCAGATAACCCCGGCGGTGGATTTCGGACGGCTGGAGGAAGTGCTGGTGCTCTTGCGCCGCCGCCAGCTGGACCAATAGAGGTTGTGGCCATGACCCGCTACCATACTATATGGAGCCCCCAAGCGAAGCGCGGGGCGGCTCCGGCCAACCCGGCGAGGCCCGCTTGAGGCGCGAACCCAGCCGCTGGCCCCGGGCCCTGGGCACCGCCGTGATGGGCCTGCTGTTGGCCGTTTTGGGCACCACCGCCTTTTCCTGGTGGGCCCTGGGGCCGCTGCGCCTGGAGCCCCTCATCGTCCTGGTGGTCTCGGCGGGCTACCGCCTGCCCCTGGTGCTGGGCTTTATCGTGGTCATGTTCCTGGGCTACGTGGCCGACCTCATCTCCGGCGGGGTCATGGGCCTGAACGTGGTGATCTTCACCGTGGTATATGTGATCTGCCAGCTGGCCCGGCGCAAGCTGGACATCACCTCCTGGCCCTTTCAGATGCTCTCGGTGGGGGTGCTCACCATCCTGGATCACCTGCTCACCGCCGGGGCGGTGACCCTCACCGTGCCCTCCTACGTGCCCCCGGTGAACCTGCCCCTGCTGCTGTTGGCCCAGGGGCTGATCAACGCCTTCACCGCGCCCCTGTTCTTCGGGCTCAACGAGGCCCTGGTGGGGATGTTGGCCCGCTTCTGGCCCGCCGAGCGCAAGGTGACCCCGTGAACCTGAGTCAGGTACCCAAACCCGCCTCCGTGGGGGGGCGCGGCCTGGAGCCGGGGGAGAACCCCAACATCCGCATGGCCCTGCTCACCGCCGCGGTGGTGGTGGGCCTGGCCCTGGTGGTGCTCTTGGGCCGCCTTTGGTATCTCCAGCTGCTCAAGGGCGAGCACTTCCGCCTGTTGAGCGAGAACAACCGCATCCGCCTGGTGGACCTGGCCCCCAGCCGGGGTCTGATCTTCGACGCCGAGGGCCGCCTGTTGGCCGACAACCGCCCGGCCTTCACCCTGGCGGTGATCCCCGAGGACGTGGGCGACTGGGCCGTGCTCACCCGCCGCCTGCACAACCTGGTGGGCCTGAGCCCCGAGGAGATCGACAAGGCCCGCCGGGCCGCCCAGGGCGCGCCGCCCTTCAAGCCGGTGGTGCTGCGCAACCACCTGGACCGCCATCAGCTGGCCCTGCTGGAGACCTTCCGCTACGAGCTGCCCGGGGTCAAAGTGTTGGTGCGCTACCAGCGGGCCTACCTGGCCCCCCGCCTGGCCGCCCACGTCATCGGCTATTTGGGCGAGATAAACAAGCGGGAGCTGGAGCAAAGCAACCGGGCGGTGTACCGCATGGGCGACTGGGTGGGGCGCTACGGCCTGGAAAAGAGCCGGGAGCAGGTGTTGCACGGCCGCCGGGGAGCCCGCCAGGTGGAAGTGGACGCCATGGGCCGGGAGATCAAGCTGATCAAGGAGGTCCCGGCCAGCCGGGGCGCGGACCTCACCCTGTCCATCAACCTGAATCTGCAAAAGGCGGCGGCCAAGGCCCTGGAGGGCCGGGTGGGGGCGGTGGCCGCCCTGGACCCGCGCACCGGCCAGGTGCTGTGCCTGTACTCCAGCCCCGCCTTCGATCCCAACGACTTCATCACCGGCATGAGCACCAAGCAGTGGAAGGAGCTGTCCGAGGACCCCAGGCACCCCCTCAAGGACCGCGCCATCAGCGGCATGTACCCGCCGGGCTCCACCTATAAGATCATCACCTCTGCCGCCGGACTGGCCGAAAAGGCCATCGACCTGACCACCCGATTTTTCTGCGCCGGGCAGATGCCCTTCGGCAACCGCTACTACCGCTGCTGGGCCTACAAGAAGGGCGGCCACGGCTACACCGACATCCACAAGGCCATCCGCGAGTCCTGCGACGTATTCTTCTACAAGACCGGCCTCAAGCTGGGGGTGGACCGCCTGGCCAAGTGGGCCCGGGCTTTCGGCCTGGGGCGGCCCACGGGCATAAGCCTGCCCCACGAGTCACCCGGCCTGGTGCCCGACTCCAAGTGGAAGAAGAAGCGCTTCAAGGAGCGCTGGCAAGACGGCGAGACCCTGTCGTTGGCCATCGGGCAGAGCTTCACCCTGGTCACTCCCCTGCAGATGGCCCGCATGACCGCGGTGGTGGCCAACGGCGGCATGCTGGTAACCCCCACCCTGGTCAAGACGGTGACCCCGCCCGGCGGCGAGCCGGTGCCCGCCCCCGAGCCGGTCAAGACCAGGGTGCCCATCGCCCCCGAGCACCTGGACACCGTCGCCAAGGGCCTGGCCGCCGTGGTCAACGAGCCCCACGGCACCGCCCGCCGGGCGCGCCTGCCCGGCATCACCGTGGGCGGCAAGACCGGCACCGCCCAGGTGGTGGGCCTCAAGTTCGAAAAATCCTTCGGCGACGAAGAGAACGTGCCCTGGAAATACCGCTCCCACGCCCTGTTCGTGGCCTACGCCCCGGTGGAGAACCCCACCATCGCGGTGGGGGTGGTGGTGGAGCATGGCGGCCACGGCGGCTCCGACGCCGCCCCGGTGGCCGCGGCGGTGATGCGGGCCTACTTCGGCATACCCGAGCCCCCGCCCAAAGAGCCGCCCAAGCCCAAGGCCGCCCCTGCGGCCCAGCCCAAGCCCAAGAAGAAGCCCGCGCGGCCGGGAGCGGGCGCATGATCGACCGCCGTCTGGTATCGAGCTTCGACTGGCTGCTGCTGTTTCTGGTGCTGGCCCTGGGCGCCTGCGGGGTGATCAACCTCTACTCCGCGGCCAGCTCCTTCACCGGTTCGGGCATGGCGGTGTACGTGAAGCAGACCTACTGGCTGGGCCTGGGCCTGGTGGTGATGCTGGCCGTGGCCATGATCGGGCCCCAGCGCCTGTCCACCATCGCCTACCCCTTCTACTTCCTGGTGGTGATACTGCTCACCGCGGTGCTGTTCTGGGGCAAGGTCATCGGCGGCAGTCAGCGCTGGCTGGCCCTGGGCCCCATGGTCATCCAGCCCTCGGAGCTGGCCCGCCTGGCCGTGGTCTTGGTGTTGGCCTCCTTTTTCCAGCGCCGCGACCAGACCGAGCCCTACCGCCTGCACCAGTTGCTTTTGCCCGTGGGCCTGGCCCTGGTGCCCGCCCTGTTGATCCTCAAGGAGCCGGACCTGGGCACCTGCCTTTTGGTGCTCATGGTGGCCGCGAGCGTCATCCTGGTGAACGGGGTCAAGCTACGGGACCTGGCCATCGCCGGGGGCGGCATGATAGTGGCCCTGCCCCTGGTCTGGCGCTTCATGAAGGGCTATCAGAAGCAGCGCATCTTCAGCTTCCTGGACCCGGAGAGCGACCCCCTGGGCTCGGCCTACCACCTCATCCAGTCCAAGATCGCGGTGGGCTCGGGCCAGTTTATCGGCAAGGGCTTTTTGGCCGGCACTCAGAGCCAGCTCCACTTCCTGCCCGAGCAGCACACCGACTTCGCCTTTTCGGTGTTGGCCGAGGAGTGGGGCTTCATCGGCGGCATGGTGGTCCTGCTGTTGGTGGGGGCCATCGTCTACCGGGGCATCGCCACCGCCTACCGGACCAAGGACCGCCAGAGCCTGTTGATGGTCATCGGCGGCACGGCCATGATCTTCTGGCCCGCGGTGATCAACGTGGGCATGGTGCTGGGCCTGTTCCCGGTGGTGGGCATCCCCCTGCCCTTTGTCAGCTATGGCGGCTCCTCACTCGTCACCACCATGGCCGCGCTGGGGTTGATACAAGGCGTGGCCATGAGGCGCTTCGTATTCCACAGGCCGTAGGCGGGGGCGGCTTCGCCAGGGGGCGCTATGTTTCGTTGCGGGCGGCGCTCGCCTCCTCGGCGTATTGGCATATACGCCTGCGGGTCTCGCTTGCCCGACGCCTCGCCTAGCGCCACCTGATCGAACCCGCAGGGAACGGCTTCCGTGACATTCCGACCAATAGCGTAGGTTGGGTAGAGCGAAGCGAAACCCAACAAACCTTCCGGACAGGGCCAAACCGCCCGCCCTGCCCCGCCGGCTCGAGCGGTCCACCTTTACCCGCGCGATGCGCCGTGCTAGATTCCTAAACTATGAGCATCACGGACAAGCGAAATAAGGCGCTCAAGGGCGGGCGGCTGTGGCCGGCCCTGGCCCTGTGCCTGTGCCTGGTGCTCTTTGCCGGGGCGGCTGGGGCCTATCATTGGGCCGAGACCGATGTGAACCGTGGTCTGGACTCCCACCGCCTGGGCGAGCTGGCCGATGCGCTTCGGCTCTACACCCTGGCCATCGACTCCGGGCAACTGGATTCCTACGGCCTGTCCGTGGCCTACAACAACCGGGCCGCCGCCTGGGCCGACGAGGGGGACATCCTGCTGGCCCAGGGGGACAAGAAGCGCGCCCAAAAGGACTACGACCTGGCCATGGCGGACTACGCCATGGCCATCGACGTCAACAGCACCTGGGGCATGCTGTTCACCAACCGGGGCCTCACCTGGCAGCGCCTGGGGCAGTATCAAAAGGCCCTGGACGACTTCAACCGCTCCATCGAGGTGGAGCCCGGCTACGGCCCCGCCTACCAGGCCAAGGCCTGGCTCCTTGCCACCTGCCCGGACGCCAAGTTCTTGAACGGCGGCGCGGCCATGGACATGGCCCGCCAGGCGGTGTTCATAGACCGCAACCAGGGCACCCTGGACACCCTGGCCGCGGCCATGGCCCGGACCGGGGACTATATCCAGGCGGCGGCGGTGCAGGAACAGGCGGCCGACCTGGCCCGGGGCTCCCAGGGCGATGAGCCCGCCCCCGAGCCCCTGCTGCGCCGTTTACAGCTCTATAAACAGAAAAAACCCTACACCGCCCCCATTCCGCCGGGGGCGGCCCTGCGCAAATAACCTTTTGACTTGCCCCCCGCCTGCCCCGCGTGCTAGGGAGATATTGTTTCCCCGCGACAGCCGGTTTTCGGGGCCGGCGCCGACACTCAGCTTTGAGCAAACAAAACTCCGCGAGGCCGGTCATGGGCCGGTTTTGAGGTTAGGGAGACGGCCAGTGGGAAAACGCAATCATGAATCCGGGGTGAGCTTTTTTCTGGGCAGGGGTGTGCGCCAACAGGGCGAGCTCAACTTCAGCGGCCAGGCCCACCTGGAAGGCGAGTTCCAGGGGCGCATAAGCGGCCAAGGAACCTTGCTGATAGGGCCCAGCGCCGTGGTCGAGGCCGAGATAGAGGCCACTCAGGTGATCATAAGCGGCCGAGTCACCGGCAACGTCAAGGCCGGCGAGCGCATCGAGCTTAAAAAACCGGGCCGTTTGACCGGCGATCTCAGCGCTCCCCTGGTGGTTATGGAAGAGGGGGTTCGCTTCGAGGGGCGCTGCCACATGGCCCTGGATGAAAAACAGGAGGAGGCCAGCCGCCTCAAGCTGCTTTCCGCCCCCCGGTAGGGCGCCTGGACAAGCGGCATAAGGGCCCGGTAAGGCAAAAAAAGTTTTGACACTTCCTGTTAAATATTGTACAAGGTCGCAGCTTGTGTTTTTGGTAACAGACTTCCCCGGCTAGGTGCCGGGTGGGGCTCGTATCCATAACCGGGCTATTTTCAAGTAATTTTTTTCGCAAGCAGGGCTGGAAACACAATTCTGGAAAGGTGCCGCCGCCTTTCCCCCTAGTTGCGGGAGCACAAAGGTCTTATGGTCAGTATTGACATAGACGCCTCTTTATTCTGGCAGATCGGCAACTTTTTGTTGCTGCTGGTGGCCCTGAACTTCCTGCTGTACAAGCCCATCCGGGGCATAATCAAGCAGCGGGCGGAAAAGGTGGCCCAGCTTTCCGGCGACATCACCTCTTCGGAAGAAGGCGCCAAGGCCAAGGCCGCCGAGTTGGAGGCCAACCTGGTCCAGGCCAGGCGGGACGGAGCCGAGGTCCGCGAGGAGATGAAAACCCAGGCCCACGGCACCGAGCGCGAGATCATCGACGCGGCCACCGCGGAGATGGAGAAAACCGTGGCCAAGGTTCGCGAGGAGATCGTGGGCGAGATCGGCCAGGCGCGCGAAGAACTAAAGGGTCAGGTTCAGTCCTTCGGACGGGAGCTGGCCCAGAAAATTTTGGGGAGGAGCCTGCAATGAGACCAGCTCGAAAGTTGCTGCCCCTCCTGCCCGCCCTGGGCATTGTCGCCCTGAGCGCCGGTACGGCCCTGGCCTCCAGCGGCGGCGGCGGAATCAGCGACCACCAGATGTGGGACTTCATCTACCGCATCATGAACTTCGTGGTCCTGGTGGCCGTGTTGGTGGTGGTGCTCAGAAAGCCCCTCAAGAGCGGCCTCTCCTCCCGGGTCGACCAGATCAAGTCCGAGCTGGAGGAGCTGGAAGCCAAGCGCGAACAGGCCCGCCGGGACTACGCGCTCATGGAGCAGCGCCTGGCCGACGCCGCCGGGGAGCACGATAAAATCTTGGCCGAGTTCCGGGTCATGGGCGAAAAGGAAAAGGCGGCCATCATCGCTGGCGCCGAGTCCACCGCCCAGCGCATCAAGGAACAGGCCAGTTTCACCATTGAGCAGGAAACCGCCCAGGCCAAGGCCGAGCTGCGCCGCGATGTGGCCGAGATGAGCGCCGCCCTGGCCGAGGACCTGCTCAAGGAAAAAATCAACTCCGAAGACCAGACTCGCCTGGTGGATGAGTACTTGGCCAAGGTTTCGCAGGAGGTACAGTGACCAGCCTCATCGTAGCCAAACGCTATGCCAGGGCCTTGCTTGAGATAGGCAAGGAAGACGGGAACCTGGATCAATACGGAAAGGAGTTGGCCGAGGTCTCCGACCTGTTCGCCGCCTCTCCCGAGCTGGAGCAGGTGTTGGCCAGTCCGGCCATCGACTTCGAGGACCGCAGCAAACTCCTGAACACTTTCCTGGAAAAGCTGGGGCTCAGCCCCATCGCAAATAACTTCTTCCGTCTACTCATGGACCGGGACCGCATCGCGGCCACCTGCGACATCAGCCGGGTTTACGCCCGCTTGCTTGACGAGGAGAAGGGCATCACCCGGGCCGAAGTTGTAACCGCGGCGGCGCTGAGCGACGCGGAGGTGAGCCGCATCAAGGAGGTTCTCACCAAGCTGGCCGGAAGTGATGTTGTGGTGGAAGTCAAGGAGGATTCCAGCCTGATCGGCGGTGTAAGGGCCCAGATTGGAGACCTGGTTCTGGACGGCACCGTCAAGACGCAGCTGGAAACTTTGAAGGATTCTTTGAGAAGGGGTGATTACGCCTAATGCAGATCAGAGCCGAAGAGATAAGTCAGGTAATCCGTGAGCAGATCAAGGATTACGACAAGAAGGTAGAGGTCAGCGAGACCGGCACAGTTCTGAGCGTTGGCGACGGCATCGCCCGCGTCTACGGCGTGGAAAAAGCCATGGCCGGTGAATTGCTGGAGTTCCCCCACCAAATTTTGGGCATGGTGCTCAACCTCGAAGAGGACAACGTCGGCGTGGCGATCATGGGCGACGTGGAGCACATCAAGGAAGGCGATCCGGTCAAGCGTACCGGGCGCATCGCCGACGTGCCCGTAGGTGACGCGGTCATCGGCCGGGTCATCGACCCGGTGGGCAACCCCTTGGACGGCAAGGGCCCCATCGACACCGAAGAACGCGGACGTATCGAGGTGGTGGCGCCGGGCGTCGTGGCTCGCAAGAGCGTGCACGAGCCCATGTACACCGGCCTCAAGGCCATCGACGCCATGACCCCGGTTGGCCGCGGCCAGCGTGAGTTGGTCATCGGTGACCGCCAGATCGGCAAGACCGCCATTTTGGTTGACTCCATCATCAACCAAAAGGGCCAGGACGTTAAGTGTGTCTACGTGGCGGTGGGCCAGAAAAAGTCCACCGTGGCTCAGGTCATCGACATCCTGACCCGCCACGGCGCCATGGAATACACCTGCGTGGTCAGCGCCTGCGCCTCCGACCCCGCGACCCTGCAGTACATCGCGCCCTACTCCGGCTGCACCATCGGTGAGTACTACCGTGACCGCTCCGGACACGCGCTGATCTGCTACGACGACCTGAGCAAGCAGGCTGTGGCCTACCGCCAGATTTCCCTGCTGCTGCGGCGTCCTCCGGGACGTGAGGCCTACCCCGGCGACATTTTCTACAACCACTCCCGCCTGCTGGAGCGCGCGGCCAAGCTCAGCGACGACCTGGGCGCCGGTTCGCTTACCGCCCTGCCGGTGATCGAGACCCAGGCCGGCGACGTGTCGGCCTACATCCCCACCAACGTGATCTCCATCACCGACGGCCAGATCTACCTGGAGCCCGGCCTGTTCTACTCCGGTGTGCGCCCGGCCATCGACGTCGGTCTGTCGGTCAGCCGCGTGGGCGGCGCCGCCCAGGTGAAGGCCATGCGCCAAGTGGCCGGCACCATGCGCCTGGACTTGGCCCAGTTCCGCGAGCTGGAGGCCTTCGCCCAGTTCGGCAGCGACCTGGACAAATCCACCCAGGCTCAGCTCAACCGTGGCTTCCGCATGGTGGAGCTCCTCAAGCAGCCCCAGTACAAGCCGCTGTCCATGGTCAAGCAGGTCACCATCCTGTACGCCGGCACCCGCGGCTTCGTGGACGGCTACGAGGTCAGCGCCTTGGCCAACTACGAGGCCCAGCTCTACGACTTCATGGAATCCAAGCACGCGGACGTCTTCGCCGAGCTGGAGCAAAAGAAGATCATCGACGACGAGTTGGATGCCAAGATGAAGGCGGCGCTCACCGAGTTTGCCGGCATATTCCAGGCTCAGCAGTAAAGAAGGGCAGCCATGGCGGCACTTCGCGACATTCAAAATAAAATCGCGGCGGTCAAAAAGACTCGCCAGATCACCCGAGCCATGAACATGGTGGCCGCGGCCAGGTTGCGCCAGGTGCAGGAACGCACCGAGCGCTTCCGGCCCTACGCCGCCAAGTTCTCCGAGGTGCTGGGGTCTCTGAGCGAGGGCATCGACCAAGAGGCCCATCCCCTGCTGGCCCAGCCGGAGCAGGTGAGCCGAGTGGCCCTGATTCTCATCACCGCCGACCGCGGGCTCTGCGGCTCGTTCAATATGAACTTGATCCTCCAGGCCCAGAAATTTATGACCCAGCAAAAGAGCGAAGGCCGCGAGGTGGCGTTCTACGCGGTGGGCCGCAAGGGCATGGAGTTCTTTGCGCGGCGCAAGGTGGAGTTTGCTCAGAAGCTCCCCGGGGTCATGAACGTGGTTGACTTCGACTTGGCCACCCAGGTGGCCCGGTTGGGGCTTAACGCCTTCCTCTCCGGCGAGGTTCAAGAGGTCTATCTGCTCTACTCGCGCTTCCGGTCCATAGTCTCCCAGATTCCCACGGTGGAAAAACTCCTGCCCATCAGCCCCGAGGCTACCGGCGACGAGGACGAGTCCTCCCAGGAGTACCTCACCGAGCCTTCGGCCGAGGAGATCCTGGTGGACCTGCTGCCCCGCTACCTGAATGTGCGGGTCTACAGCGGGCTCTTGGAGACCTCCACCAGCGAAAACGCGGCCCGCATGGCGGCCATGGACAACGCCACCAAGAACTGCAAGGACTTGATCCAAAACCTGACCCTGGCCTTCAACAAGGCCCGGCAGGCGGCGATCACCACCGAGCTCATGGATATCGTCGGCGGGGCCGAGGCCCTCAAAGCCGGTTAGGGTTTATAAGTAATTAACTAACGCTTCTGGTTAGGAGGCCGGTTGGTCATGGATATCGTTAACACTGGCAAACTCACTCAGGTAATCGGGCCGGTGGTGGACGTCGAGTTCGCCGACGGCAATTTGCCCGAGATTTTTTCCGCCCTGCTGATTTCCAACCCTGGAATCAACGACGAAGAGGACAACCTCGTGGTCGAGGTGGCTCTGCACATGGGCGACAACGTGGTGCGTTGCATCGCCATGGACGTCACCGAGGGTCTCACCCGCGGTCTGCCGGTCAAAAACACCGGCAACCAAATTATGATGCCCGTGGGCGACGCGACCTTGGGCCGCGTGCTCAACGTGGTCGGCCGTCCGGTGGACGGCTTGGGCCCCGTTAACGGCAAGGAGTTCTACCCCATCCACCGCCCGGCCCCCAGCCTGGTTGACCAGGACACCACGGTCAACGTGCTGGAAACCGGCGTGAAGGTTATCGACCTTCTGGTGCCCTTCCCCCGCGGCGGCAAGATGGGCATGTTCGGCGGCGCCGGCGTGGGCAAAACCGTCATCATGATGGAGATGATCCACAACATCGCCATGCAGCACGGCGGCATCTCGGTGTTCGCCGGCGTGGGCGAGCGCACCCGTGAGGGCAACGACCTCTACCACGAGATGAAGGATTCGGGCGTTATCGACAAGGCCGCCCTGATCTACGGTCAGATGACCGAGCCTCCCGGCGCCCGCGCCCGCGTGGCCATCTCCGCCCTCACCGCGGCCGAGTACTACCGCGACGAGCAGGGCCAGGACGTGCTCCTGTTCATCGACAACATCTTCCGCTTCACCCAGGCCGGTTCCGAGGTCTCGGCTCTGCTGGGCCGCATGCCTTCCGCGGTGGGTTATCAGCCCACCCTGGGCACCGACCTTGGCGAGCTCCAGGAGCGCATCACCTCCACCACCAAGGGCTCCATTACCTCGGTGCAGTGCGTGTACGTGCCCGCGGACGACCTCACCGACCCGGCGCCGGCCACCACCTTCGCCCACTTGGACGGAACCGTGGTGCTTTCCCGTCAGATCGCTGAGCTGGGCATCTACCCCGCGGTGGACCCCCTGGACAGCACCAGCCGCATCCTGGACGCCAACTACCTGGGCGACGAGCACTACAACACCGCCCGCCAGGTGCAGATTACCTTGCAGAAATACAAGGACCTGCAGGACATCATCGCCATCCTGGGCATGGACGAGTTGGCCGAGGACGACAAGCTGACCGTGGCCCGCGCCCGGCGCATCCAGCGCTTCCTGTCCCAGCCCTTCCACGTTGCCGAGACCTTCACCGGCACCCCGGGCAAATACGTGAAGCTGGAGGACACAGTTCGCGGCTTCAAGGAGATCGTGGACGGCAAGCACGACGACCTTCCCGAGCAGGCCTTCTATATGGTCGGCGGCATCGAGGAGGCCCAGGAGCGCGCCCGTCAGTTGAAGGGCGACGACTAAGCGAGGGGATTTAGTACCCATGGCCAACAAGATACTGCTGGAAGTGGTCACCCCGGACAAGCTGCTGTTGTCCAAGGAAGTTGACGTGGTGGTGGCTACCGGCGTGGACGGCGAGTTCGGCGTGCTGCACGGACACGTGCCTTTCCTGGCCTCCCTGGCCATCGGGGAGATGCGCTTCAAGGACGGCAACGACACCGACTACGCGGCCATCGCCGGCGGTTTCGCCGAGGTGACCGGAGAAAAGGTGACCATCCTGGCCGAGGCGGCCGAGCTGGCCCGGGAAATCGACATCGACCGGGCCCAGCGCGCCCGTGAGCGGGCTCAGCAGCGGGTGGAAAAAGCCCGGGCCGAGGAGCTCGATTACGCGCGGGCCGAAGCAGCCATGCAACGGGCCATGATGCGCCTGAAGGTGGCTGGACGCAGCGGCGGCATGGCCGCCTAGACCCAGACCCACATCCATACCAACCGTGACGGCCACCCCATTAGGGGTGGCCGTTTTTTGTGTGCGCGCCGTGGGCGGGGCGGGAATTCTCCACTATCCGGGGATGTTTATTTGTACGGCCAAATGAAATGTTCTATGATGCTCGCAAGGAAAAAGGGTCCGCAACTTAACCAAACGCTGCGACTGCCGCGTTGACGCCCTTTTAACTTTGATGGACCCGTCATGGCCGCTACCGCCGTCCTGCCCCATCCGTCGGTCGACCGCCTGCCAACGGGAACAGCCATCATTACTCGGGAGGTGAACCGTGCTGAAAAAATTGTGCTTGCTGCTGATGGCCGTGCTGCTGTCCGCCTCGCCCGCCCTGGCCCAAGGCAAGGCGGCGGTGTCCCTGTTCGGCGGCTGGGCCACGGGCATCGAGAGCAACCCCATCGACGGGCGGGACGGCTATAGCGCGCCTAGCTCCAGCTCCATGGACTCCACCTGGACCCTGGGCGGCGAGGCCTTTTACGCCTTTGCCAACGGCATCGAGGTGGGCATCGGCGCCCAGTACATGAGCTTCTTGACCAAGGCCTCCCGCAGCGGCGGCCCCGAGGCGGACTGGGCCACCATCAACGCGCTGCCGGTCTATCTGGTGGGGCGTTACCGCCTGAACTTCGCCAAGCAGTTCAGCTGGTTCGGCGAGGGCGGCGTGGGCTATGCCCTCACCAGCTCGGACAAGGAAACCGGCATCAACAACATGCAAAAGGGTTTGGGCGAATCGGTGGATCTGTCCACTTCGGACACGGCCACCTTTTTCCTGGGCACCGGCGTGGGCTACCAGCTTTCCCAGAACTGGACACTGAGCCTGGGGGCTCGCTACTGGTGGCTCTCGGTGGACAGCGACATGTCCACCAGCAGCCTGGGCACCATTTCCAAGGACACCTTTGAGATGGACAACCTCCAGGTGCTGCTGGGCATCACCTATTGGTTCGGGTTCTAGGGGGCCGAGACGCGGGACACCTAAAAACACAAAACACCTTTGCCAAGCAAAACGGGCGTCCCGCCATCGGGGCGCCCGTCCGCTTTTCCCTACCCCCTTCTAATTAGTACTCCACCAGGTCCTTGTGGTCGAACCCTTTGGCGTAGTTGAGGAAGTAGGCCCTCACCGGCGCGATCTTGACCACGATGTGCATGTCGCTGGGGGTGATAGTGGCGGCCTCGCCGAACTTGGCCCTGTAGAGCTGGTTGGCGGCGGCTATTTCCTGGGGGTCGGAGATGACCGTGGCCGTGCCCTCCATCTGCACCCCGGTGATCTCCGCGAACCCGGCGTACTGGTCCTGGTCCACCGTGTAGGCCACCTTGGGGTTGGCTTGCATGTTGGCCGCCTTGCGGGTGTCCTTGCGGGTGGTGAAAAACAACGTGGCCCCATCGGCCACAAAGGCCACGGTGTGGGCCAGGGGCGCGCCCTCGGCGGTCACGGTGGCCAGGTTGATGAAAGGATGGCTGCCCAGGTACTGGGCGATCTGCTGCTTGATCTCGTTTTGGCTCATCACGCTTCTCCCATGGTCAATGGTGTTGGAGGCTGTTTTGGGGTATATTGTTGGGTAAAGCTGTGATTTGGCAAGTAGGCACCATAAAATAACATAACAACCTTTGGGTAAGAATTGCGCAATATCCAGGTGATATACGATAATAAAAAATGCGGCCAGGGTTGCCCGGTGGAAAAAACCCTGGCCCTTATCGGCAGCAAGTGGAAGGTTCTCATCCTGCGGGAGCTTTCCCATGGCCTCATGCGCTTCGGGGAGCTGCACCGGGGGGTGAGCGGCATCAGCCAAAAAATGCTCACCCAGCAGCTTCGCCAGATGGAGGCCGACGGCCTGGTGCTGCGCCGGGTCTACGCCGAGGTGCCGCCCCGGGTGGAGTATTCCCTCACCGCCACCGGGCGCAGCCTGGAGCCGGTGCTGGCGGCCATGGCCCATTGGGGGCAGCGCTATCTGGACACCCAGGGGCACCCCGAGCGCCACGGGGAGGCGGACGGCTAGGCGGCAAGGGTTGTCGCTGGGAAATAGTTGTATTATTAAGGCCCAGCCCCAAGGCGATATTGCCTTTAGGGCGCTAAACCAATACCATAGGCACCTATGAGCGATACGAAGAATCAGTTGGCAGTGGTGGTGCTGGCCGCGGGCAAAGGCACCAGGATGAAGTCGGACCTGCCCAAGGTTTTGCACCCCCTGGCGGGCCGCCCCATGATCGACTGGGTGGTGGACCTGGCCCAGGAAATGGGCGCGGTCAAGACCGTGGTGGTGGTGGGCCACAAGGCCGAGATGGTCCAGGAGCATCTGGCGGGTCGCACCGGCCTGGCCTTCGCCCTGCAGCAGCCCCAACGGGGCACCGGCCACGCGGTCATGGCCGCCGCGCCGGAGCTGGTGGGTTTCGCGGGCCAGGTGCTTATCCTCTATGGCGACGTGCCCGGCCTGCGCCGCTCCACGGCCAAGGGTCTGGTGGACCGGCAACTGGCCCAGGGCAACGACCAGAGCGTGCTGGCCATCGATGTGGACCCGCCCCCGGCCTACGGGCGGCTCATCCTGGACCCGGCGGGCCGCCTGACCCGCATCGTGGAAGAGCGCGACGCCAGCGAGGAAGAAAAGAAGATCACCCTGGTCAGCTCGGGCATCTTCGTGTTCCGCGGCGCGCCCCTGTGGGAGTGCCTGCCCCTGCTGAGCACCGACAACGACCAGAACGAGTATTACCTCACCGATTTGGCCGCCTTCTTTGCCCAACGGGGATACCAGGTGGGCTACGCCGTGGCCCCGGACCCCAAGGAGCTGCAAGGCATCAACTCCCGGGAGGAGTTGGCCATGATGGAAGATCGGTGGGCGGCCACCGGTGGCAAAGAAGACTAACGGCTAGAGGACTATAAGTCTATGTGCGGTATCATCGGCTACTTGGGGCCACGGGACGCGGTGCAGGTCATCATGGACGGCCTGGCCCGCCTGGAGTACCGGGGCTATGACAGCGCCGGGCTGGCCGTGGTCACCGACCAGGGGGATTTCGCGGTGCGCCGGGCCCAGGGCAAGCTCAGCCGCCTGGTGGCCAAGCTGGCCACCGACCCGGTGAGCGGCCATCTGGGCATGGGCCACACCCGCTGGGCCACCCACGGCCGCCCCAGCGAGACCAACGCCCACCCCCACCTGGCCGGGGACGTGGCGGTGGTGCACAACGGCATCATCGAGAACTACCTGGAGCTGAAGAACGAGCTGATCCAGGCGGGGCATGAGTTCAGCTCCGAAACCGACACCGAGATCGTGGCCCATCTGGTGGCCAACCAGCTGAAGAACGGGGCCGTGGACCTGGAGCAGGCGGTGCGCCGCTCCCTCCGGCGCATCCGGGGCTCCTACGCCCTGGTCATCTTGGACCGCCGCCGGCCGGACCTGATCATCGGGGCGCGCAAGGACTCCCCCCTGGTGCTGGGCCTGGGCAAACAGGGCGAGTTTTTCCTGGCCTCGGACGTGCCCGCCTTCCTGGCCCACACCAACCGGGTGGTGTTTCTAAACGACGGCGACCTGGTGGTGATCAAGGGCGAGGCCTACCAGATCAGCGACCTGGAGGGCGGGGCCCAACAGCGCCCGGAGACCACCATCTCCTGGTCCCCGGCCATGGCTGAAAAGGCCGGGTACAAGCATTTCATGCAAAAGGAGATCTTCGAGCAGCCCCGGGCCCTGGTGGACACCCTGGCCGGGCGGGCCAAAGCCGGGGATGCCGAGGTGTTTTTGCCCGACTTGGGCCTGGACTCCGTGGCTCTCAAAAAGGTGCGCCGCCTGGTGCTCTTGGCCTGCGGCACCAGCTGGCACTCCGCCTTGGTGGGCAAGTTCTGGCTGGAGGGGCTGGCCAAGGTGCCCACCGAGGTGGACCTGGGCAGCGAGTTCCGCTACCGCGACCCCCTGGTGGGGCCTGGCGACCTGGTGGTGGCCATAAGCCAGTCCGGCGAGACGGCGGACACCCTGGCCGCGGTGCGCGAGGCCACGGCCAAGGGAGCCCAAGCGGTGGCCATCTGCAACGTGGTGGGCTCCACCCTCACCCGGGAGGCGGCGGGCGTGATCTACACCCACGCCGGGCCGGAGATCGGGGTGGCCTCCACCAAGGCCTTCACCACCCAGCTGGTGGTGCTGTTTTTGTTGGCCCTGCACCTGGGCCGGGTGCGCGGCGCGCTTGATGACGAGCAAAGCCGGGCGCTTATAAACCAGTTGGTGCAGCTGCCCGGCCTGGTTCAGCAGGCCCTGGAGCTGGAGCAGGAAGTGGTTTCGGTGGCCGAGCGCTTCGCCCAGGCCAGGGACTTCTTGTTCCTGGGGCGGGGGCTGTGCTACCCCGTGGCCCTGGAGGGGGCGCTGAAGCTCAAGGAGATCAGCTACATCCACGCCGAGGGTTATCCCGCCGGGGAGATGAAGCACGGCCCCATCGCGCTCATCGACCAGGACATGCCCGTGGTGGTTTTGGCCAACCAGAACGATGTGTTGGAAAAGGTGCTCTCCAATATGGAGGAGGTCAGGGCGCGCCAGGGCCGCCTGATCGCGGTGACCGAGGCGGGCAACGCCGCCGCCCGGTCCTTGGCCGACGCGGCGATCAGCGTGCCGGAGTGCCCCAACCTGTTGGCCCCCATCCTGCTCACCGTACCTTTGCAGCTTTTGGCCTACCATGTGGCCGTTTTGCGCGGCACCGACGTGGATCAGCCGCGAAATTTGGCCAAAAGCGTCACCGTGGAATGATTGCTAGTGAACTAGTGACGATTATGCTCTTGACCTTGAACCGCCCATCCCCTAGATTTGGATATGGCAGAAAAGGCAAAGTAAGCTATGGACCTTAGCGTTTTCAACCAGCTTGAGCAGCGGGTGGAGGAACTCCTCGCGCGTCTGCGGGACGTGGGCCAGGAGAACGTGGAGCTGCGCGGCCGGTTGGAGGAGAAAGACAGGGAGTTGTCAGAAATGATGGAGCTGGCCAGCGAGGCGGAAGCCGAGCGCAACCAAGTCCGCCAAAAGGTGGAACAGCTCCTGGGTAAGCTGGAGACTCTCTGATTGGGTCGGAGTAAGGTTGGCCAAGCCGGTCACCGTAGAAATTTTGGGCAACGAGTACGTACTTCGCTCCGAGGCGGGCGAGGAGAGGGTCCGTCAAGTGGCGGAGCTCCTCAACCAGCGCGTGGAAGAGGTGCGGGCCGCCAACAAGACTAGTTCGACCCTGGCTGCGGCCGTGCTGGCCGCCCTCAACATAACCAACGAGCTCCTGCAGCTGCGAGATCAGCAGGAGAAACTGTTCCAGGAGATCGAGGCGAAAACCGAAAAGCTCCTCAATATGATAGGGGAGCAAAAAGCTTAGGTGACCCTGCCCTGCTCGTGTACAGGCGGAACAAGCATTTTGAGCCAACACTCACTTTAAGGGGCCGAATGCCACTGCGCGGCAAGGTGGATCTCCCACGGAGAACCCGAAAGCCGCACACGCCCGGCCCACCTGTTTAGGCAGGTTCAAAAAGTGACCGCTCCACGGCAGAGGCGGGGGAACCGTTTAACTAAGCCGGCAGGAAGCTGCTGATAATGAGCCCGAAGTCGTCACATCGCCGATCCGCGCCGAGAATCCTTGGCAGTGGTGGGCGTTGCGATGATCGCCGCATCCATCCCCCCGGCCTGGCCGGAGGAGGAAAAAGGCCCTGAGAGGCGGCGGCTAGAGGCTACGGTTTAAGTCCCCGGTCTCCTTGCGCAATAGATAAGGAGGCCCAATGTCTACCCCCATTGCCCTTGTCGGCATACTACTGGCCCTGCTCCTGGGGGTGGCTCTCGGCTATATCATCCGCCTCAGGCTGGCTGCCAGCCGTCTGGAGTCGGTGGAAGCCCTGAGCCAAAAGATCGTGGACGAGGCCCGCCGCGAAGCCGAGACCCTGAAAAAGGAGGCCTTGCTCCAGGCCAAGGACCAGCTCTATCAGATGAAGCTGGACATGGAGTCGGAGAGCAAGGAGCGGCGCAGCGAACTCACCCAGTGGGAAAAGCGCCTGGACAAGAAAGAGGAGACCTTGGACCGCAAGGCCTCCACCCTGGATTCCCGGGAAACCGAATACCTAAAGCGCGAAACCGACCTCACCAAGATGCGCGAGGACACCGCCCAGCGCCTCAAGGAATATGAAGACCTGGTAGCCGAGCAAAAGGCCACCCTGGAGCGCATGGCCGGCATGACCCAGGACCAGGCCAAGGCCGAACTCATCGCCAACATAGAGTCCCAGGCCCGCCACGAGAGCGCCAAGACCCTGATGCGCATCGAGGGCGAGACCAAGGAAGCGGCCCAGAAAAAGGCCCAGGAAATCCTGGGGTTGGCCTGTAAGCGCTACGCCGGCGACTACGCGGTGGAAAAGACGGTCAGCGTGGTGGCCCTGCCCAACGACGAGATGAAGGGCCGCATCATCGGCCGCGAGGGCCGCAACATCCGGGCCATCGAGGCGGCCACCGGCATCGACCTGATCATCGACGACACCCCCGAGGCGGTCATCATCAGCGGCTTCAACCCCTTGCGCCGCGAAGTGGCCCGCCGCTCCCTGGAGCGCCTGATCAGCGACGGCCGCATCCACCCCGCGCGCATCGAAGAGGTGGTCAAGAAGATCGAGATCGAGGTGGACGCCAGCGTGAAGGAGGCGGGCGAACAGGCCACCTTCGACGTGGGCGTGCACGGCATCCACCCAGAGATCATCAAGCTTATCGGGCGGTTGAAGTACCGCTCCTCCTACGCCCAGAACGTGCTGATCCACTCCCTGGAAGTGGCCTTCCTCTGCGGCATCATGGCCAGCGAGCTGGGCCTGAACCCCCAGCAGGCCAAGCGGGCCGGGCTGTTGCACGACATCGGCAAGGCGGTGGACCACGAGATCGAAGGGCCTCACGCCCTGATCGGCGCGGACCTGGCCAAGCGCTATGGCGAGAAGCCTCACATCGTGCACGCCCTGGCCGCCCACCACGAGGATGTGGCCCCCGACAGCGTGCTGGACGTGCTGGTGCAGGCGGCGGACGCCCTTTCCGGGGCCCGCCCCGGCGCGCGCCGCGAGATGCTGGAATCCTACGTCAAGCGCCTGGAAGACCTGGAGCGCATCGCCACCGCCCACGAAGGCGTGTCCAACGCCTACGCCATCCAAGCGGGCCGCGAGCTGCGCATTGTCCTGGAGACCGAGCGCACCAATGACGACATGGCCCTGATGATCTCCCACGACGTGGCCCGCAAGATCGAGGAAGAGTTGACCTATCCGGGCCAGATCAAGGTTACGGTCATCCGCGAAACCAGGGCGGTCGACTACGCCAAATAGCTGATACTAGGGGGGAGCCTTTGCCCCAAAGGCTCCCCCTGTTCAACCCGGCTCGGCCCCCCCGCCCCTTGGCGGTGCGTCCGGCCGTGGAAAGTGCTTTGCCCATGGGCGGCCTGTCATGAATATCCTGATGGTCGGCGACGTGTTCGGCGCGCCCGGACGCCGCTGCCTCAAGAGCCTGTTGCCCGGCCTGCGCCAACGACTGGCCCTGGACCTGGTGGTGGTCAACGGCGAGAACGCCTCCGGCGGCCTGGGCCTCAGCTCCCGGGTGGCCGATGAGCTTTTCAGCTACGGGGCGGGCGTGCTCACCACCGGCAACCACGTGTGGCGCCAGCGCGACCTGGTGCCCATGCTGGAGTCCGAGCCCCGCCTGCTGCGCCCGGCCAACTATCCCCAGGACGCCCCCGGCCGCGGCTGGACCCTGGCCGAGACCAAATCGGGCCGCCGGGTGGGGGTGATCAACCTGGAGGGCCGGGTGTTCATGAACCCCCTGGACGATCCCTTCCGGGTGGCCGACGAGATCCTGGCCGGGCCCTTGCGCAAGGTGAAGATCATCCTGGTGGACATGCACTGCGAGGCCACCAGTGAAAAGCAGGCCATGGGGCGCTACCTGGACGGCCGGGTGAGCGCGGTGCTGGGCACCCACACCCACGTGCCCACCGCCGACGAGCGCATCCTGGCCGGGGGCACCGCTTACCAGACCGACGTGGGCCTCACCGGGCCGGTGGATTCGGTGATAGGCATGGACCCCAAGACCGCCACCCACCGCTTGCGCACCTTCAGGCCCCTGCCCTTCAAGGTGGCCGCCGGACCCACCGCCATCAACGCCACCCTGGTGCGGGTGGACCCGGAGACCGGCAAGGCCACCAAGATCGAGCGCATTTACGAGGCGTTGACCTAAGGCTCCATTCTCCGCCCACGCCCAAGATTCCTGCTGTTATACTGATAAATAAAAGAGCACAACCCACCAGTATTCTCCTGTGGCCTGGCCGGATGGGAAAGGAGGATATGATGAGCCGGCACAACCTGACAGCGCAAGAGCTTATCGCCAAGGCGCAACAGTACGAGGGCATTCAGGCGGGAATCGTTGATGTGCATGCCGTGCTGGACGGCCCCTCCTACCACGCCACGGCTGAGGCGCGTTGGAAAGACGAGCACGCTGAAAAAGCCGTCTGCTGGCTGCCCGGAGCCCGCTCCCTGCTGGCGCTGGCCATGCATCACCCCTCGGACCAACCCAGTCTGGACTGGTTCGAGCGGGGAAACACCGCCGGGAACCGCCGCATGCAGCAAATATCCGCGGACCTGGCAACCTGGCTGTTGCGGGCCCACCATGTCCATGCCCAGCCGCTACCCTATCAGCCCGAGTTGGGCGGGGTGTTCCTAAAGGACGCCGCCGTATTGGCCGGGCTGGGCGTGATCGGCAAAAACAACCTCCTGCTGCATCCCCAGTGGGGCCCCAGGCTGCGGCTGAGAGCGGTTTCCAGGACAAGCTGCCCTCCAGCGTGCCTCTCAACGATTTTAAGCCCTGCCAAGGCTGCGACCAGCCCTGCCTGCGCGCCTGCCCTCAGGAAGCCTTCGGGACCGGGAGATACCGCCGTAGCGCCTGCATGCCGCGCATGGAACAGGACCGGACCAATGCCTCGGACAGCGGCCGAGTCGATGAGCGGGGTGAGCCGGTCATAGTCACCAAATGGTGCCGCCGTTGCGAATTTGCCTGTACGGCGGGAGAACACTAGCCCAACCATCTGCTCCCATTTAGAATGACCCCGAGGAGCATCCAGGTTGGCCGACGATATTGCCCCGCAAAACAGAGAGAAAGACAGCATGAGCCTCGGTGACGGCCACATCCTCATAGGCGGCACCGGGCGCAGCGGCACCACCCTGCTGGTGCAGATCCTCACCCATCTGAATTTCGACACCGGCTTTTCCAAGGACCAGGCGCTGGAGAGGGTGGACGGCATCTCCAAGGCCGGTCTGGAAACCCGCCTGGACCACGACGACCTCCCCCACGTCATCAAGTCGCCCTGGCTCTCCGACGATATAGATGAGGCCCTGGAGGGCGGCCTCAAGGTGGAGGCGGTGGTCATACCCTTCCGCGGCCTGTTCGAGGCGGCGGAGAGCCGGCGGCACGTCTACCGCCAGGCCGAGGCGCGGGGAAAAGACCCCCTGGCCCACCCCGGTTCCATCTGGAAGACCACCGACCCCAGCGAGCAGGAAGGGGCCCTGGCCCTGGAGCTGTACAGACTGCTCGATCCGCTGGTCGCCCGGGGCATCCCCTTCGTCTTCCTTGGCTTCCCACGCTTTGTGCAAGACGGGGAGTATTTTTACCGGCAGCTAAAGGCCATTTTCGACCGGCACGGCGTCGGGCGGGAGGAGGTTCTAAAGGTGCACGGCCGAATCGCGGACCCCAACCTGGTAAGCAAGTTCCGCGCCCCCCAATCCGGGCCGACCCCCTCGCCGAGCCCGCCGCCCCCGGTCCCGGCCAGGCCTGCCCCGGCCCTGGAGCCCTCCCGCCTGGGGGCCTTCCTCTCGGCGGCCTCCTTTTGGGAGCCCCGCTACAGCATTGACTCGGCCTGGCTGGAGCACGCGCCCTTCGCCTTTTGGCTGGTCAACACCGCCCGCCCGCGGAGCCTGGTGGAGCTGGGCGCCCACAAGGGCTTTTCCTATTTCGCCTTTTGCCAGGCGGTGAAGGCCTCCAAGATCGCCTGCCGCTGCCATGCGGTGGACACCTGGCGGGGCGACGATCAGGCGGGCTTTTACGGCGAAGAGGTGTACGAGGCGGTGCGCGGGCACAACGACGAGCACTACGCCGAGTTCTCCCGCCTGCTGCGCATGACCTTCGACGAAGCCCTGGCCCAGTTCCCCGACGGCTCGGTGGACCTGTTGCACATCGACGGCTTCCATTCCTACGAGCAGGTGAAGCACGACTTCGACACCTGGCGGCCCAAGCTCACCGACCGCGCGGTGGTGTTGCTGCACGACATCCACGTACGCCGGGATGGCTTCGGCGTGTTCCGTCTGTGGGAGGAGCTGTCTGAGCGCTACCCCCACTTCGAGTTTGTTCACGGCAACGGGTTGGGCGTCATCGGGGTGGGGGCGGACGCGCCCGCCGGACTAAAAGCCCTGTTCGCGGCGTCGCCGGATTCCCGCTTGGCCCTGGAAATACGCTCCGCCTACCAGAGCTTGGGGGCGGCGGTGGCGGCGGAGCTGGACACGGAGCGCCTGCGCGAGAACATCGAGGACCTGCAAACCCAGGTCGAGGCGCTCACCCGGAAATTTGCCATGCGCGACGCCGAGTTCATTGAGGTGACCACTTCCACCGCCTGGCGCATCACCCGCCCCTTGCGCGCCCTGGCGGGCCGCCTCAAGAAGCTGTCGGGGAAAACCGGCTCAAGGGATTAGGCGAGTATTTTTTTGAGTTGCTCGGCCAGGGTCGGCAGGTCGTCACGCACAATTTTCCACACCGCCCCCAGATCCACGCCAAAATATTCGTGAATCAAGACGTTGCGGGTGGCCACGATCGCGGCCCAGGGGACGGCGGGATGTTGGGCGCGCAGCTCCTGCGGCACCTTGGCCGCCGCCTCGCCGATGGTGGCCAGCTTCCACAACACCGACGCCTGCTTTTCTTCGGACTTTTCGAACGCCTCGCGATCCACTCCGGCCATAAAACCTTGGATCGCCTCGATGCTCTCCAGGATATGGGCCAGGTAGATGAGAGGGTCTTTTTTCATAGGATGGGCACCTGCTCCTTGAGGATGGGCTCGCGCAGGCGGTGGTAAAGGGAGCGATAGGTAACCACGTCCACCGATCGGCCCAACTCGCCCTCCAGCTCCAGCTTGAGGCGGGCCAGGTCCAGCAGGCTCTTTTCCTCGCCAAACTCCACCAGCAGGTCCAGGTCGCTGCCCGGCGCGGCCTCGCCACGCGCCACCGAGCCGAAAACCCCCGCGCGCACAACCGCGTTACGCCGCAGAATGGGCGTTATGCGTTGGGCCAACTCTTTTATGGCGGGCCGATTTTTGGCGGTGGCCGGGTCCATGCTCGCTCCCTTGCCGGTTGAACCAAAGCATACCATAGCTCGGCGGGAAGCAGGCAAGGGTAAGCCCCTTCCCCTCCTGTCGTTGCGAGCGTAGCCAAGCAATCTCTGCCCGGAGCAGGCGGCCACGCCGTGGGCGCGGCCACGCCCCTTCCCCTGTCCTACCCAGCCATAGCCGTCATCGCGAGGCCCGGCGGAGTGGGTGGCGCGGGAAAGGTGTGCGGTTCGCCCGCCGGGCCGTGGCGATCTTCCGCTTCCCTTTGGGTTGGGAAGGAAGGAAAAAGGGGGTTTTGGGGCGGGTGGTGGTTGGTGTAAGGTAAATGTGCATAAATAATATCTTATAGGCCAAGAGTAGTGAATGCCTAAAACCACCAACAAAATTGCCAGAGAGTTGGCGCGATTAAGTTCAGATTGTTCGTTTCTTCTGACACACTTGATTAGAAAAAATGATAGCCAGAAAAAGGAAAATCCTAAAAATGTGCTTCGATCCATTCTAAGTTTGAAAAATAATCCACCAAAGCCGGTTTTAAAGGCGTCATCGGTTGGATGGTATGCCGCAGCAGCAAATGTAAATATTTATAACCCAATGACTGGTAAGTTCGATGGTAAGCGCAATTCAAGTGCAGTCTGTTTTACTGAGAGCACTCTTTCAGGTCTCAAGGCACATCGAGACGTATTCGAATCACAGTACGGGCTAGCTTTCGATAGAGACCTTCTCTTTGAACGTGGTGCTAACCCATGTCTGAATATTAGAAAATCTATTCTAAAGGAGTCATTTACTCTGCCTGGTGAGAGTTTTAGTAGATCAGTTTTTAATTTTGTTCCCTCCCAGTTACACCCTTTCATAAATATTATTAATGAAAGTTTTGACGCAACGCATGAACGGGAATGGCGACACATTGGTGACATGCCATTTAAATACGATGAAGTTTTATTTATTTTTTGTCCAGAAAAAGATTTTTCTACGTTTTCACCGGTTCAAGCTGCGGGAATCCCCGTCCTTTTCGACCTGGCTTGGTTAGACCGCATTTGAGCTATAATGGATGCCGCCAACAGTGGACTGCTAGAGGCTCAGGCGGAATAAATTTATAAATAAAATAGCAAACCATTGTTGGAAGATAACATCGTGAAAGTAACGATTTCAGGCCAGATTGCTAAGGATGCCAACGGCGTTTATCGTGCCCCGCTCACGCTTGGCAAGGGACTGGATGCGAGAACAATACAGCTAGATATTGATGCTAGCTACGAGCCAGACAGCCAGGACCTGATTCGGCCGTTAGATCTAGCCGAACTGCCGGCTGACGGCCCTTGGGTATACTGCGGAACTGCCGTTTGCGTGACAGGCAGCAACGGACTCTCACTTGAAGAGGTCAAATTAAAAATCAAGCATGCTGTATTGCGTCGCGATAAGGCGTTGGAAAGAATGCGTCGTGAAGTTGAAGCGTTAGAGAATTTAGAGTTGGTAAAAGTCGGGCGCAGAGAGCGCATTCCAGATTCGGTGCGGCTGTTTGTGTGGCAGCGGGACAAGGGCAAGTGCGTGAGGTGTGGAAGCGCAGAAAAGCTGGAGTTTGATCACATTATACCGGTTGTAAAAGGTGGGAGTAATACTGAGCGAAATATTCAACTCTTGTGTGAGCGATGTAATCGCAAAAAGGGCGGAGATATTTGATGCCCCTCTCCCCGGCTATAATGCCTCCACTATGACCGCCACCGCCCATAGCTCCCGCCGCGCCTTGTACTATTGGGGCTCCGCCCCTATCGCCTAAGCACATAAAACACGCAAATTCCGTGACAAACCCGCAGGTTCGGGTTATATCACCTTGAGCGGCCGCCAGGCCCCAACCCCACAGATAACCTACAGAGGCGTTACCGTGAGCGTATACGACACTTTTCTAGAGCGCGGCTACGTGGCCCAGTGCACCGACGAGGTGGAGCTGAGCAAGCTTTTCACCAGTGAGACCGTGCTGGGCTACATCGGCTTTGACCCCACCGCCACCAGCCTGCACGTGGGCAGCCTCATCCCCATCCTCTCGCTGGTCCACTTGCAGCGCGCCGGGCACCGGCCCATCGTGCTGGTGGGCGGGGGCACGGGCATGGTGGGCGACCCCTCGGGCAAGACCGAGATGCGCAAGATCCTCTCCCTGGAGGAGCTGGCCGCCAACGCCGAGGCCATCAAGAACCAGCTCTCCCCCTTCCTGGAGTTCGGCCCGGACAAGGCCATGATGGTCAACAACGTGGATTGGCTGGCCTCGCTGAACTACATCGAGATGCTCCGCGACGTGGGCCGCCACTTCTCGGTGAACCGCATGCTGGCCGCCGAGAGCGTCAAGCTGCGCCTGGAGACGGGGCTGAGCTTCATCGAGTTCAACTACATGATTCTCCAGGCCTACGACT
This sequence comes from Pseudomonadota bacterium, assembly GCA_018902755.1. Taxonomy (GTDB): domain Bacteria; phylum Desulfobacterota; class Desulfarculia; order Desulfarculales; family Desulfarculaceae; genus Desulfoferula. The sequence goes on along the minus strand of JAHIQI010000066.1, from coordinate 7,712 downwards.
TCATGCACCTGTGCAAGCACTACGGCTGCAAGTTGCAGATGGGCGGCAACGACCAGTGGGGCAACATCGTGGCCGGGGTGGACCTCACCCGGCGCATGGTGGGCCAGACCGTCTACGGCCTCACCTTCCCGCTGATCACCACCAGCACCGGCCAGAAGATGGGCAAGACCCACGCGGGCACGGTGTGGCTGGACGCCGAGCGCACCAGCCCCTACGACTTCTACCAGTACTGGGTCAACACCACCGACGCCGACGTGGACCGCTTCCTCAAGCTGTTCACCTTCCTGCCCTTGGAGCAGGTGGAGGAGCTGGCCCGCCTGGAGGGCTCGGCCATCAACCAGGCCAAGCAGGTCTTGGCCTACGAGGTGACCAAGTTCGTGCACGGCGAGGCCGAGGCCAAGCAGGCCCAAGAAGCCGCCCAGGCCGCTTTTGGCGGCGGGGCCCAGGCCGAGGGGGTGCCCAGCAGCGCCATGGACAAGGCCCGCCTGAGCGAGGGCGTGCCCGCCTTCATGCTGTTCAACGAGGTGGGGCTGACCAAAAGCTCTTCCGAGGCCCGGCGGCTGATCACCCAGGGCGGGGCCTACGTGGGCGAGACCCGCATCGACGCCTTCGATATGCCCATTACCCTGGACATGGCCGGCGACGACGGGGCCATCTGGCTGCGCGCGGGCAAAAAGAAGCACCACCGGGTGGTGCCTGAGTAAGCCTCAACTTCTCCCGTGACGATTTTGCGCCCGCCCATCGCTTTCTGCGGTGGGCGGCGCTTTTTGGGTACAATGATCCAGGTACCCAACTTCCCAACGGGAGGAAAATTATGTCCAATCCCATCGCCGACCTGTTCGATTTCTCGTTCAAGAGAATGGTGACCCCCAGCTACATCAAGGTGCTCTACGTGCTGCTGCTGGTGGGCATCGCCCTGTACTGCCTGGTGTCCATCGTCACCGGCTTCTCCGCGGGCTTCGGCTACGGCCTGCTGGCCCTGGTCATCGCGGTGATCGTGGCCTTCATCGGGGTGATCTTCGCCCGCATCTACATGGAGGTCATCATGGTGTTCTTCCGCATCAAGGACCTGCTGGAGCAGATGGTGGTGGCCAAGGGCGTGACGCCCCCCGCCATGCCCGCCACGCCCCCGGCCCCGCCCGCGCCCGCGCCCGCGCCCGGCACGGAGCCCCCGGCATAAATCTTGAAGGCGTCTGCGCTGCGGTGACGATGATAAGGCATCATATTGCCCGTCGTCGCCATCGCGGCGCATAAATAAAGCGCGATTATGCATCGCGATAAATCACCCATGGATAAAGGGCGAAACAATGTCTGTCGAATAGGCCAGTATTTATGCTGCCTGGCGGCTGTTGTCGTTTTGGCTTTATGGATGCTGGCTCCTGCGATGGCCCATGCCGAAAGCGAGCCCAGGCCCTGGCGGGATGAGCCGGTGCTTGCGGTCAACCGCTCGCCCGCCTATCGCGCCGTGGTGCGCGCGGATTTGGCGGCTGGCGAGGCCCAGATGCGCGCCCTGTGCGCCCAGCCGGACTTCGAGGAGATCTGGGCCTATGTGCCGGGCGAGAAGCTCTGGATCGAGTTGGGCTGCTGCGAGCGCACCACCAAGGACGGCAACTACATCGGCATCGAGGTCTACGTCTACCGCCTGCTGACCAAATACGACGACCTGGCCATCTACCACATCCATCCCAAGACCGCCTTTATCCGCGAGACCTACCACGCCGACAAGCGCCTGATAAAAACCGTGGAGGAGGCCCTACCCTCGGCCCAGGACATCAACGCGGCCGAGCTGCTTTCGCGCCGCTTCTGGGCCGAGCACCCCCAGGGCCGCATCACCTGGCGCATCGTCAGCCGCCACGGGGTCACCACCTACGGCCTGACGCCGGCCGGGCGGGCGGTGGCCGAGGTGAGCGCCCAGGCCTTTCTCTTCGATTCCCTGGGGCCCGAGGACCTGGCCGAGAGCCCGGCCCTGGCCGACCCCACCGCGCCAGGCCCGGAGGTAAACCGCCTCATCGCCCGGGCCGTCAAGCGCCTGAACAGCGGCGAGGTGTTCGTGCGCTTCCGGGGGTTTGAGTAGCTGGCCCCCGCCCTATCCGGTCAATTCGCCCCCCCTCCTTCGCATCTATATATATGGAGCTTGGCAGCCGGCCGGGAGACTGATTGGCTACCATAATTTGCTTGAAGTGCCTTGCAAGTGCCCAGGCCGCCGCACCGGCGGGCCGCGGCGGATAAAAAGCCAAGAAAAGGTTGATTTTGCGGCCAAGGGTCGGCTACCATATGTGGTAGTAGTTGCCTAGCCACCCCCGAGAGAGGGCATAGGGGGGTGGCCCTGGTGATACGGGAAGTCTTTTTCTCAAAAAATGTGTTTTTTGTGTTGCAGACACGGGGGGTTCTGGTAATATCCCCCTCGTTGCCGACACGAACTTGGTTCGACCGGCAAGGCCGGAAGCACAGCAACCGGCAGGTCTCTGAAAAAAGACTTAAGGCGTCGGGGCACATAGAGCCCACCAACGCGAAAACGCGCGCTGGACTTGACAAGAGCCAGCGAGGTGGTAATCTTACGCCTCACGCCAATTTGATCTCTGAAAACTGAATAGCGGGTAAAAGACAGACGTCGAGACGGGTCAAGTCATTCCGATAAAATCCGTGTTTAGCACGGTTTTCCAATTTATAATTGGAGAGTTTGATCCTGGCTCAGAACGAACGCTGGCGGCG
>JAHIQI010000066.1:0-2500 GCA_018902755.1 Pseudomonadota bacterium | reverse complement strand
AAAGGACCGCCACAGAGGGTGAAAGCCCCGTACACGAAATGCTCTGCACCTTCCTGGGTAAGGCACCCAAGTACGGCGGGACACGTGGAACCCCGTCGGAATTCATGAGGACCATCTCATAAGGCTAAATACGCGCCGACGACCGATAGTGAACCAGTACCGTGAGGGAAAGGTGAAAAGCACCCCGGTGAGGGGAGTGAAATAGTACCTGAAACCGTCTGCTTACAAGCGGTGGGAGGACGTTTGCATTTCTGAGGAAATGCATGTCTGACCGCGTGCCTTTTGCATAATGAGTCAGCGAGTTACTCTTTGTGGCAAGGTTAAGCCGTTAGGTGTAGCCGTAGGGAAACCGAGTCTTAACAGGGCGTTTAGTCGCAGGGAGTAGACCCGAAGCCAGGTGATCTATCCATGGTCAGGCTGAGGTCCCGGTAACACGGGATGGAGGGCCGAACCAATGTGGGTTGAAAACCGCTTGGATGAACTGTGGATAGGAGTGAAAGGCTAATCAAACCTGGTGATAGCTGGTTCTCCCCGAAATATATTTAGGTATAGCCTCGGGAAATTAAGTGACGGGGGTAGAGCACTGAATGAGCTAGGGCTCCTAACAGAGTACCAAACTCAATCAAACTCCGAATACCGTCAACTTTTACCCCGGGAGTCAGTCGGTGGGAGATAAGTTCCATCGTCGAAAGGGAAACAACCCAGATCGCCAGCTAAGGTCCCGAAGTGTGTGCTAAGTGGGAAAGGATGTGGAGATGCGCAGACAACCAGGAGGTTGGCTTAGAAGCAGCCATCCTTTAAAGAAAGCGTAACAGCTCACTGGTCAAGTGGCTCCGCGCCGAAAATGTACCGGGGCTCAAGCACACCACCGAAGCTGCGGGATGGTTTAATACCATCGGTAGGGGAGCATTGGGTAAGGGGTTGAAGCTAGACCGTGAGGACTAGTGGACCCATCCCAAGAGCGTATGCTGACATGAGTAGCGAAAAAGCGGGTGAGAAACCCGCTCGCCGTAAGCCTAAGGTTTCCTGAGTAAAGCTAATCTTCTCAGGGTTAGTCGGTCCCTAAGCCGAGGCCGAAAGGCGTAGGTAATGGGAAACGGGTTAATATTCCCGTACCACTAACGTGCGTTTGAGCGAAGGAGGGACGCAGAAGGGTAGGTGATCCGCCGGCTGGAAGTGGCGGTTCAAGCCTGTAGGCGGAGGAAATAGGCAAATCCGTTTCCTCATTAACGCTGAGAGGTGATGACGAGAGGTTTACCTCGCAAAGTCACTGAGCCCATGCTGCCAAGAAAATCTTCTAGCGAGCATTGTTGGTGACCGTACCGCAAACCGACACAGGTAGGCAGGGAGAGCATCCCAAGGCGCTTGAGAGAACTCTGGCTAAGGAACTCGGCAAAATGACACCGTAACTTCGGGAGAAGGTGTGCCCTTTTTGGTGACGGTATTTACTATCCGAGCTGAAGGGGGTCGCAGAGAATTGGGGGTAGCGACTGTTTACTAAAAACATAGGACTCTGCTAAGTCGCAAGACGACGTATAGGGTCTGACGCCTGCCCGGTGCCGGAAGGTTAAGGGGAGAGGTTATCTAGGTTCGCCTGGAGAAGCTTTGAACCGAAGCCCCGGTAAACGGCGGCCGTAACTATAACGGTCCTAAGGTAGCGAAATTCCTTGTCGGGTAAGTTCCGACCTGCACGAATGGCGTAACGACTTCCCCACTGTCTCAGCCAGGGACTCAGCGAAATTGTAGTGGCGGTGAAGATGCCGTCTACCCGCAGCAAGACGGAAAGACCCCGTGCACCTTTACTACAGCTTGACATTGGTTCTTGGGCTAGTATGTGTAGGATAGGTGGGAGGCTTTGAAGCTGGGACGCTAGTCTCGGTGGAGCCAACCTTGAAATACCACCCTTGCTATCTTAGGAATCTAACCCAGACCCGTAATCCGGGTCGGGAACAGTGTCTGGTGGGTAGTTTGACTGGGGCGGTCGCCTCCAAAAGAGTAACGGAGGCGCGCGAAGGTTCCCTCAGGCTGATTGGAAACCAGCCGTAGAGTGTAAAGGCATAAGGGAGCTTGACTGCGAGACCGACAGGTCGAGCAGGTACGAAAGTAGGTCTTAGTGATCCGGTGGTTCCGCATGGAAGGGCCATCGCTCAACGGATAAAAGGTACGCCGGGGATAACAGGCTTATCTCCCCCAAGAGTTCACATCGACGGGGAGGTTTGGCACCTCGATGTCGGCTCATCACATCCTGGGGCTGTAGCAGGTCCCAAGGGTTCGGCTGTTCGCCGATTAAAGTGGTACGCGAGCTGGGTTCAGAACGTCGTGAGACAGTTCGGTCCCTATCCTCCGTGGGCGTAGGAGAATTGAAGAGGGTCTGCCCCTAGTACGAGAGGACCGGGGTGGACGATCCTATGGTGTTCCTGTTGTCACGCCAGTGGCACTGCAGGGTAGCTATGTTCGGATAGGATAACCGCTGAAAGCATCTAAGCGGGAAGCCAGCCTC
>JAHIQI010000065.1 GCA_018902755.1 Pseudomonadota bacterium | reverse complement strand
GCTGCCCGGCCGCGGCGCTGCCCGGCCGCGGCGCACCCCGCCCTTGACAACAATGCGGTAGGGGCGGGTATGTTAAATGAATACCGATAAATGGGGGACTGTGATGTCCGAGAGCAAGGTCGGCGAGGTCTTCAAGTTCTTCGCCAAGCCCATGGTGGCCGCCATCCGCGTCACCGGCGCAAGCCTGGCGGTGGGCGACAGGCTCCACTTCGCCGGGTTCACCACCGATTTCGAGAGCACCGTGGAGTCCATGCAAGAGGAGCACGCGGTCATCGAAACCGCCGGGCGGGGCCAGACCGTGGGCATCAAGGTGCCCGAGCGCTGCCGCCCCGGCGACGAGGTGTACAAGCTGGACTGAGCCGCCTCCCCCCGCCGCCAAAAGTCACCGGGAGAACCGCCCCGCCTTCCCGCAACCGAGGAGTATGCCATGAGTCCCTATCCCGCCCTGTTTTCGCCCCTGGAACTGAACGGCCTTTCCCTGGCCAACCGCATCACCATGGCCCCCCTGTTCCTGGGCTATGCGGGCAGCGACGGCCTGGTCAACCCGCGCCTGCTGGAGCACTACCAGGCCATGGGAGCCTCGGGCGCGGCCATGGTCATAGTGGAAAACGCCTCCATCGACCCACGGGGGCAGGGCTCGCCCTTCACCATGCGCATCGACGAGGACCGCTTCGTCCAGGGCCTGGCCCGCCTGGCCAAGGCCATCCAGGAGGGCGGGGCAATGGCCGGCTTGCAGATCAACCACGCCGGGCGCTTCGCCCACGGCGAGGGCGTCCCCCTGGCCCCCTCGGCGGTGCCCCTGGGGAAGATGGTCCCCGAGGCCCTCACCCTGGAGCAGATCGCCGGGATCGTGGAGGCCTTCGCCCAGGCCGCCCGCCGGGTGCGCCAGGCCGGTTTCGACCTGGTGGAGTTGCACGGGGGCACCGGCTATCTGCTGGCCCAGTTCCTCTCGCCGCGCACCAACCGCCGCGACGATGAGTACGGCGGCTCCCTGGAAAACCGCCTGCGCTTCCCCCTGGAGGTGATCGCGGCGGTGCGCCAGGCGGTGGGCCCGGACTACCCGGTGGGCTACCGATTCCTTGCCGACGAGTGGCTGCCCGACGGCCTGCAACTTGCCGAGGCGGTGCAGGCGGCCCCGCGCCTGGCCGAGGCGGGCCTGGCCTACCTGTCGGTGATGGGCGGCACCTATGAGTCGTTCTTTTTGCCCGAGCGCCAGGAGCAGGAAAAACAGCCCGGCTACATGCTCTCCCTGGCCGCGGCGGTCAAGGAGGCGGTGAGCGTGCCGGTGATCTCCGCCGGGCGCATGCAGGACCCGGCCCTGGCCGAGGCGGCCATCAAGGAGGGCAAGGCCGACCTGGTGGGCCTGGCCCGGGTGCTCCTGGCCGATCCCCTTTGGCCCTCAAAGGCCAAGGAGGGCCGGGCCGAGGAAATCGTGCCCTGTGAGCCCACTTGCAATCTGTGCTTCTCGCGGGTGGCCAAGGGGCAACCCATCTTCTGTTCCCAGTGGCCCAAGGAAAAGCGCGAGCACTTCGCCACCAGGGACTAATAGGAGAGCCCCATGCCAACCAAGCGCCTGCCCCTGGTACTGGCCATGCTAAGTCTTTTTTTGCTGATGGCCGCCGTCGTGGCCCAGGCCCAACCCTGCGTGGTGACGGCCAGCGTGCCCGCCAACCGGGCCCAGGGGGTGGACCCCAAGCTGGCCTACATCGAGGTCAGCTTCAATCAGGACATGACGCCCGGCCGCTGGTCCTGGGTGACCAACCCCAAGCTGGGGGCCTTCCCGGTGGTGGCGGGCAAGCCGGTGTTCGTGGACGGGCGCACCTGCCGCCTGCCGGTGAAGCTGGCACCGGGGGTCACCTACGCGGTGGGCATAAACACCGAGGGATACGGCAACTTCCGCGCCCTGGCCGCGCCGGGCACGCCCTGCGCGCCCTATCAGATAATTTTTACTACGGGAAATTAGGCCGGGCTAGGTCATCAACGACCACACCTCCACCGTCTCGTCCATGCCCTTGAAGCACACCCCGCCCCGGGGGTAGGTGGGCCACAGGCCCTTGATCTGCTCCCGCACCGCCTGGCTTATCAGGATGTCGCCGCCCTGGGCCATGTCGGCCAGGCGGGCGGCCAGGTTGGTCACCGGGCCGCTGGCGGTGTAGGTCATGCGGCTGCCCAGGCGGGTGGGGCCCACCAGGGCTTGGCCCAAGTTGATGCCCATGTTCAGGCGCAGGGGGTCGGACTCCAGGCCCAGGGAAAGGTTGTTCATGGAGGCGGTGGCCTGAATGTCGAAGGCCGCCTCCACCGCCTTGCGGGCCCCGGCGGCGGGGTCCTCGTCGGAGAATATGATCATCAGCCCGTCCCCGGCGGTCTCGTTTATGTCCCCGCCGGAGCGGTGGATGGGGTCCACGAAGCTGGAGAAGAAGCGCTCCACCAGCTGGTTGACCTCTTCGGGCATGCGGGAAAAGAGCCGGGAGTAACCTTCGATGTCCAGAAACAGCACCGCCACCTGGCGGCGCTGCTTGCCCTGGGCCAGGCCCTGGGGCCCTTCCTGGGCCATGCGGGCCACCGCCCGGGGCACGAAGGGGGTGAGCTGCTGAAGGCTCTGGCTGATCTTGAGCTTGTCCTGGGTCACCTGCCAGTGCAGCTTGGCACCCAGGAGCTGATTGCCCGCGATGTCGGCCAGATCGCGCATCAGAAACAGCTCGCGGCGGGTGAAGCGCGCGCCGGGCCGGGCCAACACCGTGCCCACGGCCAGGGCCTCGCCCTTGACCAGAATGGGCATGGCCGCCTCGGGGCCGGTGGCCACCACCGTGCCGTCGGGGCGGGTGACTTTGCCGGGCTGGTTGAGCAGCACCGCCTTTTGCTGGGACAGGGCCTTTTGCACCGCGGGTCGGTTGCGCTTGCAGCTCAGGCAGTTGCGCGGGGTGGCGAACAGGTCGCACTGCATGGGGCGGGTGTAGGCCGTGGCCGCCGGGTCCAGAAGCAGGATGCAGGCCTCCATGGCCTCGGGCACCACCTTTTTGGCCTCGGCGCGCACCGCTTCCAGGATGTGGTTCACTTCCAAAACGGCGGCCAGGCGGCGGCTCAGACGGCGGTAGAGCTGGTAGCGCTCCTGAAAATTCTTTTCCACGTCCTCCTCCGCCAAGGGGTGTCGTTTCATTCTCGGGCCTGGCGGGCCTTGGGGCAAGGACGCAGGGCAAAAAATCGGAGGCGCGCCCGGAAAACCTCGCCAAAAAAGAAGCCCGCCCTCCGCGGCGCGGAAGGCGGGCTTAACTATCAGACTGCCGAACCGGCCGGGGCCGGTTGGCTATGAACTACTTGCTGTCGACGATCTGGTAGTAGTCCATGAGGATCTTGGCCACTTCGGGGCGGGAGAACTCGGGCGGCGGGGCAATGCCCTGGCCCAGCATCTCGCGCACCTTGGTGCCCGACAGCAGGACGAAGTCTTCCTTGGTGTGACCCTCGGGAGCGTCCTTCATCATGATGACCTTGTTGAGCACCTTGGAGAAGGCGGTGTGGTCGGCCCGGTAGATCTCGATCTTCATGGCGCCGGCGGGCACCTCTTCGTCGAAGATGGTCTGGGCGTCGAAGCCGCCGTAGTAGTCGCCCACGCCTGCGTGGTCGCGGCCCACGATCAAGTGGGTGCAGCCGGTGTTCTGACGGAAGACGGCGTGCAGCACGGCCTCGCGGGGGCCGGCGTAGAGCATGTCGAAGCCGTAGCCGGAGACCAGCACGGTGTTGGGCTCGAAGTACAGCTCCACCATCTTGCGGATGCAGGCGTCGCGCACGTCAGCCGGAATATCGCCGGCCTTCAGCTTGCCCAGCAGCATGTGGATGAGGATGCCGTCGCACTTCAGGTCGTTGTAAGCCATGCGGCAGAGCTCTTCGTGGGCCCGGTGCATGGGGTTACGAGTCTGGAAGGCCACAACCTTGGACCAGCCCAGCTTTTCCATCTTCTCGCGGATCTCGTAGGCGGTCATGAAGGTGCCCGGGAAATCCTTGTCGAAGTAGGAGTAGTTCAGGACCTTGATGGGGCCGGAGATGCAGGTCTTGCCCACGGTGTTGAAGGCCTTGACGCCGGGGTGAGCCATGTCGTCGGTGCGGTAGATCTTCTGGGTCATCAGGGCCATCTCGTCGTCGGTGAAGGTCTCGACGGCCTTGACGTCCTGGACGGCCAGGACCGGGTTGCCGGCCACGTTGGGGTCGCGCAGGGCGATGCGGTCACCGGCCTTGATGGTGCCGGCGTCCTCGACCATGTTCAGCACCGGGGTGGGCCAGAACAGACCGGAGGCGGTCTTGAGCTCTTTGGCCACGCCCAGGGCGTCGGCCTTGCTCATGAAGCCCTCGAGGGGGGTGAAGTAGCCGCCGCCCAGCATCACGGCGTTGCCGGCCGCGGCAGAGCTGATGACGATCGAGGGCAGACCCAGGGCCTCTTTGGCCAGGTCCGCGCGCTGAGCTTCGTCCATTACGTACAGCGGCTTGAGATTTCCACCGCCATGAGGTTCGATAAGTGCCATTTGTATAAGCCTCCTTACGCTAGTTCCCGCGCCCCCCGCTGGGGACGCCCGCCTTGAGGGGCGGGTAATTTATTCTTTACCTTCGTCTCCGGACCGGAAACGGCCCGGCGTTGTTAACGGCGTTCACTTTGTGCCTTTTGGCACTTTAGCGGACAAAAACTTGGGGCCCTCAGGCCCTTCCAACAAGACCCCGGCCGCCCTCTGCCGGCCCGGACTTGCCCTCTCTCACGCATTACTAGAGTCTTGGCTACCTTAAATACACCCCGTGGCGGTGTCAAGCTTAAAGTATATCCGTAGCCTAGGCCACCCGGCCCGATTTTCCATCCCGAATCATCTCGGCCAGGCAGCGGTATTTCTCCAGGGTGTAGACCCCTTCCAGCCAGGCGGCCCACCATCCGGCCTTTCCGTCCATAAAGCCCAGGCGTACCAGGTACCTATGCACAAAGGCCCAGGCGGCGTGGGTGGGCCCGGTCAGGGAGCCGCACCGCTTGCCCGCCGCCAGCATGAACCGGGCCCCGGCCTCGGCATATCCCCGGGCTCGAGACCGGTAGTCCTCCACCGTGTCGTAAGAATAATGATCGTAGAGTCCGGGCAGGCGGCCGGTGCTTCCCCGGGCTTCCAAACGCTCGTGCACCTGCTGGCGCACCCAACGGGCCGCCCCCCGACGGTACAGGCGGGGCTTCCACTCCGGGAAAAAGCCCCCATGGCGCATAAAATGGCCGAAAAACCACACCCTGGAAGGCATGAGCAGGATGTCGTGTTCAGGCTCGGGCCCCTGCTTGAAACCCCGCAGGCTGGCGATGCTTTCCGGAGCCAGCACCTCGTCGGCGTCGAGCATCAATATCCAGTCGCCGGTGCACAAGCCGGCGGCGGCGTTGCGCTGGTCGGCGTAGCCGGTCCAGGCGCGAAACTCCACCTTGGCCCCGGCCTGACGCAAAATCTCCACGCTGCGGTCGCTGGAGCCCGAGTCCACGGCCACGATCTCGTCGGCCACCTGGCTCACCGCCTTCAGCCAGCGGGGCAGGTTTTTTTCCTCGTTCTGCACGATTACGGCGGCGGAAAGCTTGATCATGGCCCCTACCAACGGCTCTTGGTCCGGGTGAGCTTGAGCGAAAAATCGAGAGCTTGGTCCGAGCGCTTGACGATGATGCGGGGAATGGCCAGGGGATCGGTGCTACCGGCCAGCATGCCCGGCCGGGTGGAGCAGGCCGCGCTGAAGCCCGCCCCGGCCACCGCCAGCTTCACCTGATCGTTGAACAGGCCGTAGGGGTAGGCGAAGCTGCGGGCGGGTTTGCCCAAGAGTTCGCTCAGGGTCTCCTGGCAGGCGGCCAAGTCCCGGGCCAACTCATCGGGGCTCAGGGAGGTCAGGTCGCGGTGCTGGTGGCCGTGGCCCCCGAACTCCACCCCCTGGGCGGCCAACTCCTTGATTTGCCCGGCGTCCAGCAGGGGAACCGAGGGGATGCCCTTGCCCTGGTCCCACACGTTGCTGCCCCCTATCTGACTGGTGACCACGAACACCGTGGCCCCCATGCCCCTGGCCTGGACCAGCGGCCAGGCGTTGGCGGCAAAGTCCTGGAAGGCGTCGTCAAAGGTGAGCACCGCCGTCTTGGCTCCCTCGCCCGCCTCCAGGGCGTCCTTGAGGCTCGTCACCTCATAGCCCCGGCGGGCCATGGCGTCCAACTGGTTGGCAAAGGCCCGGGGCGGAACCCTGAGCTTGGGCAGGGGGGTGCCGTCCAATTCCTGGACAATCTGGTGGTACATGAGCACCGGCGAGCCCGGTTGGCGGCTCCGCCACCAGTGGTAGCGGGCGCTGAAGGCCAGGGCTCCCAGCCCGGCCAGCCCTACCGGCCACCAGATCACAGCGTACTCCCGGCCAGTACCCGGCCGTAGATTTCCTCGGTGGCGTCGAGCATGGCCTCCATGGAGTAGCGCGCCAAGACCAAGCGGCGGCCTCCCCGGCCCAGTTTCGCGGCCAGTTCGGGGTCGTCCAGCAGGCGGGCCACCCCGGCGGCCAGGGCCGAGGCGCTGCCGGTTTCCACCAGCAGGCCGGTCTGTTCGTCGATGACCACCTGGCCCACGTCGCCCGCCTTGGCGGCCACCACCGGGCGCTGGGCGGCCATCTGCTGCAACACCGCCTGGGGTACGCCCTCGTTCTTGTCGCTGGCCAAAACGCCCACATCGATCAGGGGCAGCAAGCGCTCCACGTCCGGGCGCATGCCGGTCATCACCACCCGTCCGTCCAGGCCCAGGCTTTGCACCAGTTCGCGCACCTCCTGCTCCTTGGGCCCTCCGCCCACGATGAGGAACTGCGCCCGGCGGCCATGGCCGAGCAGTTCCTTGGCCATGGCCAGGAACAGGTCGTGGCGCTTCCAGGAGCGCAGGATGGCCACGATGGCCACCACCGGCAGGCCGGGGTCGAGGCCCAGCTCCTTGGCCAGGCCCGCCTCGGGCTCGCGGGGGGCGTAGCGGCCCACGTCTATGCCCGTGGGGATGGACGCCACCCGCCCCGGAGCCAGGCCGTAGTCCTCGACGAGGTGGCGGCGGATGCTCTCGCCGGTGGTCACCACCGCCTGGGGCAGGCGGTAGACGAAGTTGAAGGGGTGCCCCGGCACCTTGGCCGAGAGGTGGCGGGTGCGCAGGGAGGCCACCCCGGCCCAGCGGGCGGCCATGCCCCCCACCCAGCCGTCCACCGAGGAGTGGGTGTGCAAAATATCGGTGTTCTGGCTCTTGAGCAGGGCGCGCATCTTGAGTATGGCCGGAAGATCCCAGGGGCCGCGCATTTCCATAGGGTGGAACGTCAACCCTTCGGCTTCGGCCGCCCGGCGCAGCTTGCCCGTGGGGCAGCCCGCCAGGGCCACCCGGTGGCCCCGCCCGGCCATGCCCAGGCACTCGGTGAGAATGCGTATCTCCTGGCCGCCCCAGCCGTTGGACCATTCCGAATGTATAATGTTTAGAGGCTTCATCTGGCCTTTCTTACGGTAGCCGGCGGGTTGCGTCAAGCGCGGCCTGCGACGGCGCATTGACATTTTACCCTGGCCGGGCCGATACTTGGCCCGGAGGAGCATATTGGACAACGAACTACAACCGAGCTTGCAACAACTTTGCGACCGTCTGGATTATTCCTTCAGCGATCCCGCCCTGCTCATGCAGGCGGTTCGCCATTCATCCTACATCCATGAGCACCCCGAGCTGGGGGGCGACAGCTACGAGCGCCTGGAGTTCCTGGGCGACGCGGTGCTGGAGCTGGTGATCACCGAGTTCCTGTACCGGCGCTTCCCCGAGGCCAGCGAGGGCCATCTCAGCAAGGCCCGGGCCGGGGTGGTCAACGAAAACCGTTTGGCCACGGTGGCCCGCTCCCTGGGCCTGGGCCCCTGCCTGCTCCTGGGCCGGGGAGAGGAGATGCAGGGCGGCCGGGAAAAACCCTCCATCCTGGCCGACGTGGTGGAGGCCATCGCCGCAGCCATCTACCTGGACGGCGGCCTGGAGCAGGCCCGCCGGGTGCTCAGCGCCCTGTTGGCCGAGGTGGCGGAAAAGGCCCTGCTGCGCACCCCCAAAAAGGACTACAAGACCCGTTTGCAGGAGGAGGTGCAGGAGGCGCTGCACCTCACCCCCAGCTACGAGCTGATCCACGCCGAGGGGCCGGACCACGCCAAGATGTTCACCGTGGCCCTGGTCATCGACGGCCGCCGGGTGGCCACCGGCAGCGGGCGCTCCAAGAAAGAGGCGGAGCAGGACTCGGCCCGCCGAGGCATCGACGCCTGGCGATTGATGGAGTGGGGCTAGCCCCGGCCCAGCCAAGTGCCGGCATACTGCGTTGCCGGCTTCGCTCGGGCCTCGACGTAGCGTTGTCTACGACTGCGGCCCTCGCTCGCCGGTCGCTTTGCCCTGCGGCGGCTGGCTGTGCCGGGCATGGCACCGCGACCTCACTCCGCCGAACTTGGAGCCTCCTCCAGCACCTAAACAATCAGTTGCGCTTCAGCACCCACCACAGCAGGGGCGGCGCGGCCAGGAGAATCAGGGCGGCGACGCCCATCTGCCAGCCACCGGTGTAATCCACCAGGCTCCAGGCGACAAGGGCGTACAACCCCAGGGCGATTCCCGCCCCCGCCCAGACCAGGGCCCAGGTCCTCTTTTTCTTGCCGCGCTCAGCGTCCATGCCGCTCCTCGTTTCGCCTTTCCATCTTAGCCCGGCCCACTTTTAGACGCCAGCCCCTAGCCCGCGTATTTCAGGATGGTTGGGTGGCATCCAACAAAGGAACTTATAGGTTCTTCATGAAAAAATTGCCGCGTTATCAAAATACACCTTGTACCCATCGCCGGCACAGCCAGGGAGTGCCAGGCAAGGCGGCGGTGAGCGCAGACCGCAGGCGTATTCTTATATACGCCGAGGTCTAAGCGAGGCCGCCAACGAAGCATGGCGCTTCCTGGCGAAGCCGCATGGCCTCCATGAAACATTACTGGCTAAAAACCCCCTTGCGGACGGCCTTAGGCTGTGCTACTTTTCACGCGCATCGGGCTCCCCGCCCGATTTTATCGAGTAGCAAGGAGCGACGAAAGCAACACCATGGCCAGCAACGCCTCCTATAGCGTCCGCGCCTATGCTTACGTCTATTGCTACGACTATCGGCCGCCCCGCGGCTGATAACTACCCCTACATAAACACCCATACCCCCAGTCCAATAGGATAGCCGTGCCCGCGCCGCAGCTTGCGGCCCGGCAGCGGACCATATACATCGTGGAGAAAATCATGTTGCAGCGAAGCCTGTTGACCGTTCTCAGCCTCATTGTCACCCTGGCCTTCGGCGCTCCCGCCGCCTTTGCCGGAACCAATCTGACCTACAGCAACTTCTTCCCCCCCACCCACGCCCAGAGCCAACTGGCCCAGGCCTGGTGCGATGAGGTCAAAAAGCGCACGGGCGGCCAAGTAACCGTGCAGTACTTCCCCGGCCAGACCCTGACCCCGGCCCGCCAGGCCTACGACGGCGTGGTCAACGGCCTGTCGGATTTGGCCATGGGCTGCTTCGCCTACACCCGGGGCCGCTTCCCGGCCATGGAGGCCCTGGATCTGCCCCTGGGCTACCAGAGCGGGGTGCAGGCCACCAAGGCGGCCAACATTTTCGTGGAAAAAATCCAGCCCAAGGAACTGGGCCAAGTGGTGGTGATGTACGTGCACGCCCATGGGCCGGGCCTGCTGTTCACCCGCGACAAGGCGGTGGCGACCCTGGAGGACATGAAGGGCCTCAAGATCCGCTCCCACGGCACCTCGGCCAAGCTGGTCAAGGCCCTGGGCGGCGTGCCGGTGACCCTGCCCATGCCCGACACCTACCAGTCCCTGGCCCGCGGCGTGGTGGACGGCTCCTTCTACCCGGTGGAATCCAACCTGGGCTGGAAGCTGGCCGAGACGGTCAAGTTCGGCACCTGGAGCCTGCCGGTGGCCTACACCACCAGTTTCTTCGTGGTGATGAACAAGGCGCGCTGGAACTCCCTGCCCGAGGACGTGAAAAAGACCATCCGCCAGATCAACCAGGAATGGGCGGGCAAGACCGGGGCCACCTGGGACGAAGCCGACAAGAAGGGCCTGGAGTTCTTCCTGGCCCAGCCCGGCCGCCAGATCATCAAGCTCAGCCCCGCCGAGGGCCGGCGCTGGCGTAAGGCGGCCCATCCGGTGATCGCGGAGTACGAGCAGTCGGCCACGGGGCGGGGCCTCAATGGCAAGGCGGTGGTCAAGGCGGCCCTGGAGGCCCTGGCCCAGGCCGGCGGGAAATAAAAAAAGCCATGGAAACCTACAATCGCCTCACCGGCTGGCTGGTGGGCGCTCTCAAGGCGGGTGGGGGCCTGTGCCTGGTGGCCATGATGGCCCTCACCTGCCTGGATGTGGTGTTGCGGGCCACGGGCAGCCCCCTGGAGGGGGCGGTGGAGTTGGTGGCCTGGCTGGGGGCCCTGGTGCTGGCCCTGGCCCTTCCCCAGACCCAGGCCCGCCACGGCCACGTGGGGCTCATGTCCCTGGTCCAGCGCCTGCCCCGGCGCTCCTCGGCCACGGTGCAGACCCTGGCCGCCGCGGGCTCCCTGGCCCTGTGCGGGGCCGCCGCCTGGCAGAGCTGGGTCTACGCGGGCCAGCTCATGGCCAGTAACGAAATATCCATGACCCTGGGACTGCCCCAGCACGTGTTGGCTAGGGTCATCTCCCTGGGCCTGTGGGTCACCTGCCTGGTCATCGCCGGGCAGACCTGGGCCCTGCTGCGCAAGGCGGTGCGCCCGTGAGCCCGGCGGTGGTGGGCCTGGTGGCCCTGGCCCTGATGCTCATGATCTTCTTCAGCGGCATGCCCGTGGCCTACGCCATGGCCCTGGTGGGCTGGCTGGGCTTCTCCTACCTGGTGCCGCCCCAGGCCGGGCTGGGCCTTCTGGCCCGCGACCTGGTGGGCACCTTTTCCAACTACGGCCTGGTGGTAATCCCCCTGTTCACCCTCATGGGTCAGCTGGCCCTGCACTGCGGGGTGAGCCGGCGGCTCTACGACGCGGCCCGGGCCATGTCCGGGGCCACCCGTGGCGGCCTGGCCATGGCCACCATCCTGGCCTGCACCGGCTTCGGCGCGGTGTGCGGCTCCTCCCCGGCCACGGCGGCCACCATGGCCACCGTGGGCCTGCCGGAGATGAAGCGCTTCGGCTACGACCCCGGCTTCGCCGGCGGTACCGTGGCCAGCGGAGGCGGCCTGGGCATGCTCATGCCCCCCAGCGTGGTGCTCATCGTCTACGGCATCCTCACCCAGCAGTCCATCGGCCAGCTTTTCGTGGCGGCCATCGTTCCCGCCCTGGTCATCTGCGGCCTGTTCATGCTGGCGGTTTTCCTGGTGTGCTGGTGGCGGCCGGAGCTGGGCCCTCCCGGCGAGAAGGTGCCCTGGCGGCAAAAGATCGCCTCCCTGGTGCAGCTGGCCGAGGTGCTGGTGGTGTTTTTGATGGTGATGGGCGGGCTCATCGCCGGGCTGTTCACCCCCACCGAGGCCGCCGGGGTGGGCGCGGGCGGCATGCTCCTGGTGGGCCTTATCCGCCGCTCGCTCACCTGGGCCGGTTTCAAGCGGGCGATCAGCGACACCCTATGGACCTCGGCCATGACCATGATGCTGGTGGCCGGGGCGGTGGTGCTGGGCCATTTCCTGGCGGTCACCCGCCTGCCCTTCATGATCGGCCAGACCGTGGCCGAGCAGTCCTGGCCCGGCTGGGTGGTGGTGATGGCCGTGGTGCTCATCTACCTGGTGGGCGGCTGCTTCATCGACGCCCTGGCGCTGATCATGCTCACCATCCCCATCTTCTACCCGCTCATCACCGGCCTGGGCTACGACCCGGTGTGGTTCGGGGTGATGATCGTGCTGGTCACCCAGATGGGGGTCATCACCCCACCGGTGGGGGTGAACGTCTACGTGGTGGCGGGCATCGACGGCCACACCTCCTTGTCGGCCATCTTCAAGGGGGCCATGCCCTTTCTGCTGGCCCTGGCCCTGGGCGCGGTGCTCATCACCGCCCTGCCCATGCTGGCCACCTGGCTGCCGGGAGTGATCTATTAGAAAAACCGTGCATGCGAAATAGGCCCTGTGGCGGTTAATCGCCCGGCCCAGTCATGGTATTCTTGGACCAGGAACCGGCGTTTTTCATCGCCGGCGGGAGATGCCATGACTACGCTCATTATCGCGGTTAGCGCCTCGATACTCATATCGGCCCTGTGCTCGCTGCTGGAGTCGGTGCTCTACTCCACCAGGATCATCACCCTGGAGGCGGCGGCCGCCTCGGGCAACCGCTACGCCCTGGCCATGCGGGCCTTCAAGTCCCAGGTGGACCGCCCCCTGGCGGCGATCCTCATCTTGAACACCGCGGCCAACACCGCCGGGGCGGCCCTGGCGGGCTGGGCCGCCGGGCAGGTGTGGGGAGCGGGCTCCCTGTGGGCCTTTTCGGTGTTCTTCACCCTGGCCATCCTCATCTTCAGCGAGATTCTGCCCAAGACGGTGGGGGCGGTCCACTGGCGCAGCCTGTGGGCCCCCTCCATCCTTCCCCTGCGCATCATGATCCTGTTGCTCAAGCCCTTCATCTGGCTGACCCAGGCGGTGACCGGGGTCATCACCCGCAGCCGCAAAAAGGGCTCGCCGGTGAGCGAGGAGGAGATCCTGGCCGCCGCCCACATGGGGGCCAGGGGCGGGGAGATCAGCCGCATGGAGGCGGAGCTGATCGGCAACATCATCGGCCTGGAGGAGATAACCGCCTCGGACATCATGACCCCGCGCACCATGATGATGTCCCTGAACGGCGAGTTGACCGTGGACGAGGTGGAACTGGAGGCCCGCCGCTGGGCCCACACCCGCATCCCGGTGTGGCAAGAAACTCCCGACGGGGTGGTGGGCTACGTGCACAAGGACGACATCATCCGCCTGGAGGGCCGCGACCTGGACAAGACCCTGATGAGCTTCATCAAGCCGGTGCGCTTCGTGCCCGGCGGGGCCAACGCCCTCAGGCTGCTGGCCGCCTTCCTGGCGCGCAAGGAGCACCTGGTGGTGGTGGTGGACGAATACGGCGGGGTCATGGGTCTGGTCACCCTGGAAGACGTCATCGAATCCCTGGTGGGCTCGGAGATAGTGGACGAAACCGATCAGGAAGTAGATATGCAGGAGCCGGCCCGCCGCCGAGCCAGGGCCATGCTCCAAGCCAGCGAGGAAGACGAACAGCTATGAGCCGGTTCGACCTGGACCTGATGGTTATCGGCGGGGGCGGCAGCGGCGGTTTCACCGCGGCCACCACGGCCATGAAATACGGAGCCAAGGTGGGCATGGCCGAGTCGGGCCGCTTGGGTGGCCTGTGCATCCTGGCCGGGTGCATGCCCAGTAAGACCCTTTTGCACTCAGCGGCCCAGGTGAAGGCCCAGGGGGTCAGCGGACGGGCGGCCTATCCCTCGGTGCACCGGTTCACCCGGGCGGTGGTGGATCATTTGGCCGGAGGCCGCGAAGAATCAGTGGCCGCCAAGGAAAAGCAGGGCCTCAAGCTCTACCGGGGCGCGGCCCGCTTCGTGGACCAGCACACCCTGGAGGTGGACGGCCAAAAGATAAGCGCGGCCAACTTCGTCATCGCCACGGGCAGCGTGGAAGGGGTGCCCCCGGTGCCGGGCCTGGCCGAGAGCGGCTACATGGACTCCGACGGCTTCATGAACCTCACCGAGCTGCCCGAATCTCTCTTGGTCCTGGGCGGCGGCACCCAGGCGGTGGAGCTGGCCCAGGTGGCGGCGCGCATGGGGGTCAAGACCACGGTGGTGCAGCGCTCGGAGCACCTGGTGAGCAAATACGACCCCCGCTTCGGCCACATTCTGGCCGAGGCCCTCATCGAGGACGGGGCCACGGTCTACACCGGCACCGAGCTCAAGCAAGTGCGCCGCAAGGGCGACACGGTCACCGCCATCTTCAGCCACCAGGGCCGGGAGGTGAGCGTGAGCGCCCAGGCCCTGCTGCTCTCCCTGGGGCGCAGGCCCAACACCGGAAGCCTGAACCTGGAGGCCGCGGGGGTGGAGACCGGCAAGCGGGGAGAGGTCAAGGTGGACCGCTACATGCGCACCTCCCAGCCCCACATCTTCGCGGCCGGTGACGTGGCCGGGGGGATGATGGTGGTCAACCTGGCCATAGTGCAGGGAGAGGCCGCCGGGTACAACGCCACCCACCAGGAGCCCAGGGAGGTGGAGGACCGGGTGCTGCCCACCGCCATCTTCACCGACCCCCAGTTCGCCCGGGTGGGCCTAAGCGCCGAGCAGGCCGCACAGGCGGGCCTGGACTGCCTGGAGGCCGACTACGAGTTGGGCGACATGGGGGTGGCCAAGACCTACCCGGACAAGATTCGCGGCTACATGACCATGCGGGGCGAAAAGGGCACCGGCCGCATCGTGGGGGCCGAGCTGGTGGCCCCGGAGGCGGCGCTGATGATCCACGACATGGCCGTGGCCATCAAACTGGGCGGCACGGCGACGGACATCGCCTCCATCCCCTACATCCACCCCAGCCTGGCCGAGATCAGCGAGTTCGCCGCCGGGCGGCTGGCCAAAAAGCTCAGGTCCTAGCTTGATCCGCCGTTGCCTGGCCGCGCTGCTGGCTCTGGCCCTGCTGGGGGCCGCCCCGGCCGGGGCCTGCACCCTTTGGGCGGCGGTGGGCTCCCAGGTGGCCGGGGGCGGGACCCTGGCCGCCAAGAACCGCGACTGGAACCCAGCGAGCATCGGCCGCCTGGAGCGGGTGCGCCCCGCCCAGGGCATGGCATATCTGGCCCTCATGGCCCTGGGCAAAAAGGGCTGGGGGGTGCGGGCCGGGGTCAACCAGGCCGGACTAACCGTGCTCAGCGCCTCGGCTTCGGCGGTGCCCAAACAGGCGCGCGGCGGCCCGCCCGGAGTGAGCCGCCGCCTGCTGGCCGGGTACTCCTCGGTGCGTGCGGTGCTGGAGCACAAGCAAATGTTCGACGGCCTGGGGCCGCGCTTCTATCTCTTGGCCGACGCCCGCCAAATCGCGGTGGTGGAGATAGCCCCCGGCGGGGCGGTGAAGATCGCCTCCACCCGCGATGGGCTGCTCACCCACACCAACCATTACCTGAGCCCCGAGTTCGCGGCCTTCAACCAGCGCCCGGCCCTGAGCAGCCATGCCCGCCTGGCCCGGGTGGACGCCCTGACGGCCGCCCTGAAGCGGCCCCTGACCCTGGACATGTTTCGGGAGATCAGTGAAGATCGAGGGAACGGGCCCGACAACAGCCTGTGGCGCACCGGCTCCAAGCCCAAGGGCGCCCGCACCCTGGCCTCTTTCCTGGTGCGCCTGCCCCCCGCCGGCGCGCCAGAGGTCTGGGCGGTCCTGGCCAACCCCGGCCAGGCCGAGCAACGGGTCAAATTGATCTTGGATGAAAACTTCTGGCGGGGGGACGCGCCCCCATTGCCTTGACCCGCCTAGGGTTTGGGCGCCTGCTCCTGGCAGGGCCGCCAGCCCAGTGACTTCATGCAGTTGTCGAAAGACCACGGCCAAATCTGGCCGGCGAACCCGGTCTTGCGTTCACAGTGATCCAGGTCGGCTTGCAGGGTCGAGTAGTCGTTGAGGTCGTTGCACCAACGCTCGGTGGCGCAACCGCCCAACGGCATTAACAGGGCACAAGCCAGACACAAGGCCGCTAGCCTCTTACCGCCGTCTTTAACCCCCGAACAACACGTCCCGAGAATGATCGCTTCAGACCGCACAACTGCCCCCGCATTCAAGGTGTGCATATGTCTCCCCGCCTCCGGCAAATAGAGGTCGCGGGCACGGATGTATTGCTTTAACCGATACAGAGGCAGGCTTTATATTTGCAATGACAATATCAGCCAATACAGCCAGATGTATATATTTTAATATTCCAATGATCCGCTGGTGATTTCCACCTCAAAACAGTGCGCCGGCTCTCAAAGAGAGAACCGGCGCACTGATTTCAGTTATTTGGGCGGGGCGCTAGCTTTCGGCCGGAACCTCCATGCCCAAAGCGGCCAGGGCGCCACGGGCCCGCTCATGCACCGCCTCCCCGGCGGGCTGGCTCAGGATTTCCTGGTAGAGCTTGGTCGCGGTCTTGGTATCGCCGGAGGCAGCCAAGACCCTGGCCTGGTCAAGCTTGAAGGTCTGGCCCAGGTTGGGCCCGGCCACGGCGATGGCCTGGGCGTAGGCCTGGGCCGCTTCCTTGTATTTCTTTTCCCCTTCCAGGGCCTGGCCCAGCCCGTGGAAGGCCAGGGGAGCCAGCTCGGCCCCCAGGCCGCCTTCCTCGGTCAGGCTCTCGAAGACCGCCTTGGCCTTGTCCCACTCGCCCAGGCCCAGGCGCAGGTCGCCAAGGGCCAGGCGGGCCTGCAAGCCCGCGGGGGTGGAGCCGTAGTCCTCGGTGACCTTGGCCAGATCGGCGGCCAGCTTGACGACCTGGTCCTTGGCCAGCTTGCCCTCCACCGCCGCCGCGTAGCCGCTCATAACCCCGGCCAGGTCGGCGGCGGCCCGCTGCTCGCGCCAGTCAAGGTAGGTCTTGAACCCCAGCACGGCGGCCACGATCAGGGCCACGGCGGTGGCGCCCCACAGCACCTTGTTGAGGTTGTCCTTGCTCCAGCGGATTACCCTGCTGCTGAGAGTGAGGAACTCGTCGGGCTCCTTGAGCAATTTTTTGCGATCCACCTTGGCCATGATACCTTCCTTAACCGCGGGCGAAGCGGGGCCTAGCCCCGCACCTCGTCCTTGATGCGTTTTATATGTCCGCGCCCCAGGCCCTTTACCTCGCAGCCCAGTTCAATATATCGCCGGATGCGCTCGTCGTCCAAGAGGGCGAAGCAATCCACCACCGCCACCGGCCCGCCGCAGGCCTCCACCACCCAGTCCGGGTCCAGCTCCAGGTATTGGGCGTGGCGCACGCAAAGCACCACCGCGTCGGCCCCGGAGAGCACGCCGGACAGGTCCTGGCTCACCTGAAGGTCCTTGAGCCCCTCCTGGTTGCGGAAGAAACGGGCCCGCCCCGCGCTGGTGGCGGGGTACTCGTCCTGCTTCAAGAACTCCCACCAGGTGAGCACGTAGGGGTCGTGCACCGCCAGGTCGGCCCCCATCTCGGCCAAACGCCTGACCACCAGCTCGCTGCCCGAGTAGCGGGTGTCGCCCACGTCCTCGCGGTAGGCCGCGCCCAAGACCACGATGCGGCTGTTGGGCACCAGGGTGCCCATGTTGCGCAAGGCGTCGCGCACCAGCTCGGCGGCGTGCAGGGCCCGGCTGTCGTTGATGTCGATGGCCATGGGGGTGATCTTGAAGAGCTTCTGCTGGAAGCCCATGAGGTGATGGTAGGCCCACACCCCCAAGCCGCCGTCCTTGGGCAGGCAATAGCCGCCGATGCCAGGGCCGGGCATCATCAGGTTGTTGTGGGTGGGCCGCATGCGGATGGCGTTTATCACCTTCACGATGTCCACCCCGTTGGTCTCGGCGAAGGTGCTCCACTCGTCCATGAAGGCCAGGATGGAGGCCCGGAAGCTGTTCTCCACGATCTTGGTGGTCTCGCTCTCCATGGGCCGGTCCAGCACGGTGAGCGGGAACTCGGCCACGTTGAGCACCTCGGAGAGGAACTTCTCCACCCGGGCCCGGCTCTCGGGGTTCACCCCGGCGCAGACCCGCCAGAAGTCGCGGATGCTCTTCACGTATTCGCGGCCGGGCATCACCCGTTCGAAGCTGTGGGCCAAAAGGGGCTCGCTCTGAATACCCCGCTGGGCGAAGGCCTTGGACATGATGGGATGGGCCACGTACTCGGTGGTGCCCGGCGGAACCGTGGTCTCGATGAGCACCAGGCACGTGGGCGGCACCATCTCGCCGATGATCTTAAGGCTCTGTTCCAGGGCGGCCATCTCCACGCTGCCCTGCACCACGTCGGCCAGGGCCTCTTTGGAGTAGTCGCACTGCACGTCTACCACCACCACGTCGGCGTGGCTAAGCGCGTCATAGGAGAAGGTGGCGGTGAGGGTCTTCTTGTGGTTCACGCAGCGGGCGATGGTGGTGTCCACCTCCGGGTCCTCGGCCTTCACCGGCGACTGGCCTCGGTTGAGCATGGGGATTTTCCAGAAGCTGCGGGTGCTGGGGCGTTGCATGCCGATGACGAACTTGCCGGGTTGGCCGTCCTCGCCCACGCTGTCGGCCACCACCGCGGCCATCACCGCGCCCACGAAGCCCACGCCCATGACCACCACGATCTCGCGGCCCAGGGCGCGCTGGTCGGCCACCAGTCCGGCCAAGCGTTGGTTTTCGGCGGCGTATTCGGCCTCACCCGGCAGGGGGAAAACCTCGCCCTCGGGACTTAGGGAAACCTGTGGCTCGTCTTGGTTCATTCGGATACCGTCTCCTTATGGGTCGAATCCGCAAGTCGTACAGGTACTTTGGTGAACTAATTCAATACAGGGGGCCGTTTGCGGAGTCAAGGGGTGCCTAGCCCGGCGGTACGTATTTAAAAATTATGTAACTCGGCCGCATTGACCCCACCGAGGCTTTAAGGGCAGACTAGCCTCCATGTGGCGTCTACTCTTAAAGATACCGGTTTTGGTGGCCTTTCTGCTACTGTTGGCGGCCCCGGCCCTGGCCGGCACCATCTCCCTCAGGGTTTCGGTGACCCCCCGGCTGCACCAGGGCGAGCTGACCCTGAAGGTGCAGGTGCTCAACCGGGGCCCGGAGGCGGCCCGCCAAGTTCGGGTGAGCGCCCTGGTCCGGGATGCCTGGATAAGCGCCCAGGGCCCGGCCGAGCTGCCCTCCGGCCAAAACGCCGACGTAACCCTCCGGACGCCCTTCACCCCGCCCCTGCCCGGCACCTACGGGGTCCTGGTGCGGGTCAACTACACCGATGTCAACGAGTACCCCCTCAGCGCGGTGTCCTGGGGGGTGTTTTCCCATGCCAAGGCCGCCTCCTCCCAAGTGAGCGTAAAGGGCCGGGCCGGGGCTCCCCTGCCGGGCAAACCCCCGGCCTTTGTGGTGCAAAACCCCGGCCAGGCGACTCGCAAGGTGAGCCTGGTCATCCTGGCCCCCGGCGAGATGACCCCCCAGCTCATGCGCCGGGAACTGGTGCTGGAGCCGGGCCGGAGCCAAACCGTGGAGGCGGGGCTCACCAACCGGGGAGCCCTGGAGGACTCCACCTACCCGGTGGTGGCCCTGGCCTCTTACCAGGAAGGCGGCCTGCAACACACCGGGGCCGCCGTGGCCCTGCTCAAGATTTCCACCCCGCCGGACATCCTCTACGCCTGGCGGGCCTGGCTGTGGGCCCTGGCCGGGGTGCTGGGCGCGCTGTTTATTGCCCTGTGGTGGCGGGGTCGGGGAAAGGCCGCCCCGCCCGAGCCCAAGGGCTGGGCCTTCTGGCTGGAGCTGGGGGTGGCCCTGGCCTGCGCGGCCTACACCCTGGGCTACCTGGCCCCGGAGTTGCTGCTCAGGCCCACCATCACCACCGGCGGCGACACGGCCAGCCACTATTACAGCGCCTGGTACCTCAAGCACGTGCTGCTGCCCTCGGGCCGCGTCTCGGGCTGGTGCCCCGGCAACCTGGCCGGTTACCCCATGTTCCAGTTCTACTTCCCCCTGCCCTTTTTGGGCATGGTGCTGCTTTCGGCGGCCATGCCGCTGAGCGTGGCCTTCAAACTGGTCACCGCCGGAGGGGCGGTGGTCATGCCCCTGGCGGTGTGGCTGGGCCTGCGCCTGGCCCGGGCCCCCTTCCCGGCCCCCTCCCTGGGCGCGGCGCTCAGCCTGCTGTTTTTGTTCAACCAGACCAACTCCACCTTTGGCGGCAACCTGCCCAGCCTCTTGGCCGGGGAGTTCACCTACTCCTATAGCCTGGCCCTGATGGTGGTGTTCCTGGGGTCCCTGGCCGGGGACCTGGACCAGCGCCGCCACCCCCTGCGCACCGCTCTTTGGCTGGCGGCCACCGGCCTTTGCCACGGCGGGCCGCTGTTGTTCGGGGTGTTGGCCGGGGGCTGCCTGCTGTTCTCGCGCCATGCGGTGGGGCGGGCCCTGTATTTGGGCAAGGTCTACGCCCTGGCCTTCGCCCTAATGGGCTTTTGGATCGTGCCCCTGCTGGCCCTGGCCGCCTACAACTCGCCCCACAACATGGTGTGGATCATCAGCGAGTGGCAGGCGGTGCTGCCGCCCCTGCTGCTGCCGCTCATGGCCCTGGCCCTGCTGCACTTCGCCTGGCGGCTGTTCAGGCGCCTGCGGGGCGGGGAGCCCCTGGGCGCGGCGGCCTTTTTCGGAGGCCAGGTGGTGCTGGCCTCGCTGCTGTACCTGGTGGCCTTCCACATCAACGTCATCGACATCCGCTTTTTGCCCTTCGCCTGGCTGAGCCTCACCCTGTGGGCGGCCTGGGCCCTGGCCGACTGGCTGCGGCGGGCGCGGGCCGCCTGGCTGGCCCCGGTGCTGGTCCTGGCGCTGGTGGTCTTGGGGGTGGGCTATAACGTGGGCTTCGTCCCCCGCTGGGCCTCCTGGAACTACAGCGGGGTCCAGGCCGCGCCGGGCTGGCGCGACTTCCAGCGCCTGAACCAGTACCTCAAGGGAGGCCCCGGCGACCCCCGGGTGTCCTACGAGCACGACGTGGCCCACCGCCGGGCGGGCTCGGTGCGCGCCTTGGAGAGCCTGCCCCTGTTGGCGGGCCGCTCCACCCTTGAGGGGCTCTACATCCAGTCCTCGCCCAGCTCGCCCTTCATCTTCTACTTGCAGTCGCTCACCTGCGAGCGTCCCAGCACCCCCATCACCGGCTACTCCTACGCGGGCCTGGACCTGGACAAGGGCCTGGAGCGCCTGCGCCTGTTCAACGTGTCCCAGTTGGTGACCGTGAGCAAGCCGGTGAAGCAGGCGGCCGTGGCCCACCCCGGTTTCAAGCTCCAGAAGGAGATCGGCCCCTACAGCGTGTTCGAGGTGCAAGGCGCGGGAGGCTACGTGGTGCCCCTGGCCTACAAGCCGGTGCTGGTAACCGACCCCGCCTGGAAGTACGTTTCCTTCGACTGGTTCCGGGGCGGCGACCTTGAGGTGCCTTTGGTGTTCGCGGCCAAGGGAGAGGCCGGGGATCTGGGCCGCTTCGCCGCGGCGGGCCCCACGCCCCCCGCCAAGCTGCCTAGGGTGGCCCTGCCCCCGGCCAAGGTCAGCTCCCAGGTGGGCTGGCAGGAGATCAGAATCACCACCGACCGCCTGACGCCCCTGCTCATCAAGGTGTCCTATCACCCCAACTGGAAGGTGGAGGGCGCGGCCAAGGTGTTCCTGGTTTCGCCTTCCTTTATGCTGATTTTCCCCGAGCGTCACGAGTTGCGCCTGAGCTTTGGCCGCACCTGGCCCAATTACCTGGGCCTGGCCCTAAGCGCCTTGGCCATGCTGGCCGCCCTGGCCTGCCTGCCCGGGGTGCGGCGCATGGCTTGGTCGCGGGCTTTGCGCGCGGGGGTCAACCGCCCCCTGGATGCCCTGGCCGAGGGGGTGGAGCGCGGCCTGGCCCGGCCCCTGGCCTGGTGCTCGCGCCGTTCGGGGGTGTTGGCCCTGGCCGGGCTGCTGGTGGTGGCCGGCGGGGCGGGGGCCTATTACCTGCTGGGGCTCAAGGCCGACGCCACCGTGGCCTTCAACCGGGGCCTGGCCGCCTACAACGCCCAGGACTATGCCCGGGCCGAGGTCTTGTTCCGCCGCGCGGCCTCGCGCTTCCCCCGCTCCATGATCATCGACCACACCCTGAACCACCTGGCCATGAGCCTTTTCCTGCAAAAGCGCTACGCCCAGGCCATGGACGCCTGGCAAGACCTGCTGCGCCGCCTGCCCGAGACCGCCCTCAGGCCCCAGACCCTGTACCACCTGGGCCTGGCCGAGATGGAGCAGGGCCACCGGGACAAGGCCCGCGCTTTTTGGCGGCAAGTGACCACCGAGTATCCCCAGCACGCCTACGCCAAGCACGCCTCGGCCCGCTTGAAGGAAACAGAAGCTCCCCGAAAGGTTCCCAAATAAAATAGCAATTTAAATAACTTGTCATAGCGCAGCAATATTTTCAGGAAAAAAAGCGCGCCATGGCTGTGCGTAGGAGAGAAGTCGCCTATAGGTTAATTTTTGCGAAGTATGGAGGCTGAGAAAAGCCAAAATTCCGACCAATTAAAAAGAGATTGACCACATCCGGCAAAGCGCTATTGGCACCTGACTTGTCTAAAATAATTTTTAATAAAAATTTATTCGAAAATTAACAGACAATAAATAGCCGCCTCTCTGAATCTCGTTCTACGCTTGACTTATCGTCGAACTGCCCGTGAAAAAACAATATGCATTGAAAATACCAATATCAAAATTCTCTAACTCTTGAGCACGCATTATTGCGGGGCTCCAATCGTTGTCATTCATAAAAAAGCGCCCCGGGCCGTGGGGCCCAGGGCGCTATAAATGGCGAAGTAGAGTCTAGAGGCCGCGCGCGCTGGCCAGGCGGTTGAGCAACTCGCTGCTGGGGCTGGCCGAGGTGGTGGTGGTCTCGGTGGTGCTGGTGGTGCTGCTGGTCGAGGTGGTCACCGTGGCGTCGGTGCCCGTGGTCGTGGTAGGCTGGGTCGCGGTGACGTTGGTCCAGTTGGGTACGCTGTCGGACATGGCTGTGTTCACCGCGTCGACCTGGTCTGGCACTTCGTTGACCACCGCCTGGGCGATGTCAGCCGCCGATTGGGTGGGCACCGCCTGAGCCACCTTTACAGCGATATCCCCCGCCGCGCCTGGCTGAAGCTTGGCCGCCGCCGCCGCAATGGCCGCCGCCAATTCAGGATTGCTCTTGGCCAAGTCGGCGGCAATCTGGGCGATGTTCGCCGCGGTGGCGGCGTTCAACTGGTCCTGAATCGCTTGGGGAACCTGCTGCTGGGCCTGGGCAGGGACAGAGGTCAAAATTAATAAGCCGACAGCAAAAATGCAGCACAGGCAGGCCAGCATTTTTACGGAAGCGCCATTCACAAACTGTTTACGTAGGATATTCATATCCATCCTCGCAGAATCAACAAGTTCCTATTATATGGCCAATATGAACCGTTTCCCCCCCTCTATGTCAAGCAAATAAATAGGTTGTCATTATTATGACACCCATTTTACATAACAAATATTAGTTTTTTTCCTTGCATCGCATAGGATATTTTTGCAAATATAAACATGAATTGGTTTGGTTATGCCCTTACAGCTCTTGGCGTGACGTATCGGTTTGCTCCGAGTTAAAGGTCGTAACCATAATCTTTATTACTAAAAAGGGTTGGAATCCAATGAAGTGCCAAAGCAAAAAATCCATTGCAACCGTCTTGGCCTTTATCATGGCGGCGGTGTGCGTTTTTGCCCTTGGCATGTCCACGCCTGCCAAAGCCCAACTATCCCGTGAGGGTCTGCCTGCGGACCCGGATCAAAACTTGGGTACGTGGCTTAGCCGTGGACCGCTGAAGGTCAGGGGGGGGCTTGAGGTCGGTTGGAAAAACCGTTCCAACATCTTCTTGAGTGAAAACAACACCGTCTCCGACAACATCATGGAGATCAGACCGGGCTTGGCTTTGCGTCACGATTTCACCCCCACCAGCTTCTGGGCCCTGGAGTACCAAGGCACCTTCGCCTACTACCAGGACAACACCAATAACGATTACGACTCCCACTATGTCCCCTTCGACTTCTTCCTAGGGGGCAAGACCGGGGCGTTCATCGAGGCGTCCAACGACTTCTGGCGCTCCTCCGACCCCTTCGGCAGCCAGGATCTGTACAACCTGGGTATCAAAACCGCCCGCACCCAGAACGACGCCTACGTTTCGCCGGGCTGGACCTTCAGCGAGAAGAGCAAGGCCCAGGTGTACGCCCGCTACATCATCCTGGAATACGACGACGAGCGGGACCGCTATCAGAACCAGCGTGAATGGAACTACGGCGGCAAGTTCTACTACAAGTTCTGGCCCAAGACCTCCGGCCTGTTCCAGTACACCTACGTAACCCGCGAATACTCCGACCAGCCCACGGGCACCGCCGAGGACTTCTACCGCCACGACTTCTTCGTGGGCCTGAGTTGGGACAACACCTCCAAGCTTCGCGGCGAGGCCAAGGTGGGTTACAGCATCATGAACTACGACAACCAGTACAACACCGTGGGTCAGGAGTACGAGAACAAGAACACCTGGATCGCCGAGGTCAACCTGTCCTGGCAGGCCACGGCGCGCTTGGTGCTCACCGGCACGGTCATGCGGGGCATCCGCCAGTCCACCCAGGGCATCATGGGTTCCTCCTTCCCCAACAACTACTATGTGGACACCAACGCCAGCATCGGCGCCCGCTTCTCTCTGTTGCCCAAGTTGACCCTCTTCGGCATAGTGCTGGCCGGGCTCAACGACTACAACTCACTGGACGGAACCAGCGCCCGCGAGGATGACGTCTTCAAGGGCCAGGCCGGTATCGAGTACGCCTTCCTGAAGTACCTCTACCTCACCGGCAGCTACCTGTACGACTACCGTAGCTCCAACAAAGACAACCTGGGCTACACCGACAACGTGTTCTACGTGGGGCTGGGAGGCCGCTTCTAGGACCCCGCCAAACCTGGTTATCTAAAATTGCGGGGTAGGAGGCCGACGCCTACCCCGCAATTTATTGCTTTCCACCGGCATGATAGCTATCATTTGACAAACAATAAGTATCCCCCGCCGCACTATGCCGACCCTCGTCGGGCCACTTTTGGATGAGGATTCCGTGAAGGTCACCAGATATATAGCATCCCTGGTAATCGCCGTTTTGTATGCCCTGCTGCTCGTCCAACCCGCCCCTGCGCTGGACAACCCCAACCGGCCCAGCTTGTTCGACCGGCCGGCGCCGGGCCAAAATACGGCCGCGGCCGCTCCGGCCAAGGCGGCCACCGACCCCGCCGCCCAACCCCAAGGCAAAAACGCCCCCAAGGAAATTCCCATCCCCAAGCTGCTTCCCAAGCAGGACATGGCGCCGGACATCGCCGACGAGTTCAAGAAGGCCAAGCAAATGGAGGTGAGGGAGTATCTGGGCCGCTATGGGGTGCCCGACACCAAAGTGGACTACAAAGTCAATCCCATGGACGTTATCAGCGTCACCATATTTGACGAGCCGGAGCTTTCACGGGAAAATCTGCGAGTGTCCTCCAGAGGTAAAATCAGCCTACCCCTTTTGGGTGAGTTGAGTGTGACCGGGCTATCGCCGCGCAAGATCGAACAGCTGATTCAAATACGTTACCGTCAGGAAAACATCCTAAAGCATCCTCAGGTTTCGGTGCACGTCAAGGAATTCAAGGGTCGGCGGGTCTTGATCTTGGGCGCCGTGAACAATCCGGGAGGCCATTCCAAGGAAGGCAACGAACGCCTAGCCGAGATGTTGGCCAAAGCGGGCGGCATCAAATTCGACGCGGACGGCGACGTGGCCGCCAACAAGATACGCATTCTTAGGACCGTTGAAGTTCCCGGCAAGCCTAAGCAGCGCGTGGCCATGGAGATCGATTTGGACTCCCTAACCAGGGGGGACCATCCCGAATACAACATGGTCATGCTCGATGGCGATGTCATCTACGTTCCCGAGGCGGCGCGCTTCTTTGTGACCGGCGAAGTGAAAAACCCAGGCTATTATAAAATTAAGGACAAACCCATCAGCGTGGTCGAAGCCATCACTATGGCCGGCGGCTTCACTCGCATCGCGGCGGGCAATCGCACCAGATTGGTGCGCTACCAGGACGGCAAGGAAGTCACCATCAAGGTACCGGTGGAAGACATCTTGGATGGAGACAAAAACAAGGACCTCATCCTCCGGCCCAACGACGTAATTGTGGTCCCCCAAAGCTTCTTCTAAAGGACAATCATGATATCTCCTGGTGAAGGCAAGACCATCCACCTACGCGATTACCTTGACGTAATCAAAAGGCGCCGTCTGCCCATACTTTCTGTATTTGTGGTGATCGTAGCCCTGGTGTCCACCTACACCATGTTGGCCACCAAGTATTACACTGCCACAACGCAGCTTTTGATAGAGCAGACCGCCCAACGATCTTTGTCCTTGCAAGAAGCTCTGGCCGTGGACAGCTCGGCCATGGACTTTTACCAGACCCAATACCGCCTCATTGAGAGCCGAGCCATCGGCACCAAAGTAGTCACAGATCTTAAACTTTATAAACTGCGTGAATTCGGCGCCGTGAATCCAGGAGACCTTGAGGAGGGCGAAAAACTGCCGACCGAAGAAGAAGCCATCCGTACGGCAGTTGGTGTTTTCAGTAAAAAGCTTAAGGTTTCCCCCATAAGGCAAAGTCGCTTAGCGGATATATCCTTTACCTCCAAGGATCCTGCCCTGGCGGCCAAAGTGGCCGACGCTACGGCACAAGCTTACATAAACTACGTTTTGGACCGCAAACTAGCCATCAGCCAAATGGCGGTCAAGTTCCTGTCTCGCCGCATTGAAGAGCAACGGCGCAAGCTGCAGGCTTCCCAGTTTGCCCTGCAAAAATATATGGAAGAAAACCGGCTAGCCACAGTTATTTCCGAAAATTACAACGACATAATCACTCAGAAATTGGCTGACCTTAACCAGCAGTTGGTGGAAGCCGAGACCGCCCGCAAGGAAGCCGAGGCCCGCTATCACCAGGCCCTCAAGGCCCGCAAGGGTCAATCCCAGTTCGAGGGCATCAAGGAGTTCATGGATAGCCCGGTCATCCAAAAGGTCCGGGAGCGTGAACTAGAGTTATCCAAGCGCGAGGCCGAGTTGAGCCAAAAATACGGCGCCCGGCACCCCAAGATGGCGGCGCTCAATGCCGAGAAAGCCGCCCTGGAACGCGAGAAACGCGGAGAGATATCCCAGATTATCAACTCTCAGGAAAGCCAATTGACCATAGCCAGTGCACGTGAAAATGCCATCCGACAGGCTCTAAGCCAGCAACGGCAACAGGCTATGGACATCCGCAAAAAGGGCATCGGCTTTAGTGTTATAAAACGCGAGGTGGACACCAACCAACAACTTTACGACATGTTGCTAACCAAGGTAAAAGAAGCCCGCGTGACGGAAGAAATCGACGTGGGCATGGTAACCGTGGTAGACAAGGCCCAGGTGCCCCAAGTTCCTTCACGACCCCGGGTCAGGCTCAATATTCTTCTGGCCGTAGTAGGTGGGCTTTTAGTCGCCCTTTTTTGGGGCTTCCTCCTGGAATACATGGACAACACCATCAAGCTGCCCAGCCAGGTGGAAGAGCAGCTTGGCCTACCCTTGTTGGGCAGCATTCCCTTCGACTCCTCGCTATTTCAGGGTAAAAACCGTAAAAAGGCCGGAGCTAGTTCCTTGTTGGAGGTGATCGCCGATCCCAAGTCCGTGACCATTGAGCCTCTGCGCATGGTCCGCGCCTCCATAAGCCTTTCCAAAGCAGGCACTCCGCCCAAATCCCTTGTGGTCTCCAGCACCGCCCCCATGGAGGGCAAGAGCGTTATCTCCTCTTTCCTGGCAGTGGCCTTTGCCGAGGCGGGGAAAAAGACCCTCATCATAGACGGCGACATGCGCAAACCCCGTCAGCACCGCATCTGGGGGCTTACCAACGAAACCGGTTTGAGCACCCTGCTCAGCGGCCAGGCGGGAATCGAACACTGCCTACGGCGGGAGGTTATCCCCAACATCGACATCATCACCTCTGGCCCACTTCCACCCAGCCCATCGGAGCTTTTCCAGTCCGAGCTCATGGCCCAGCTTCTGGCCGCCCTGGGCAAGGCCTATTCCCAGATCATCATCGACTCGCCGCCCATCCTGCCGGTTGCCGATCCCCTGATCCTGGGCAACCTGGCCGACGGCATGGTTCTAGTGGTGGCAGCAGCGAAGTTGCCCCTACACGCCTTACAGCAAGCGGTGGACAAGTTGACCAAGTCCGACCTCAACCTTTTGGGTGTGATCTTTAACCAAACCATGAAGCTGCGCTCGGATTACTATTACGGCGGATACAAGCATAAATACTATTACCGTTACGACTACTACGAGGAGGGGCAGAAAAGCCGACGCTCTTAAGGTATGCGCAATCTGTTAGGCATACTGCTGGCCTTGGCCGTTCTGCTGGCCGCCGCCTGGTCGGCGACGTCACTGCTAACCCCCGAGTCCCTGCCCTCGGTCGGGAACCCTTCCCGGCAAATGAGCCGACTGAGCACCGCTATTTCGTTGAGCCCGGCCAACGCCGCCCTCTGGCAACGCCGAGCCAAGTTGGCCTTGGCTGTGGGCAGCGGCTTGCCTTCTCAGCAGGCAAGCGAGGAAGCGTCAACCAACCTGGCCCAGGCCAGCCACCTTGCGCCTTCTTGGGAAGTGCCTCTGCTGGAGATGGCCAATCAGTGCGCTAGCCGGCAAGCTTCAAATCCCTCAAATAATCCAACAGCCTGCCACTCCCTTTATTTAGCGGCTTTATTAAGAAACCCCACCTATGGCTTTGCGCATTACAGTTATGCAGAGTTTATCTATGATCAAGCTGCAGCAGCATCGCCGGCCAAGTCCCTACAAATAGAAAGCACCTGCCGTGAATATGGCCAAAGCCTTCACCTGATGCGCCCTACCTTACGTAACAGTTGGTATCGGAATGCAGAGGCTCGTGCCTATGACAGGTGTCTTGCTCTGGTTACCGATTTCGAACAAGCGCGTCTTCTAAAGCCAGAAACCGATAGGCAATGGCTGCTTATGGGTTTGGGTTTAGGCAAAAAATATAGGGATAATGGTTGGGCTAAAGCCAGTGCGCCGATTTTAAGGCACTTAAACGAAGATGAAATCGATCTGAAGAAATACAGAGCCTTCAGCGATGGTTTGGCAAAGGCCGGGCAGCCCTTTGCCAGTTATGAAGTTATGCGGTCATATGTTGCTTCCCATCCATCGGACATTGAAGGCTGGTTGGGACTCCTGAATACCATGCTCCGTCACAGAAAGATTTTCAGCGGTTTGCAAGTATTGGTGGTAATCAAGCAGGCCCAAAAACGGGCTCAATTTAGCCCAGATCAAATGCTCATTTTGGCCGAGGCTGCCCGCCGAGTTGGAAAATTCGATATCGCGATCGACATTTTAAGAAATGCCATTGCAGCCGATTCTGGCGATCCGAAAAAGTTTGTTCAGCTTGGAGAATGTCTCCTGGATGCGGCTAGGCCGAAGGAAGCCATAGAGGCTTATCAAAAAGCTGTTAAATTTGAACCCGATTCACCAGATTATCGTGTAGCCTTGGGGCTGGCCTATGCCAAGAATAAGCAGTATGTAGAGGGAGTGCTAGAAATCCAACGAGCCCTTGACTTGAGCCCCAACAATAAAAGAGCTAAAGCCGCCTTAAAAAAGATGGGGATATACTGATAGTTAACTCCATTTTAGCACAGCTTGAAATCACACTACGGAGATCAATGAGCCATGGATAAAAAAATAAAGCCTAAAAAAATGGCTGTTGCCGTTGTCGGCTCTGGCTATTGGGGAAAAAATCTGGTCCGTAATTATTATGAACTTAACTGCCTTAAAATAATTTGCGACAAAAATGAAAGCATACTGGAGGACTTTCGCCGCCAATACGAAGGCATAGAAACTTGCCTGGCCCTTAGCGATATTTTGGGACGAGAAGACGTCGATGGCGTGGTAGTAGCCACCCCGGCTGAGACGCACTATTCAATTGCCCGTGAAGCTCTTTTGGCCGGAAAGCACGTGTATATAGAAAAGCCCCTGGTTACGGAGGAAAAAGACTGTCAGGATCTGATCATCTTGGCCCGTAAGCAGCAACGAGTCCTTATGGTCGGCCACCTACTGCAGTATCACCCGGTTTTCGTGCGGCTAAAGGAACTAATCGGCGAGGGCGTCCTGGGAAGAATAAACTACATCTACTCCCATCGCCTTAACCTAGGTAAGATCAGACGGGAAGAAAATATCCTTTGGTCGTTCGCGCCCCACGACATCTCTATGATCCTTGCATTGGCCGGAGAGGAGCCTGAGTCGGTATACGCCACCGGCGGCAATTACCTGCACAAACGTATCGCCGATGTTACCACCACCCACCTTAATTTTTCTTCGGGGCTAAAAGCGCATATTTTCGTTTCCTGGCTCCACCCCTTCAAGGAACAAAAGCTGGTGGTAGTTGGTGAAGAGAAAATGGCGGTTTTCGACGACACTCAACCCTGGGAAGACAAACTGCTGCTTTATCCACACAAGATCAACTGGCAGAACAACGCTCCCGTTCCAATGAAAGGCGAGGCGGAGCGGGTCGAGATAACCCAGGCTGAGCCACTGCGCATGGAGTGTCTGCACTTCTTACAGTGCATGGCCGACGGGAACAAGCCACTTACCGATGGCGAAGAAGGACTACGGGTACTGAAGGTTCTGAAAAATTGCCAAACTTTGCTGGAGCAGGAAAACCCGCAAATCAACCAGGTCGCTTCTACGGACCCGCCTCCTCCGGTGACGGGCGATTTCTTTGTCCATGGTACCGCCCTGTTGGACGAGAACGTATCCATCGGCGCAGGAAGCAAGATTTGGCACTTCTCCCATGTTTTGTCTTATTCTCAACTGGGTGAAAACTGCAACATCGGCCAGAACGTTGTCATCGGCCCCAACGTAACCATTGGCAAAGGCTGCAAAATCCAAAACAACGTCTCGGTATACAAGGGCGTCACTTTGGAAGACTACGTTTTTTGTGGCCCCTCGATGGTCTTCACAAATATTTACAATCCGCGAGCCGCCATTCGCAAGATGGACCAGGTGCGCGAAACTCTGGTGCGCACCGGTGCATCCCTGGGGGCCAACTGCACAATCGTGTGCGGCACCACAATCGGCCGCTACGCTTTCGTAGGAGCTGGCTCTGTGGTGAACCGGGACGTAGCCGACCATTCCCTGGTGGTGGGCAACCCTGCCCGCCATATCGGCTGGGTCTGCCAGTGTGGAGAAAGGTTAGACGAGAACCTAGCTTGCCCGGTTTGCCAGAAGACCTATAGGAGCATCGAAAGGGGCTTAATATTGAATAGCAAACCCTGACATTGTGCGATGTGAATTGAGAAGTATGCTTACGGGGACTAATTTAGATGTTCACGCTAATATCGTGTTATAATTACAAAAGAATGTATGCTCTTTATTTACCGGAGAAGACGCAATGAATTCTTTTAGGGCCTAGACTAGTTGAGAGGTTTTTCCCTGAGCATTTTTAGCAAGATAGCATAGATGTCTTGCCCTCGGTAATTGAACCTGAACTCGGACTCTTTCAGATGCAGGTAAAAGGTGGAAGAAGGGAGCCCGTTGAACTTCATGAGCCTGGCCTTGGCAAAGGACCAAAAGGACTCGATGCCGTTTATATGGTTTCGCCCCTTGGCGAACTGGTCTTGGCCATGCTGGACACGATAGTGCTTTTTGTAGCCCAGGTCCACCAGGCCGTTGTAGCCTCTCCAGCCGTCGGAGTGAATCACGCTCTTGGGGTCCACCTTCCCCCTGATGATGGCTTGCAGAGTGGCCTTGGCGCAATCAGGCACGATCTCGGTATAGACCTGGCCACCCCGCTGCAGGATGCCGAAGACCGGAGTTTTGCCATAGGCGCCGCGTCCCCTTTTTCCTTTTACCCGCCTTGCCCCGAAGTAGGATTCGTCGACCTCGATCTCTCCCTTGAAAGGAGACTCCTGCTCGCACAACTCAGCAATGCGCTGGCGGATCAGAAAAAGGTAACGGTTGATGGTGTTACGGTTTAATCGCGTCAGCGCGGCGATTTTGTTGGCCTCCAGATCCAAGGTGAAGAACCTCACTAGATCCCTGAATTTGGCCTCCGAAATCCTTGCACGGCGTACATACTTGTTTTTCATGCCCATACAGCCAGTTAGGGTACTTCAACATACTCCCAACTAGTCAAGGGCCTTCTTTTATTGCGCCCACAGAGGTGGTCCCCATTGGTTGGACAGCTTGACGGCGTTGTTAAGGTGGATGGCGTTTGTTGTTTTCATGCCGCCGCTTCGGTCAATCCCGCCATGGGCAGGCCCCAGTATGCCTCGTCGGGTGTTCTGTCGTCCAGGCTGGAGTGAGGCCGTCTTTGGTTGTAGTAATCCATCCAGATTCCGATTCCCCTTCTGACTTCGCTTCCCGTCTCAAAGGCATGCAAGTAGACACACTCGTATTTGAGGGAGCGCCACAGGCGCTCGATCATGACGTTGTCCATCCAGCGTCCTTTACCGTCCATGGAAATCCTGATATTTGCGTCCTTGAGCACTTGGGTGAAGTCCAGGCTCGTGAATTGGCTCCCCTGGTCGGTGTTGAAGATCAGAGGCTTAGGGAATCGTTGCAAGGCCTCCCTCAAGGCGGCCACACAAAAATCCGCCTCCAGGGTGTTGGATAGGCGCCAGCTCAGCACCTTGCGGCTGGCCCAGTCCATGATCGCCACCAGGTAGAGAAAGCCCCGCCTCATCGGGACATAGGTGATATCGGCACACCAGACGTGGCCAGGCTCTGTTATCTCCACCCCTCGCAGCAGATAGGGGTAAATCTTGTGTCCCAGCTGGGGCTTGGAGGTGTTGAGCTTCTGGTAGACAGGGGTGAGCCCCATCTTGCGCATCAGCCGTACCACCCGCTTCCTGCCCACGCGATGACCCTCCCGCCGTAGCCAGCGGGCCATCTGCCGGGAGCCATACCAGGGTGTTTCCAGAAACTGCTCGTCTATCAAGCGCATCAGCTCCAAATTCAACGGATTCTCGCCCTTGGCCTCGTAGTAACACGAGGAGCGGCTGATCCTGAGAAGTTGGCACTGCCGGGCGATGCTCAAGCCCTTGGGATGATCAGATTCCACCTTCCCCTTCCTCCATTCGTGGCTTAGCGACCGGAGGCCTTGGCCAAAAAATACCATGTTGGCTACATGAAATGTCTCTGGCCACAATACGGCTAATCCTTAACGCGGTATAGAAGGAGGCGGGCATGGCAAAGAAAAGCGGGACCCAATTGGAGCGTTTTATAATGGCTAGTGTCCATCAGGAGGTATGGATAGGGCTAGATGTCCATAAAACCAGTTGGCACGTCGCCATATTCAGAGCTGACGGTCAAGTCTGCACATTTACAACCACTGCAAGTCCCGATCAATTCGTGGGCCAGCTTCTTTCCTGGGCGCTAAACATCAAAAGGGTGGTTTATGAAGCTGGTCCAACCGGTTTCGTTCTTGCTCTGGCTTGCCGGAAAGCAGGCATCAAGGTCGGGGTGATCGCGCCGTCCAGGGCGCCGTGGCCAGTGACCAGAGGGGCCAAAACAGACCGGCTGGATTGCATCAAACTGGCCGAGTTTGCGGCTAAGGAAATGTTCCCGCGCTATATAGCCATACCCACCATAGAGGAAGAATCCATTCGATCCCTGCAAAGGCATCGTTTCCACTTGGTCGACAAAATCCGCAAAGTGAAAAGCAGGATAAAGGGTCTGCTACTGGAGTTTGGCATTCCAGAGCCGAAGGGATTGGCCCATTGGAGCGGCGAATCCGTCAAAGAGTTGGATCAGATGCAGCTGCAGCCAGGTGCAAACGAAACCCTTCATTCCCATTTGAGGGAATTGAAATGGCTCTTAGGGGAGATGAAAGGAGTGGAGGCTTCCCTGGAGCAGTTAGTCAAGGAGTCAGAATTGGGGCGGAGGCTCAAATACTTAAGGAGCATCCCAGGTGTCGGACACATAGTGTCTTTGGCTTTTATTACCGAGGTCTTTCGCCCCGAAAGATTTAACCGGGCGGATGAACTGACCAGTTGCCTGGGCTTGTCGCCCATAGTCGCCCAAAGCGGAGAAGGCAAATCAAAAGCGTCCCTCAGGCAGGTCGGACAATCACGTTTGAGAAGTCTGTTGGTGGAAGCCGCCTGGATATGGAAAAGGCACGACCCTGGGGCCGAAACATTCTACCGTCTGATTCTGGGCCGAACTGGCTGCACGGCAAAGGCTATCAGTGCGCTGGCAAGAAAGCTGGCCATTGTCATGTGGCGAATAGCCGTGGAAATGAGACCATATCAATATTCAGTTGCATAAAAGGACGCGGGAGCGCGATGGCTGTTTGAGCAGCGACCAAAAAATGGCGTCTTTTGTACCAGCGAACGGTACTTGGTGCTTCGGGCACGAATAGGAAACGGTCTACGTACAAAAATAGTTGACGTGGGGCCACATAGGAAATCCCGCTCAATGGTCAGCTGCCCGATCTTGGCGTGCAAATCCTTGATCTGCGCTTCCCCGACCTCCTCGCGCCGCGCCGTCTTGCTGGAGAAGACCTCGGCCATGCCTTCGGTGGCCTGGCGCTTCCACTGTGCGATCATATTGGGGTGAAGGTCAAACCGGGTAGCCAACTCCGAGAGAGTCTGCTCGCCCTTCAAGGCTTCAAGTGCCACCTTGGCTTTAAAATCCGCCGAAAATCGCCTGCGTTTCGTCTTGCTCATATCCGTGATCCCTCCATCGTCATCGTGCCTACCACCTTACACGACTGTCCAATTTCTGGGGACCACCTCTGAAGACGAAAACCAATGCATGGGATTATGCAGCAGCCTCAAGGTGGGAATGGTCCACGGGGAAAGCTTCGCCACCCGCGAAACAATGCGTCGGGCCGTTTTGTAGTATAATTAAGGTGGACTACAACCGAACCAGGAGGCACAGCGCCAACGGCTACATTAGCCCGATGGTCTTCGAAACCAAAATGGTCGCTTAATAACGTGTCCGTTGTTCGCGGGTAAGATCAATTCTTTCTTGTACAAGGTCTTGCCAGGCCAACTCGGCTGTGACAGGATGGGCGTCGAGGATCGCGGCCATGACCGCCAGCTCTTGGGAAAAGGGATGGTCGGGCCATGGTCCGAACAACTTGAGCTGGATTTGCAGTTTCTGTCGAATCGCGGGCTTGTTTTTTTAGTGTTATCTTTGTGTTATCGGTATCTTATGCCAAAGATACCCTAACACAAAAAAGCCAAAAACCACAGACCGTTTTGCGCCAGATTTTGATAGAATTCAACTAGTTGGGGCTTATAGAACGGGAACTAATTGAGGGACAAATTTAGGATGGCAAACAAAATATCAGCTTGCATGGTGATCCATAATGAACATAAAACCATAAAAAGATGTTTAGAAAGTATAAAGAATGTTGTCGATGAGATCATTATTGTTCATGACGGACCATGTTCTGATGGATCTCTTGATATATGTGCAAAATATACAAAAAATATCTATGTTAGGCCGTTTATAGGTATTGCAGAACCGCATAGAGTGTTTTCTTTTGAGAAAGCGTGTGGTGATTGGATTTTATACATAGATGCTGATGAGGTATTATCGAATGATTTAAAATTAAATATTCGAAAGCTTGCCGAAAAACCAGATGTGGATCTCTATGCATTTTTATGGCCGTATTACGATGGTAAAATTGATTTAACAACAAGTATAAGACATCCATATAGAGTTTGTATGGCTAGGAAAAGTAAAATGTTTTTCATCGGAATACCGCGACAACCCATGAGAACTTATGGTTCCCTAAAAAAATGTGACTATATAATATATCATCGACCAATGTACAATAATTATAACTTTGGTATATTTTATTACAAGTGGCTTCCAAGAAACATAATTGAGGCTGAGTATGTTTGGATGAGATACGAAGAAATTCCGATATTCGGAATTAACAACATTGGCGAATTTAAAAAATATGTAAATTCAATTCGCTCGAAACCGTTACTTAAAATGCCTTTAGTTTTTTTTGAAACCTTTCTCTGGCATATATTTAAGGGCATGTATAAGGTTGGGTTTAAAGGTTTTAAAATGTCACTATTGATGAGTCTAGATGTGGCTTCAGTTCAATACTATATCTGGAGAAATAAAAAATAAAAAAATCTGAGCAAAAAATAGATCGAGGCAATAGAAGGGTGGTGGGATGATATAATGGTAGAAATTTTATTTTTTATGTCTTGGACGCTTTTATTTGCATCAATGGTGTTGTCATGGGTATTATTTTCAAATATAACTTCGCCTGTAGCATGCTTCGGAGCAGTGTATGGAATAAGTTTTTTGATTTTCAGCGTAAACTTAACAAATAGGGACGCACTTTCTTTTGACACATATTTATCATTTATTTTGGCAATTGTCTTTTTTTATTTAGGCAGTTTTATGGCGTATCTTATAAAAAATAAAAAAATTGAAAAAGATCGCTACTCAATATTAACAATAAACTATGATATATTAATCGTAATAATGAAATATGTGGTTTTAATATCTTTAGCTGGTACGCTATTGTATGTTTTCACTGTGGTCTCGGGCTTTGGTCTAAAATTTTTTATTAACCACCCAAGGTTAGCTAGAAGTGCTATGACTGGGCAATATTTTGATGCTGGATATTTTTCTTATGTAACTATTAGTTTGGTTTTTGTGGGGGCTATTTTAGGAGGAGTCATAAATAGGTATAATTATAAAATTAAAATAGGATATATGCCATTATTAATGTCGGGAGTGATTAATATGTTTTATCTGTCGCGTGCTATGTTTCTTGTTACTTTGATCATGTACGTTACTGGTTTATTTGTACGAACCGACCGATCAGTTAAAAGCATAGGGAAAATTCCCGGAAATAATAATAAATTAATCCCTATTTTAGTGCTGTCAGTCGTAGGATTTATTGCTATCGGATTTGTTACGTATCAGCGCTATGAAACTACAGATAGAGCTTCAATCTATGATGTATTGGAGCCTTACGTTGTTAACGTTTCTCAGAATTGGATATTGGTAGATAAAGTTATAAATACAAACCGCCCCTTATCTTTTGGGGTTAATACTTTTTATTGTTATGCAAAATTATTGTATGAGATTGGCTTAATTGACGAAAATCCACGTAATATTGCTCTGTTCTCAACAAATTTAGGGCTTACCTGGGGTGGTGAATCTAACACATACACTTTTATAGGGCATTTGTTTGACGATTTTGGAATGAGCGGAGTAGTTATTGGATATTTTTTATTTGGTTTTATTTGTATTTATGCATATATAAATTACAAAGATAATGCCGCCCTATTTTCACTCGCGCTGGTTTGTTTTTCCTACGCAGAAATAATTTTTAGCGTGCAAGGAAGTCAAATTGCTACCTTCCAATTTAATTTGGCGTTGATTGTTTTTTATATGCTATTTTTGACTAATAATAAAATAACGAAAGAAATAAATAATTACAAAAATTGTACAGTGGGTGAACCACAGACTTTCAGCTGATTGGATATAAACCTTACCATGAGACCCCGTTCGTTAAAGAAAATACCAAGCTTAATTTTAAGTGCAGTACTCGTTGTGGCTCCGTTACTTTTTGGCTCAGTTTATCCTTGGGCCTATGGTTTATTAGAAATTGGCATACTTGCAGCATTCTTATTTCTATTATGGTTCCGACCCGTAAAGCCATCATCAGTGATCATCTTGCCCAAATGGGGCCTACTCTGTTTAATGGTTTTTGTAACTTGGTCTGGTGTGCAATTAATTCCACTACCTCAGGATGTAGTAAAGTTTATAGCCGAACCCATTTATGATTTGTGGCAGTTGGATTTTTTATCCCAGGAAATTGTCCGGCCCCATGCACTGCTAACTCTGACATTGTATCCTTATGCTACTGCTAGTACAGGCCTCTTATTTCTGTGTTATCTACTAGCTTTTCATCTTGCGTTTAAGTCTGCCTTATTATCTGATGACTCAAATGGATCTCATAGAGTAATTATTTCAACTGTTGTATCAACTGGTTTTGTTGTGGCTATGGTGGGCATTGTACAAATTGGCTTAAATACAAAGGCGATTTATGGCTTTTTTATGCCTTTACATAGCGCTTTTTTTACAGGACCCTTTGTTAATTATAACCATTTCGCTGGTTATCTCGAGTTGGCGATTCCTTTGGGCATTAGCGTCCTGGCCTACGCCATTTTGTCGAGTGCCCGAAGACCGATAGTCTCGAGTATGCTGTGGCTTTACGGTGGTTCGCTTTCTGTCATGATAGCGGCAATATTCATGTCTCACTCTAGAGGTGGCATTCTTTC
This sequence comes from Pseudomonadota bacterium, assembly GCA_018902755.1. Taxonomy (GTDB): domain Bacteria; phylum Desulfobacterota; class Desulfarculia; order Desulfarculales; family Desulfarculaceae; genus Desulfoferula. The sequence continues at coordinate 10,510 of JAHIQI010000065.1, read as the reverse complement.
TTTTTGTCTGGTGGCTTTTTGTCAGCTATTCATAATTACAATATTGTTTCGTAAAATCAAAACCCACGTTCCAGCCATAGCATTATTGCTTATATTTTTCGTTATACTGGGCATCGGAAGTTATATAACTAACTGGTCACGAACCATTTCCAGGTTCCAAGTGCTTTTTCAGCAGGAACTATCGAGCAATCTTAGGTGGCAATTGTTCATAGACGTTTTTCAGATGAGCAAGCAACTTCCGCTGACCGGTACAGGTTTAGGAACTTTTGCTGTGGGGTATCCCCCCTTTAAAACCATACTTCGCCAGGGGATTTTCCCGCATGCTCACAACGATTACCTAGAAATTTTGGCTGAAACTGGCTGGCCTGGGCTGTTACTGTTTTTAGGATTTGTTGTCTGGGTGTTGAATCGCGGTATTGTTATAATATTTTGGGCGTTGTCGTACAGCAAACAGGGAGATTCTGGTTTGATTGGTCGGGCCTTGCTCGTCACTGGCTGCCTAGCCGGAGTGATTTCCCTTTTGTTTCATGGTCTCGTGGACGTCAATCTGAGGATCCCATCAAATGCCCTAACTTGGTTCGTGTTGTGCGGTCTAATTGTGGGGCTCAGCCATGGGTTCGAGAAACCAACTAGAAAATAACGATAAATTTTTACAATGCGGTGGTGCAAACTTTTCCAAAGGTTGGCGAAATAGCGATGTGCAGGGTTATTTAGCTTATAATACATCTTTATTATGAGGCATGATCGTTGATAGAGTAGTATGATACAATTACTGTACCAATAACACTACGAAAAGTTTACCAAGTGTAAAAACCAACGGAATAAGTATGGAGAGCCGATCCGCATGGCGCATCAGCGATCTTAATAGGGTTCACTCCTTGGACGATCTTTTTGTAGGTGACGGCGGCAGAATCTACTAGCCGCTTTATGAGGTGCCCAAACAGGTTTGAGATGATGCTTCTTCGGTTGAAGCGATAGTTTCACTCCTGCAAATAGCTGGGCAGGTGTTTGGGACTGACACTGTGAAAATTTGCGGTGATCCAGGATTTGAGATTGGCGAACTGGATATGAACCAAGGGCAGGCGAATACCAGCGTCCTTCGGATTTGTCAGGACGGTGGCCTCATGCACGAAATCCTTGCTGGGCTTGATGTAGCCGACCCAGCCGTCAGTGAGCAGATTGGTGCCCGGCGCCAAGCGGGCCTTGAGGAAGGAGCCCAGGTCCTTGGCGGAGGCCGAGTCTGCCATGGCAACCTTTGCGTTGCCGGCCACAAAGCAGCTGTTGTTGATCCCCTTGGCCTTCTTGCCCTTGGCCGGTTTCCTCTCCAAGGCCATGACGATCAGGCATTTGTTGTCATTTTGCATGCTTCTGCCGCCACTGTCCGAGCTGCCCTTGCCGCTGTAGTAGGTTTCATCGGCCTCCACCACACCGGCGAGGAGTTGGTTTTGCTTTTCGAACAAGGCCCGTCTGAGCTTGTGCAGCATGGTCCATGCCGTGGCGTAGCGCAAGTTGAGCTCCCTGGACTGCTGCATGGCCGAGATGCCCCGCTTGTCCTAGATCAGCAATTAGGCAGCCCAGAACCACATCAGCAGGGGCAGCTTGGTACGGTGCAGGATGGTGCCGGCGGTCACCGACTCCTGGTGGTTGCAGACCGCCGAGCACATGAACACCCTGGGACGCACTCTGAGCTGATAGGACTCTTGGCATCCGCACTTGCTGCAACGGTACCCCTCGGGCCACCGCAGAAGGGCCAAATACTCTATGCAAGCCTGCTCTGTAGCTAATTTATGTTGGAAGCTGATCAACGAATAAATCTTGTATTGCTTGGCCATAACGAACCTCCAGAAGGACCTCATGCTATTCATTAGTATAGCATTGTTTTCTTTCGGTTGTCATATGTCATGCGGATAGGCTCAAAGTATGGAAGAAATTACCCATAAAATGTGTCCTATAAAGGTCGGGAATTTGAGTGGCCAACCATTAGTATCTGTTATTGTTAGCAACTATAATTACTGTAAATATATTGAACAAGCAATACGTAGCGTTTTTGACCAAACTTATTGCAACTTGGAAGTGATTGTTTGCGACGATGGATCTACGGATCGATCAGTAGAAGTATTAAATGGGTTAGTTAATATCGATGCAAGGTTAAAAATAATCATTCAAAAAAACCAGGGGCAGTCAAAATCAATAAATACGGGATTTAGTGTGTCAAAAGGAGAAATAATTTGTTTGCTAGATGCTGATGATTTGTTTTTACCCAGTAAAGTTCAAGAGGTAGTTGATGTTTTTGTTCAGGACGAGGAAAACGGAGCCTGCTCCCATTTTTTGAAAGTTATAGATTCGGATGGCAGAATTACTGGTGAAACGATTCCCTCACAATTAGACGAGGGTTTTGTTGGTAATAAGATTTTAAAAAAAGGAGGAAATGGTTATTTTGCACCGACCAGCGGTTTAAGTTATAGGAGAGAAGTCTTCGAATGCATTACTCCTCTTCCGGATAATTTAAGGATCTCTGCAGATGCTTATATTACCCAGGCAGCTGCCTTCATCACAAAGATAGTTTGTATAAATAATTGTCTTGGGTGTTATCGTATTCATGGCAGAAACAACTACCAAGGCACAATCAATATTAACAATTTAAGGTATTTGGTTGAAGAGCTAGTCCCTAGCACGTTTATTGCTTGTCGAAATTTTTTATCAGCTTTTTCGGGTGATGAAGTTGCTGCCCATTTAAAACTTGATCAGTCAACCTATTATTTAGAAAATATTGTAATTTATTGCTGCCTGTCCGGTGCAAAAGTTGATGAAGTTTCTCCCTTTTCAGAAAAACATGTATTTTCATCTTTACCATATACTGCCAGATCTAAGATGCTTTATTTATTGTATAAATCTCCCCGGCTAATATCTTCAACAATAGCCAGAGCGCTTTTGTCAAACAATTTTATTAGAACAGTACTAGGACCTTTAGGTAAAGTCTTGGGTTTTAAAAAAACGTAGATCTAGGACCAGCAAATCCGGAACCCACTGCTGAAAGTTTGGGCTGAAGATTAAACGTGACGCGAAGGCTGGCGCACGTGTGGGATTTAGGTGAACTGATGACCCTCAAACAAACGAAAAAATACCAAAAACTCACCGAGACTCCGGGGGACAAGGCCTCCTCCGAGCAACTGGAGCGGCTCTACCACCGCTATGGCCTGGCCGGGCGGCGAGCGGCGGGCCGACGGGTTTTGGAGGTGGCCTGCGGCAGCGGTATGGGCCTGGCCTACCTGGCTGGCCTTGCACAGGAGGTGGCAGGCTGTGACATCGACACCGCCAACCTGGCCCGAGCCCGTCAGACCTGCCAGAGCCTCGACCAAGTGCGCCTGGATTGGGGCGATGCCCAGGACCTTCCCTACCTCGATGCCTATTTCGACTTGGTGCTGCTCTACGAGGCCATCTACTACCTGCCCGACCCAGCCCGCTTCGTGGCCGAGGCCCACCGGGTGCTGAAACCCGATGGTGAGCTTATCATCTGCACTGTCAACCCACAATGGCCCACCTTTCACCCCTCGCCCCTGTCCACCCACTACTACTCCGCTGGCGCCTTGGCTGAGCTTCTGAGACCCTTGTTCCCCACTGTCAGAGTACTTGGAGCTTTTCCGGTGGACTCCGGCGGCGCCATGGGCAAGGTCCTTGATGTAGTGAAGCGATGCGCCATGGCCCTACACCTGATCCCCGCCACCCTGGAGGGCCGCTCCCGCCTCAAGCGTATTTTCTTCGGCAAGCTCAAAGAGTTGCCCCAACACCTGGAGCCAGGTGCGGCCCCCTGGCAGGCACCTTTTCCCCTGGATCTGGCGGCACCCCAGACAGGTTTCAAGATCCTCTACGCTATGGCAGGCAAGAAGGATGAGGCACACCAGGGACAACCGCCCCTTCCGCCGATAGGCAGCGAAATTATTGCTAGACGAACGGGCAATAATTCGGAGGAGCGATTGAAACGCTGTCTGGACATGGCCTTGGCCGGAGTGAGTCTTTTGGTTTTCGCCCCCCTGCTGGTGATCGTGAGTTTAAGCGTATATTCCCAAGATTTCGGGCCCGTTTTGTATCGTCCACACAGGGTAGGAAAGAACAAGCGGCTCTTTCGTATCAACAAGTTTCGCACTATGATACCCAACGCCGACACCTCCGGTGGCCCGACCACTTCGCGCACCGATAAACGCATCACATCGGTCGGACGCGTTTTGCGCAAGTACAAGATAGACGAATTACCGCAATTATTGAATGTATTGCTCGGAGAAATGTCCTTGGTGGGGCCTCGTCCGGAGATACCATCAGAAGTAGAATCCTATGATCAAAAATGGGACCATATTTTTTCCGTTCGCCCAGGCATGACCGACAAGTCCTCCATCGTTTTCAGAAACGAGGACGAGATCGTGGCGGCTTCGGGCATACAAGACGCCCACGAAGCATACCGCCTGATAATCCAACCTCGCAAACTGCAAATGCAATTGGAATATGCACAGAACCATTCATTCAAAAAGGATGTGAAGATTATTCGCGACACCTTGTCGGTGGTCATCAAACTCTAGCAGGCTGTTGAAAAAGTCCCTAATGTTGCCGGGTTCATATTAGAATCGGTTCAAGCGAGGAGGGGCGGATGCGCGGAGCCGATCAGCAACAGGGAAGCATGCTGTGTTTGTTATCACCCGAGCAGCGGGTGCCCCAACATCACCCTCTCAGAGGCATTCGGCGAGTTGCCGATGATGCCGTGAAGGGTTTGGACCCCATCCTGGATGACATGTACAGCAGCACCGGCCGCCCCTCCATTCCACCTGAGCGCCTGTTGAAGTCGTTTGTTTTGATGGCCCTTTATTCAGTCCGCAGCGAGCGTTTGTTTTGCGAGCAGTTGGACTACAATCTCTTATTCCGTTGGTTCCTGGATATGGACATGGTCGAGGACAGCTTCGACCATTCCACTTTTTCCAAGAATCGGCAGCGGTTACTGGATCACGGCGTAGCCCAGCATTTTTTCTCGCAAGTGGTGGGCCATGCGCGTGGCGAGGGGCTTTTGAGCGATGATCATTTCACGGTGGATGGCACTCTGATCGATGCCTGGGCCTCTCTGAAGAGCTTCCGCCCCAAGGACGAGCCTCCTCCAGATCAAGACACGCTCGACGATCCAGGCAATCCCACCGTAGATTTTCGAGGCGAGAAGCGCAGCAACCGCACCCACCGCTCGGCCACTGATCCCGAATCAAGGCTGATGCGCAAGGGTAAGGGCAAGGAGGCCAAGCTCTCCTACTGCCTGAACGCCCTTATGGAAAACCGCAACGGTCTTTTGGTGGATTTCCGGGTTGCCCAGGCCACGGGCACGGCGGAGAGGCAGACAGCCCTTGCGATGCTTGAGCAGAGCCTGCCCGGCTCCAAGCGGATTACCCTTGGCGCGGACAAGGGTTACGATACCTGGAAATTTGTGACCCTTTGTCGGATCTTAAAAGTGACGCCCCATGTGGCCCGTAACACCGGCCGCAAGGGGGGCTCCAGCATAGACGCCCGGACCACCCGGCATGAAGGTTATGGCATCAGCCAGAGGATCAGGAAGAGGGTTGAGGAGATTTTCGGCTGGACCAAAACGGTAGGCAACTTTTCCAAGACTCGTTACCTGGGCCAGGCCAAGACCCAGATGGCGGCCTACTTCGTTGGGGCGGCTTACAACCTCTTGAGGATAGCCAAGCTCACGGAGGCCCCGGGGTAGCCCCTGGGGTGCACGGGGGGGAATCGCCCCTCGCATGGACACCGGATTAGCCGCCTGCAATCCAAAATTAGGATGGAATCTAGCAGGAAAGAGCCAAGCAAACTCGCAAAAGGCCATTTTTCAACAGCCTGCTAGCAGGCCGTTGAATAGTAAGCGTCACCTTGGGTACACCCGGGCGGGCGTGGGAGGACCATCATCGGCCCGAAATTGAAGCCCCCGACCGCGTGTAAGACAATAAAGGCGAAAACAGGGGACACCTACCTGCCTCGCCTTTGTGCAATATGGTGTCCAAACATGAATGTGTCTATCTGTACGCCTTTGAGACGGGAAGCGAGGCCAGGAGGGGAATCGGAAACTGGATGGATTACTACAACCAACGGCACCCCCACTCAAGCCTGGACGGCAGAACGCCAAACGAGGCATACTGGGGCCTACCCATGGCGGCATTGATCGAAGCGGCAGCATGAAAACAACAAACGCAATCCACCTTAACAACGCCGCTAAACTGTCCAATGGGGGCCACTTTTTAAAATACTCATAAGGTCGGACGGTTGACATGAATATATGGCTTATAACAATAGGTGAGCCGCTACCAATTAAAAATAAAAATGTGCGACTTTTACGGTGTGGGTTATTAGCTGAAGAGTTGATTTCTCGCGGTCATATAGTCGTTTGGTGGTCCTCTACTTTCAATCATTCAAATAAAAAGCATCATCTGTATCACGATAAAAAAATTAATCTTATTGGCAATTATTATTTATACTTGCTTCATACGATTGGTTACAAGAAAAATTTTTCATTTAACCGTTATATAAATCACATCGCACTGGCATTAAAATTTGCAATCCATTCCCGGAAGGAACCTCCACCTGATATCTTGTTATGTTCCATACCCACACCAGAATTTGGCATAGCAGCAATTCGTTATGGGAAAAAGCACAATGTGCCGGTGGTAGTAGATATTAGAGATATGTGGCCCGACATCTATCTATCTCGCATTCCTTTTTATTTGAGATGGCTTGCCAAGCCTCTAATGGTAATGATGCTCAAGCAAATTAGATATGTTTGTAAGGGAGCGAAGGCAATAATTGGCATCACGGAAGGATATGTAAAATGGGGACTAGAATATGCGGGTAGAGACGCAACAGTGTTTGATAAATATTTTCCCCTAGGATATTGCGACAAGGCCCCCTCAAATAAAGATTTAAAGAAAGGGTTTAGCTTTTGGGAGTTACATGGAATTAAGCCCGACAATGATGAGTTTATTATCTGCTTAATATCAAATTTTGTGAGGCAACTTGAGTTGGAAACAGTGATAGAAGTTGCTCGTCGTTTGTATAAAGCAGACAGAAAAGTCCGCTTTGTCTTTTGTGGGAGTGGCGAGGCGATTGTTTATTTTAAAAAACTTTCTATTGGATGCAAAAATATTGTCTTTACTGGCTGGATTGAAAGGCCAGAAATTTACACGATTATGAAGATGGCTCATGCTGGGATTGCCCCCTATAAAAGTACAAAAGATTTTGTAATCAGTATTCCAAATAAGGCTATCGAATATATGTCTGCAGGCCTTCCAATTATATCTAGCCTGCAAGGTACACTCAAGGAGGTGCTATCGGCAACGGGAGCAGGGCTCACTTACGAAAATAACAACCCCGAGGAATTGTTTCAAATTGTGTGCCACCTTTATGATAATCCAGAAAAATTAAAAATTATGTCTCATAATTCATACAAACTATTTAAAAACAATTATTCTGGTGAAATTGTGTATCCTTCAATGTGTGACTACCTAGTTCAAGTTGCCGATAGTAATTGTCAGCGGAAGAACGATATGTACTTTAATCTTTGAACAGAATACGCAGATTTTATTAAAATTTAAATGAGTGGCATGATGGTTTATAATCAAGATAAAGCTAGAAGCAATATGATTGTTGGTTTTGCCCAATTAGTTGCCGGAAATGTTTTGTATAAAATTGGAGTTGCCTGTTTTGCTGGAATACTAGGAAGATTATTGGGCCCTGACAATTTCGGTCTTTTCGCTTTTTCTCAAACTCTTGCCGGTTTTTTAGTTTGTATATACGATCCTGGGATTGGTTCTGTTCTATTAAAAAAAATCCAAGAAAAATCAAATGAAAAAAATAATATTATCGTTAGTGCGGGGTCTATTATACGAGTAGCCATGACAACTGTATCATTATTTGTTTTGGCGGTTATTGCGATTCTATTAGGACACAGCGGTGCTTCTTTAAAAATTATCATGATTATCGGTAGCAGCGTTATGGCTATGTCGCTGGCTGAAACTTATTTGTATATTTTTAAAGCATTGATGAAAACCAATTATGTTGCATATACTGATTTATTTAAAACCTTACTAATTATAATATGCATAGTTATAATCATTACATTTCATCCAGACCTTTATGGGTTTTCGTGGATATATTTTGCTCAATGTCTGGTTACGTTAATTTTTGTGTTATTTTTGCTGTTTAAGCTAAACATTAAGTTGCGTTTCCAAAAAATTAAGTACGTTATTAAGGTTGCGCTATTTTCGTTTCCATTCGCTGTGCAGCAATTTGCTATTACTATTTATTTGTACATAGATAGTATAATGCTTTCCATGTTTATTGGAATGGAGGCTGTTGGTTTTTATCAGGCGTCATATAAATTGATATCTGCACTCAATATAATAGGCTCCTCTTTATATTTTGTCGTTTTTCCTAGATATGTAAAATATTACAAAGAAAAAAATACTGGTAATTTATCTAAATTTGTAAGTCAAACATTTAAGTGGCAACTAATAATTGCTTTTTTAATGTGTACAACTATTTCATGTTTTGCTGATGAAATTATCTATTTGTGGTATGGAAATAAATTTCATCAATCAATTATGATTTTACGCATTTTAATTTGGGCGGAGGGGGCAATTTATTTATCTTTCCTGGCAACTGGATTGTTATTGATTTATAATAAAAAACGGGTGCTAATGGTGCAAGGAATTTTGGCCGCGACAGTTAACTTGGTATTTAATTTCCCAGCCATTATTATTTGGGGTGCTTTTGGGGCGGCTGCAGTTACATGTTTTACAGAAATATTTGTGTTCATATATTTAATGACTTGCGTATATAAGTTGCAAATATTATCGTTACGCAGTTTATTATCTCATTCAAGTCGGTGTATGTTTTGCTCTTTATTGCTTGCCATTTTTATCATTTTTCTTAAAGATATAATATTTTGGCCAGTACTGGTTTTTATTTCAGTGTTGGTTTTTATTTTATTAATATTATTGTTTAAATTAATCAGCCGCGAAGAAAAATATTACGCAAAACATTACCTGTTGCGTTTGTTGGCCCTGGTCAAAAATTGACATAAAGGGGTGGTTCCCATTGGAGACCGTTGCTCAAAAGTCAGTTATGCATCGGTAAGATCAATTTGTTAAGCTACGTATTTTTGACACAAACGTACTGTCATGAGGGATTTTTACTATGTTGAGAAAAACAATTTGCATCTTGGCGCCTATACACGATTCTCATGATATTAGAATATTTCAAAAAGAGGCAGTAACATTGGCTACCAATGGATATAAAATTATTATGCACATGAAAAATACTCACGCGGTAGTTGGGATAAATATCAAAATTTATGAAACACCAGCTTATTCCAGTAGGTTTTTAAGGTTTGTCAGGTTGCCTATTATATTTTTTAGAGCTCTAAAAGACAATGCCAATATATATCATTTGCATAATCCCGATTGCCTACCACTAGCATTTGCTTTGCGACTATTGGGGAAAAAAGTTGTATATGATATTCATGAAGACTTCAAAAATAAAATAATGATTAAACATTGGATCCCCAAGCCGTTTAGGAAAATTATTTCTCAGTTTATTTCAACGTTAGAAATGGTAGGAGCGCGTTTTTTTAACGCAACTATCGTTACCGAGTTGCCAGTATTTAAAAGATTAAAAGGCAATATTACGCTACTAGAAAATGCCCCGATTTCAAGAGGGCCATTAATTTGGAGGGCCCGAAGGGCTAGTGAGATCATTAAGAACGAAAACCTATTCAGAATCATTTATATAGGAGTAATTTCTAAAGAACGAGGAATACTTGAAATGCTTAAAGTCCTTAACATGTTAAACGATAGCATTCCAGCAAGAATGTGGCTATTAGGTACTTTCGAAAATTCTAAAATATTTAGAACGGCTGCTATGGCTACAGGGTGGGAATATGTTGATTACCTTGGGCAGCAATCTGCTGAGATTGCTTATGGTTATGTTATTAAGTCTGATGTCGGCATGGCAACTATTCACGATGTGGGCGGCCACCGACATACAAGTATTAATAAAATATTTGAATATATGTTATTCGGATTACCATTTATAGCTAGTGATTTCCCAAAATGGCGTGAAATGCTGAATGGAGTGGAAGCTGGCTATTGGGTGGATCCTATTAATTGCGATCAAATTTATGAGCACATTTTAAAAATCGCATCAGATAAAACGCTTAAAGAGAGACTTGGGGCAAATGGTAAGGAATTTATTGTCAATCAATTTAATTGGGAGCGAGAGTCAAAAAAATTGTTAAACATTTACAAAAAATTATGACTGGAGGCTGCTGCACAATCCCATGCATTGGTTGTTGCGTATTCCGGGGCATCGCGGCCACCCAATCCGGACCAAGGCGGCCACTGAATCCGGAGCATTCCGGCCACCCATTCCGGAGCAATCCGGCCACCTGATCCGGAGCAATCCGGCCACATTGTACTGTTTGTGAAGGCGG
>JAHIQI010000064.1 GCA_018902755.1 Pseudomonadota bacterium | reverse complement strand
GCCCAGGCTGATGATGGTGGCCCCGATGACGATGCGGGGCAGGCCGGTGCGCCGGGCCAGGGCCACCGCGCCGTCCACCATGAGGTCCGCCCCCTTGGACAGCACCACGATACAGACGATCAGAAGCAAGAGCAGGCCCCACATGGGCATGCCCGCCACCATTTGGTGCAGCACTTGGTCGCTGGTCAGGTAGTGCAGTGCTTCGCGCAAGGTCTTGTCCGCCGCCTTTCACCGGGATATGGTCCGGGCCCAAAGCCCAGATGGGAGCTTACCATGACCGGAGGGCCCAGCCAAAAAATGCGGCGGGTTTTAGGGAACAAAAAGGGCCACGGATCGGGTGGCCGGGCTAGTCCTCGGGCGGGCAGCGTTCCCAACCCAGCACCTGTAGGCAGGACTCCATGGTCCAGGCGGTGGGCCCTTTTTCAAAGCCCTTACCCAGGGAGTCCTTCAGGTATTGCTGGCGCTTTTTAACCTTTTCCGTGCACTGCTTAATGGCCTTGTCCAGCTCAATCCGGCCCTGGGGGACCCAGCGGTAGCACCAACCCTCGGTCTGGTACTCAAAACTCCGGGGGTCGGGGCTGTCCAGGCCGCTGGTGTCGCTGCCGCCGCAGGCGCTCAGGGATAGGGCCAGCATGGCCGCAACAAGAGCGGCCAGAAAAACGCGATGGTTCAAGCTGCGCGACATGGCTGGGGTCAACCTACCTCCCGGCGAATGAATGGGGCCCGGCAACCACCTTGCCCCATGTTTGAAAAGTACCACAAAACCACACCCGCTAGCCATGCATGGGAAAGGGCCTATTCCCCGATGATCTTAATAAGCACCCGTTTGGGGCGTCGGCCGTCGAACTCCCCATAGAAGACCTGCTCCCAGGTGCCCAGGTCCAGACGTCCGCCCGTGATGGCCACCACCACCTCCCGGCCCATGATCTGCCGCTTCATGTGGGCGTCGGCGTTGTCCTCGCCCCGGTTGTGGCGGTACTGCTCCACCGGGGCGTGGGGAGCCAGCTTTTCCAGCCACACCTCGTAGTCGTGGTGCAGACCGCTTTCGTCGTCGTTGATGAACACGCTGGCGGTGATGTGCATGGCGTTGACAAGCACCAAGCCCTCCTGGACCCCGCTGGCGGCGACGGCTTGCTCGACTTCAGGCGTGATATTGATGAAGGCCCGGCGGGTGGGCACGCGGAAGGTCAGCTCCTGGCGATGGCTTTTCATTTTTTCTCTCCGGCGCTCAGTTTGGGACCAGATGCTTTTTCCACATTAAAACCCCGTTCAGGCGGTCGGGCAACCCGAGGGAGGCACCACGCAAAATCTTTTCTCGCCCGTGGCGCCGGCGGTATCATTAAAACATGAGCAAGCAAATCATCCTATCAGCAAGGGGAAAACCTATGCAGCGCGCGGTGTCCCTGTCCCTGAAGGCCCTGGTTTTGTGGGCCCTGGCCCTGATGCTGGCGGCGGCCGCCGGATGCGGCCAGGTATACCTGGACCCCGGTCCCGACCCGGCCAAGGTGCGGGTGAAGCTGTGGGCCAAGGTGCCGGAAAAGCTGAAAAACCATCCCGGCGAGTGGATTTACTGGGATTGGAGCCTGCGTCTGGTGGTGCCCAAGGGGGCCTATCCCATGCTGAAACCCACCGTGACCCAGGATTTCAACACCATACCCCACACCAATCCCCTGGTGCGCGACACCACCTTCCTGGTTCCGCCAGGCAAGAACAAGTATTTGCTGGAGGTATACGGCTACGCCATACGCCAGCGGGACGAGCACTCCGGGCCCAGGGTCTTGACCAAGCTGATCGATTTCATAGACCTGGACCTGGCTCCGGGCAGCACCTACGTCTTGGAGCGCCGGGTGGGCGGCCAGTAGAAGTTTAGGCCCTGGGCGGCGCTGGGCCGAACACCAGGTCCAACAGGGCGTTGATCTCTTCTTGGGAGTCGGGCCAGTCGACCACGGGCTCAAGGGGCGATTTGGGTTTCAGATCGCCTAGGCCCTCCCGCGGGGTGGCCACGGCCGGGGCTGATTTCGCCTGGCTATTGGCCAGCTTGTTCCGGGCCTGGAGCTTGGCTCCGGCCAGGTGGCGCATCTCCTTGGCGGCCTGATCGTCAAAATAGTCTATGCCCTCGTCGTGGCGCGGCCCGCCACGGCGTTCGCCAATGGGCGGCGCGACGTCGCAGGGCGAAGCCAGGCGGCGGAAACGGCGCAGGTTGTGCTTCAGGTTGGTGGCCCCCATGGCCTCCAAGGTGCGCAAAAACTCGGGCCGGGCCAAAAGGAAGATATTGAGCACCCGGGGGGAGAACTGGTCTTCGTTGCCCAGCAGGTCGATCTCCTGGAGCATCTCCGGGCCCCAATTTTGGGCGCTGTCGATGAGGATGAGTACCTTGCGCCCCTGACGGCGATACTGCTGAATCAGCTCCCTGAGGTCCAAGAGGAAGCGGGCCTTGTACTGGCAGGGCCCGTCCATGCCCAAGGCCTCGGAAATGCGGCGGAACAGGTCCATGGGGGTGGGGCACTGCTCGGCGCTCAGATGCACGCAGGTCACCTCTTGTCCCAGGGAGGCCTTCAGCTCGTCCAAAAGCTGGGTCTTGCCCGAACCGGCCCGACCCACCACCAGGGCCCAACCCTCGCTCTGCTCGATGCTGTAGAGCAGGGTGGCCAGGGCTTCACGATGGCTGTCCTCCTTGATGTGCACGGCTTGCGCCGTCGCCGGGTCGCCGAAACCGTCAAAAGATGTGCTGTGTGCGCTCAAAGCAAGTACCTCGAAAATGTATGGGCTCCCGGCCACATATCATGCAATGAGCCGTTGATATGGAAACCCTGGTGCCAACCTTGCTGTTAACTAAAATTTAATAAGTTAACGCCGAATCCCATAAAAGCAACCACCGATTGCAAGCGCGGCTTGCCCGGCCTCGTGGCCGCACAACTCCAGTGCTTACCAGGCAGGGCTTGGTGTCCTATAATAAAAATTAGGGGAAATAGCGGGCAGGCGACCCCAGTGACATTATTCTAAAGCCTATCAAGTAACTAAGACAAGAGGATAACGCCCAGCGGCCCTGCCAGCTTACCCGGAAGGAGGCGCCCCATGCCGGAGGACGAGGCCACCACCAGGGAACTGCGCCGGGAGATTGAGCGCATGCGCGCGAGCCTGGGCCGAGGCCAGGGTCGGCGTAACGCGGACCCGGAAAGCGCGGCCGACCACCAGGAAGCGGATTTCCACACCTTGGCTCAGACCGTTTCCGCGGCCATCTTCATCATCCAGGGCGAGCGGTTCCTCTATATGAACCCGGCCGGAGAACGCCTGTGCGGCTACACCAAGGAGGAGCTAAAGGCCCTGCCCTTCTGGCAAATCATCCATCCGGATTTTCGCCAAATGGTCAAGGAGCGGGGACTGGCCCGGCAAAAGGGCGAGGAGGTTCCCACCCGCTACGAGTTCAAGATTCTCACCAAGGACGGGCGGGAGCGCTGGGCCAGCTTCACCGCAGCGGTCATCAAGCATCATGGCGAGCCGGCCATCCTGGGCACCGCCTTTGACATAACCGAACACAAGAACGCCCAGCATGAGATCAAGGAGTCGCGCAAGCGACTGGCCGACATTATCAACTTTTTGCCGGACGCCACTTTTGCCATCGACCGCGAAGGCCGGGTCCTGGTTTGGAACCGGGCCATCGAAAATCTGACTGGGGTGAAAGCCGAGAGCATCCTGGGCAAGGACAACTACGAGCACGCCCTGGCTTTCTGGGACGAACGCCGGCCCATCCTGGCCGACCTGGCCATGGAGTGGGACCAGACCTACGAGGACCGCTACCCCTACGTGCGCCGGGAGGGCCACACCCTGCTCACCGAGGCCTTCGCGCCCAAAATACCGCCCAACGGGGCCCACCTTTGGGGCAAGGCCACCGCCCTTTTCGACTCCCAGGGCGAGATCGTGGGGGCCATAGAGACGGTGCGCGACATCACCAAGCGCCGGGCCATGGAAGAGGCCCTGCGCGCCTCGGCGGCCAAGCACCGGGCCCTGGTGCAGAGCCTGCCGGTGGGCATGATCTCGGTGGACCCGGAGTTCCATATCACCGAGATCAACTCCCAGGGCGAAAAGATCCTGGGCTACAGCCAGGGGGAGGTGCTGGGCCGACCCTGCGGCGAGGTGCTCAGGGCCGAGGTGTGCCACGGCCAATGCCCCATCCGGGGGGCCCTGAGCCGAGGTGAGCCCACCGGGCCCATCGACACCACCTTCCAGAGCAAGGACGGCACCCGCAAGGCGGTTCGCATAAGGGCCTCCGGGCTCTACGACCTGGAGGGCAAACTGGTGGGCGGGGTGGAGATATTCCAGGACATCACCGAGCTGAAGGCCCTGGAGCGCGAGCGGGCCAACCTGGTGAGCATGTTCGCCCACGACATGAAGAGCCCCCTGGTGGGCATCCAGGGCTTCGCCTTGCGCCTGCTCAAGAAGAGCGAGCTGAACGACGCGGACAAGCAGAGCAAGTATCTGGAGATCATCCGGCGCGAGGCCGCGCAGTTGGAAAAGATCATCAACGACTTCCTGGACTTCACCCGCCTGGAGACCGGCAACCTGAAGCTCAGCTTCAGCGCGGTGTACCTGGACAAGGAGTTCCTGGAGCTGTTGGAGGCCTTCCAGGCCCGCTTCGACCAGGAGGGGGTGGGGCTTTCCATGCTGGGCACCGAGAGCCTGCCGGTGATCCAGGGCGACGCGGCCAACCTGCGCCGGGCCTTCACCAACCTGCTGGACAACGCCCTAAAGTACTCTGCACGAGGCACCCAGGTGCGCATCGAGGCCGAGGCGGTGGGCGACACGGTGGTGCTGCGCTTCATCGACCAGGGGGCGGGCATAACCCCCGAGGAGCTGCCCTACATCTTCGATATGTTCTACCGGGCGGCCAGCCACGGCAAGCAGCCGGGCCACGGCCTGGGCCTGGCCGGAGTGGAGGCCATCATCAAGGGCCACGGCGGCCAGGTTATGGTGAGCAGCGAGGTGGGCAAGGGATCGGTGTTCAGCGTGATGCTGCCGGTGAGCCAGCCCGAGGCCGAACCGGCCGCGCCGCCTGGGCCGGAAAAGAGCCTGGTATAAAAGCCCTCGCGCGGCGACAGGCTGACCTATGAAACGGCCCAGTCTGACGGGTCTCGTACCTTCCACTCGCCTATACCGGCATAGCCGGGTTGTCCAGAGCGAGGCGTCGGGCGAGCGATGCCCGCAACGCAGCCATGCACCGCCTGGCGAAACCGCCCAGGTTAGGGGAGGTAGCGCTCCCTCAGCCTCTGCATCTCCGACCCCGCCATCAACGCCAGGCCCTTGTTGATGATTCCCAAGAGCACCGTGTTGCCCTTTTTCACCGGCATGGCCAGATCGTTGCGCTCCACCACCGCGTTGCCCTGGGCCCAGGAGATATCGGCCCCCAGCTTGAGGTGGTTGCGCCAGTAGAGCATCACCGGGTCGTCCATGACCACGGCCTGCACCTGGTTTTGCCCCAGGGCCAGAACACAGGCCTTGTAGCTGTCAAACAGCACCGGGGTGATGTTGTTCTTGAGCAGAATCGCCGCCCCGGAGTCGTCCTTGACCGCCCCCACCTTGAGGCGGGAAAGGTCTTCCAGGCCGCGCACCCCCCGGGCCCGGCTGGTCACGAAAATGGCCGCGGTCACCGGGTAAAAGGGTTCGCTGAAGTCCAGGGTCTTTTTGCGCGCGCCCAGGGGGAACATGCCGGTGCTGGAGTCCAGGGCTCCTGAGTTGAGGCGGTCCATCTCCACGTCGTCGCTCAAGGCCTCGAAGCGCACCTCGAATCCCAGTTTCTTGGCCATGGCCCGCCACAGGCCCGCGCAGATGCCGTCTGCCTGGCCGTCCGCCCCCACGAAGGAGAAGGGGTGATAGGTGAGGTCGGCCCCCACCTTGACCGGGCCGTGCTCCTTGAGCCAGGCCCGCTCCTTGGAGGTAAGGGGGTCCTGCTTGTCCAAGCTGCCGCAGGCTGCGGCCAACAGCGCCAGGCAAAAAAGGGCTGCAAGCGCCCAACCGATTTTTCTCATCAGCAGTAGCTTTCCAGAACTTTTTCCATTACCCCGTAGTCCACCTCCTGGGTGGCCAGAGGGCCCTTTTGCAACACCGGGAAAAAGGAGTCAAAGGCCGGGCGGTCGTTGGTATAGATCACCCCGATGGGGATGCGGTCCCCGAACTCGTAGCTGAGCCTGATGGCCGCGTCCCAGTCGGCCGGGTCGTGCTTCGTCTCCTCACCCAACTTGTACACCCTCTCCTTATACCACTGAAAAGTGTTGAGTTTGTTGAAGGAAACGCAGGGCTGCAATATGTCCACCAGGGAAAGGCCGGGATGGGCCAGGGCCTGCTTGATGAGCCCGGTCAGGTGCTCCACCTCCCCGGCGAAGCCCCGGGCCACGAAGCCCACATGCATGCTCACCGCCACGGCCACCGGGTTGAAGGGGTAGGAGTGCACCCCCGTGGGCTGGGCCTTGGTGTGCATGCCCTCCATGCTGGTGGGGCTGGCCTGGCCCTTGGTCAGGCCGTAGATCTGGTTGTCGTGGGCCAGCATGGTCAGGTTCACGTTGCGCCGAAGCGCGGCTAAGAAGTGGTTGCCGCCCTCGCCGTAGTTGCAGCCGTCGCCGCTGTTGGTGATCACCTTCAGCGCCGGGTTGGCCAGCCTGGCCCCGGTGGCCGCGGGCAGGGAGCGCCCGTGCAAGCCGTTGAAGCAGTTGCAGCGCAGATAGTGGGGGGTCTTGGCCGCCTGGCCGATGCCGCTTACCAAGAGTATTTGGTGGGGAGCCAGGTCGCTCTCGGCCAAGGCCTGAATCAGGGCCTTGCGGATGGAGAAGTTGCCGCAGCCCGGGCACCAGGCGGTCTCGAAATCGCCGTAGTCTTTTATATCCACCATGATCGCCTTCCTAGCTGGCCAGTTGGCGCAGGATGTATTCGGGGGTCAGGTTAAGGCCGTCGTATCGCCCGATGAAGCGCTGGGCCGCGATGCCCGCCTCTTTCTTGAGCAGCCCGGCGAACTGGCCGGTGGCGTTGCCTTCGATGACCACCACCTGGCCCGCTTTTTTTAAGCGCTCGCTGAACTGCTCGGGCGCCAGGGGCCACACCTGGCTGAAGTGGCAGGTGCCCACGCTCTGACCGTCCTCGCCCAGGCGACGGGCCGCCTCGGCCACCGGGCCCTGGCTGGAGCCCCAGCTCACCAAAAGGGTGTCCGCGTCCTCGGGGCCCGTGAACACCGGGGCCTCCACCTCGGCGCGCAGGCCCTTTTGCTTGGCCAGGCGCTTGTCGTTCATGCGCACCCGAAGCTCCAGGTCCTCGGTGATGTGGCCCTGCTCGTCGTGCTCGTCGCTGTCGGCTATCACCAGCTCCGGCCCCATGCCCGGCAAGCGCCGGGGGGAGATGCCGTCGTCGGTGATGGCGTAACGCAGGTAGTCATCACCCGAGGCCCCTCCCCCGCCGGGGCGCACCGGGGTGAGGCCGCTAAGGTCGAAGGGCGTGAGCGCCCGGAGGCTGTCGGCCAAAAACTGGTCGGTGAGGATGAACACCGGGGTCTGGAATTTCTCGGCCAGGTGCAGGGCCCGGTACCCGGCGGCGAAGCACTGCTTCACCGAGCCGGGGGTCAGGATGGCCCGGGGGAACTCGCCGTGGCCGCCGTATAGGGCGAACAAGAGGTCGCCCTGCTCGGTGCGGGTGGGCAGGCCGGTGGCCGGGCCGGGGCGCATGGCCAGGGCGATCACCAGGGGGGTCTCGGTCATGCCCGCCAGGGAGACGCCCTCGGTCATCAGGGCGTAGCCCCCGCCGCTGGTGCACACCAGGGCCGGGGCCCCGGCGTAGGAGGCGCCCAGGGCCATGTTCACCGCCGCGATCTCGTCCTCCGCCTGCTCGTAGACCACCCCCATCTGCTCGGCGTGGGAAATGACCGTGAGGGCGATGGCCGTGGAGGGGGTCATGGGGTAGAAGGCCAGGAACTTGAGTCCCCCGGCCAAGGCCCCCAGGGCGATGGCCTGGTTGCCCCCCAGCATCATGCGCTGGTCCGGCTCTTTTTCCGGGGCGGGCGGCTTCAGGCCGTGGTCCTGCCCTGCGGCCCACTGGACGGCCTTTTCCAGGGCCTGGCGGTTTTCGGTCACCACCTTGTCGCCCTTTTTCTTGCCGATGGCCGTCTCCAGGGTCTCGGCCACCAGCTCCAGGTCCAGGCCCAGCAGGTGGGAGGCCACCCCCAGGGCCACGGTGTTGAGGTAGCGCTTGTCGGCCAGGTCATGATAGGGCACGTTCAGGCAGGGGGCCTGACCGCAGCTCAGGCCGGTGTCGGCCAGGACCACCGCCCCGGAGTTGAGCTCCTTGGCGTGGCGGTCCAGGGTCTCCTGGTTCAGGGCCACCAACAGGTCCAGGCCCTCGCAGGGGCTGTCCAGGTCCTGGGGGGAAAAACGGATAGTGAAGGTGTTGTGGCCGCCCCGCACCCGGGACATGTAATCCTGGGTCACCAGGATGTGGTAGCCGCTTTTCACCAGCGCCTTGGCCAACACCTGGCCTATGGTGACCAGGCCCTGGCCGGCCTCGCCGCCTATCATCAGATTCATGCTGCCTTGGGACATCGGCCCACCTTTCCGCAAAAAGAAAACACCGCCCTCCCAAACCGGGGCGGGTCGCCGTCTGGTATTGCCTATATGGTAGCAAAGGGCGGGCGGCCACACCAAGCGCCGCAAGGGGGTCTGTTGCCCTGGAGGCGATTATGTGGGAATCTTGCTTCATGAGGCCCGCGCCGGGCCGCAGCTCACACGCCCAGGAGGGTTAGCCGTATGAAAAGTCTATTGGCTGTATTGCTGGCCGTGGCCCTTTTGGCCGGGTTCACTCCCGCCATGGCCGCCTGGCAGGTGGTTTCCCAGCAAACCCTGCCCGGCTCGGGGCACCCCGAATCGGTGACCTACGACCCCGAGAGCCAGGCCCTGTACATGAGCAACTTCGGCGAAGCCTTCAAGCCCACCCTCAAGGACGGCAAGGGCTTCATCAGCAAGCTGGACATCAAGGGCAAGGTCCTGGAGCCCAAGTTCCTGCCGGGGCCGGGGGACAAGCTCAACAAACCCAAGGGGTTGTGGGCCGAGGCCGGACGCCTGTGGGCCGCGGACATCGACTCGGTGTGGTGCTTTGACCTCAAGACCAAAAAGGGCCGCCGCCTGGACCTGCCCGGAGCCCAGTTCGCCAACGACCTTGCCGTGGCCGGGGACAAGCTCTACGTAAGCGACACCGCTGGTGGGCGCATCTACCTGGTGCAACCGGCTGATTTCCTCGACACCAAGACCAAGGTGCGGGTGATGCTCAGCCCCACCGGCTTCCATCCCAACGGGGTGTGGCCCGCGCCGGGCGGCGGGATCGTCATCGCCGCCAAAAAGGACCTGGGCGGCCCCGGCGGGCTCTACCAGGCCCAGGACGTGGGGCAGATGAGCCAGATCCGCGCCGACCTGGGGCGCTTGGACGGGGTGGCCATGCTCAGCGACGGCTCCTACCTCTACACCGACTGGGCGGGCCACGGACTGTTCCTGTTGAGCGGTGGCGGCGGCCCGGTGAAGCTGGCCGGCGGCTTCAAGGGCCCGGCCGACTTCGCCCTGGTGCCTCGGGGCAAGGGCTACCTGGTGGTGGTGCCGGATTTGGTCACCGGCGAGGTGCATATGATCGAAATCGCTGATAAATAGACGATAAAAAGCGAGCCCGGACCGGGCTCGCTTTTTTGTTCTTCCAAGTTGTCGGCCCAGCAGCTATCCCCCGGCACAGCCAGGCGCCGCCAGACAAGGCGACCGACAAGCGAGGACCGCAGGCGTAGCTCAAGCCTACGTCGAGGATCCGAGCGAAGTCGGCAACGCAGTATGGCGGTGACTGGCGAAGCCGGAGCCCGGCACAGCCAGGAGGTCGAAAGCAAGGCGACCGGCGAGCGCAGGCCGCAGGCGTATTTTTACATACGCCGAGGCCTAAGCGATGCCGACAACGCAGCTATCGGCCGCTTGGCGAAGCCGGGCTAATCTCTTCTTAAGAAACTGATCAGATACTCCCCATTGGGGGTGTTGCGGTCCAGGGCCACGTCCTTGGCGGTGAGGCCCATGCACAGGCCCAACAACTGGGGATAGAGCACCGGCCCCTCGATGAGCTCCCTTTGGGGGGGCGGCCCGGCCAGGGAATAGGCCCACTCGGCCTGCATCTGGCTGTAGGCGCAGGCGATCACCAGGATGTCCGCCTTGGCCTCGCGGGCCTCGCTGAGGCGCCGCCGGATGGTGGCCAGGGCCAAATCCTCGTTGCGCTCGCGCACCGGGGCTCCGCAGCAGCTCAAGCGCCCGGCCCAGGTCACCGGGGTGGCCCCGGTCACTTTCACCAGGTCGTCGATGAGGTGCAGGTTGCTGGGGTCGTCGAAATGGGTCACCTCGCTGGGGCGCACCGCGTGGCAACCGTAGAGGATGGCCGCCCGGAGCAGCTCGTAGGGCCTTTTCACCCGGCTTTGCAGCTCGGCCATGCCCACGTCGTCGTGCATCACCTGCAGGATGTGCTTCACCACCACCTTGCCCGAATAGCTCAGGCCCTCGGCGGCCAATTCGACGTTGATCTCCCTGAGCAGCTCTGGGTTGTCGGCCAGGAACTTCTGGGCCCGCTTGAGCGCCCCGAAGCAGCACTTGCAGGGGGTGGCTATGTTCAGGTCTTGGGACTCGGCCAGGGCCAGGCCACGGGCGGCGGAGAGCAGGTAGGAGCGGAAGTACAGGTGGCGCATGGGGTAGCCGCAGCAGGGGAACTCCAGGTCCACCAGCTCCACCCCCAGCTCGCCCAGCACCCGGCGGGTGGCGATCTCGTAGTGGGGCACGTAATAGGGAATCTTGCATCCCAGGAACAGGGCGTATTTCATCAGCAACTCTCCCCTTGCCCCTGCCGGGAGGCGGCCAGGTTGCGTAGCTCGTAGAGCACGTCGGCCACCTTGACCCCCTGGGGGCAGGCCTCCTGGCAGCGGTAGCAGGTGAGGCAATACCAGGTCATTCGCGCGCCCATGGCCTCGTCGGCCAGGCCCAGGCCCAGGGTGTGCATGATCTGATGGGGCAAAAGGTCCAGCTCCTTCTTGGGGTCCTCGTAGGAGAACACCACCGGGCAGGAGTTGGAGCAGGTGGCGCAGCGGTAGCAATTGCGGAAGGTGTCCGCCTGCACCGAAAGGCCCAGGTCCTTTTGGAACTCGCCGTTGTTCACCCTGAAGGGCGCGACGGAGCGGCTGGGTGCCGCGGTTTCCAAGGCCTTTTTGGCCACCGTGCGGGTGGTGGGGCCGTAGCCCGCCTCCTCCAGGTCGTCCTTCATGGCGAACCACAGGTCCTGAAGGTTGATACCAACCGGGCACAGGAGGGTGCAGCGCAGGCAGCTGGTGCACATGTAGGCCCCTTGGCGCATCACGTCGAGCATCTCGCCATAGTCGGTCTTGCCCCGGGCCAGGTGGCCCAGGGCCATGAGCTTCTCAGAGGGCAGCACGGCCAGGTTGGGCACGTGGTTCACCGCCTCGGCCACCGAGCAGTGCACCGAGCAGGCCCCGCAGTGGGTGCACACGTCCAGCTCCATGGCCCGCACCAGGGCCCTGGCCGCCGGGTCCATCTCCTCGCGGGGCACCGCCACCCGGATCATGAGCAGCAGCGGCCCGGTGAAGATGTGCAGGAACTTGCTGAAGGGCAGTATGGCCAGGGCGGCGAAGGCGGCCAAAAAGTGCAGATAGTACAGCCACAAGGCGGTCTGGGCTGCCTCCAGCCAAGCGGCCATGGGGGCCATGAGCCGGGACAGGGGCCAGGAGGCGAAGGCCCACTGGGGCGCGTCGTGGCAGTCCACGCAGCTGTCCTGGTGCATTTCCAGGCCGCGCTCCATCAGCTCCAGCCCGGCGGGCACCTGGCCCTGGGGGAAGACCACGCCGTAGTGCTCTCGCCACATCTGGCCCAAGGCGGCCCGGTCGTTGTCCTCGGACAGGTTGCCGTATTCGGCGATCATGGAATCGAAGCTGTGCACGCTGATGATCTTGGCCCCTTCCAGGGCGAAGCCCGAGAGCACCAAAAGGGCCAGGAGGGCCAAGGCGGCCCGGTCGGCCCAATGGGTGGTGCGCCGGAGGCCGGGCAGCCTGAGCCGCCGCCACATGGCCATGACCGCCCCGGCCAGGAGCATCACCCCGAACAGGTTGCGCAAAAACAGCCAGGGGTTGAGGGTGGCGGTGAAGCTGGGGATGAGCACCGGTCCCAGGGCGTGCAGGAAAATGAGCCCCATCATGCCCCAGAAGATGAGCATGTGGGCGGCCCAGGCCCAGCGGCTGTGCCCCAGGCTGCGGCGCTGGAACAGGCCGTCCAAGACCAGGGCGGCCATCATGGGGCCCAGGCTGCGGCCGCGCAAGGCGCGGGTCAGTCCCTTCAGGGAGGCGCTCAGCCTTTGGGCAGGGGTGTAGTTTCGAGAATCAGGCCCGATGGAGGTGGTCAGCCAGTGTCCCAGCTTGTAAGCCAGGCCCAGGGCCAACAGGGCCAGGGAGGTATATAAGGCCAGGTCAAAGAGCATTGGGCAGTCCTCCGTGCTTACGGAAATTAGCCGGTCAAGCCGCCTGTCCAACTGCGTGCCCGCCGGCGCTTCCTAGGCTTGGAGCCGTCCACCCTCCGGGCCGCGCCGCCTTTCCTCCCCGGCGCGCGGTCCTCTCTTCCAGCATCCGGCCTGAGAAGCCTTTAGCCCACTTGGCCGATATGCTATTAATATAGCATCATTAGACTCGGCCAAAACAAGCAGTCGCCGGTTGACTACCGGCGACCCATGGTTCCAAATATAGACACGATATGGTTTTTTTGCCACCTCACGAGATAGGAGGTTTGCGGCTATGCCTCTCACCGGCAGGAAGATCGCCATTTTGACGGAAGAATTGTTCAATGAATTCGAACTGATCTACCCCTACTACCGCCTCCAGGAAGCCGGGGCGGCGGTGACGGTGGTGGGCACCGGCGGGGGCATGACCTACCGCGCCAAGAGCGGACTCAGTTTTGTGAGCGACAAGGGCAGCGGAGAGGTGGGCGCCGGGGATTTCGACGGTTTGGTCATCCCCGGAGGCTACGCCCCGGACCATATGCGCCGCCACAAGGCCACGGTGAAGCTGGTTCGGGACATCTTCCTGGCGGGCAAGCCGGTGGGGGCCATCTGTCACGCCGGGTGGATGCTGGCCTCGGCCGAGGTGCTGGGGGGCAGGCGCTGCACCAGCTTTTTCGCCATCAAGGACGACCTGGTGCACGCCGGGGCCCAGTGGGAAGACGCCGAGGTGGTGGTGGACGGCAACCTTATCACCAGCCGCACCCCGGACGACCTGCCCGCCTTCATGCGGGCCTACATCGCCGTCTTTTAATAAAGTAGGCTGGCCGGGGACGCGCTATGCCGGAGGCTATTAACCGGCACAGCCAGCGACCGGCAGACAAGGCGACCGGCGAGCGAGGGCCGGAGGCGTAGCATGGACTACGTCGAGGCCCGAGCGATGCCGGCAACGCAGTATGCCGGTGGCTGGCGAAGCCGGTCTCTGCTATAACCGCAGGCATGACCGCACCCTACCTGTCATTAGACCCCCTGGTGCCCTGGCGGCAACTGCCCCGGCCCATCGCCTGGGACCAGATTTTCGGCCGCAGCGCCCCCCTGGAGTTGGAAATCGGCTGCGGCAACGGCGAGGTGCTGACCCGCCGGGCCGGGGAGCGGCCGGAGGTCAACCTGGTGGGCCTGGACGTAGACTGGGTCTCGGCCCGCCGCGCGCTCCGGCGCATCAACCTGGCCGGTCTGGGCAACGCCGTGGTGGTGCAGACCGAGGCTGCCCTGGGCCTGGAGCGCCTGTTCACCCCTCAGAGCCTGGCCGGGGTGTGGTGCCTGTTCCCCCGGCCCTGGCCCCGGCCCTGCGACGCCCACCACCGCCTGTTTTCCAATCGCTTTCTGCGCCTGCTGGGCAGCCGCCTGACCCCAACGGCCACCTGCCGCCTGGTCACCGACTTCAAGCCCTTTGCCGACTGGGTGGCGGGACAGATCCCCGGCACCGGCCTGGAGGCCGTGTGGCAAGAGGTCCCGCCCACGGTGAACAGCAAGTACGAGCGCAAGTGGCAGGGTCAGGGGCAGAAGGTATTCTATGAATTGACCCTGGTCAAGGGCGAGCACCAGCCCTGGCCCAACCCCGAGGAGCCGGTTTTGCACTACCCCCACTTTGACAGCCTGAACCCCGAGGCCCTTACCACCTGGGAGGACTGGGGCGAGATCAGCGTGCTGTGCAAGGACGTGCTCTACGATCGGGAGGCCGGGCGGGCGCTACTTCGCATGGTGGTCCTGGAAGACGACCTGGAGCAGGCCTTTTATCTGGAGCTGATGCCAAAGCCCCAGGGAGGGCACCTGCTGCGCCCGGCGCCGGGCTGCGGGGTTTTGCCCAGCCTGGGGGTGCAACGGGCTTTGGAGCTTACCGCCCGGCGCTTGAGCCGGACCTAATCGTCCTCGGGCAGGCTGGTCTCGCTCTTCATGAACTCCCTGAGCAACACCGTGGCGTAGGAGCCCTTGGGCAGGCTGAAGCTGAACACCAGGCCCTCGGGGGCTTCGCTGATGCCCAGGCCCTCCACCATCAGGCGGCCCACCCGGCGGCTGCCCATGAGGCCCGATTTTTTTAGCGCGGCCTGATCCACCTCTTCCGCTTCCAGAATCTCACGCTCGAAAGCAGCGGCGGGCTCGTTGGGCCAGCGCATCTTCTTGCCGAACATGGGGCCGGTGTAGCTTATCTGGCCCGCGTCCAGGCGGGGCTGCTCCAGGGCCGCATCGTCGGTGGTGAAAATGCCCCCGGTGTCGGTCTTCTTGGCCAGGTCCCCGCCCACCAGGCGGGTGAAATCCCCCCGCTCAATGCGCCGGGCCAGCCAGGCGTTGAACAAGGCCGCCTGCCAGGCGTTCAGCAGCAGCTTGCGCAGCCACTTGTCCCGGGGCCCCCGGCCGGTGAGGGCCCGGCGGCCCTGGGCGGCGTTGTCGCCCTCGCGGCCGAAGCGCTGGGTGCCGTAGAAGTTGGGCAGGCCGCGCTCGCCGATGCCGGCGGCCACCGCCTGGGCCGTGGCCAGGGCTCCCGGCTCGGCCCCGGCCACCAGGATAGTGAAGCGGTTGCCCAGCAGGTGGCCGGTCTTCAGCTTGTTCTGGTGGCGCCCCCCGTCCAGGACCTTCACCGGCAGCTCGCTCTCGATTTTTTGGGCCGCCTGCTCCAGGGTGAGGCCGTCCAGGGGCAGGGAGAAGCTCTGCACCGCCCTGGCCTGCTTGTCCTTGAGCCCGGCGAAACCCACGTCCCCCCGGGGCAGATCGAAAAGCTGGGCCAGGCGGTCGGCCAGCGAGCGGGTGGTCATGCCCTCCCGGGACATGCGCAGGTAAAGGTGGGGCCCCACCCCTTCGGGCAGGTACAGGGGAATCTCCTCCACCACGAAATGGGAGGGCTCGGCCTTGATGACCCCGCCCACCCCGGGCAGCTCCGGGGTGATGAAGGGAGGCGGCCCCATTTCGCTGGGCAGCGGGCTCATGCCTCCCCCTTGCCTTTGTAGCGTTCCAGGTATTCCTTGAGCCGGAGCTTGCGCCGGGTGTTGGCGCTGGTCATGTAGCGCACCTTGCCGAACACCGGGCGCTCGGGCCAGGGATGGTCGAAGCGCCCCAAAACCCAGAAGATGCCGCTGATGGAGTTGGGGTCGCGCCCGTCCAGGGCGTAGCGGTCGTTGAGCTCCAGCATGGCCGCCAGGGCCAACTTGGGCGAGCTGCTCCAGGCCAGGATGTTCTTGCCCCAGAGCATGCGCAGATAGTTTTGGATAACCCCCTCGCGCAGGAGCTGGCGCTGGGCCGCGTTCCACAGGGTGTCGTGGGTCTGGGCCCGGCGCAATATCTCCCGGCCGTACACATAGCTGCGCTCGTCCTCGGCGTGCTGGTGCAGAGTCTCGACTGCCCACTCGGGCAGGGAGGCGTAGCGGTCGTAGTCCGGGCGGTACTTGCAGAAGTTGTAGCCCAGCTCCCGCCAGGTGACCAGCTGGTCCAGGAAGGCCTCCGCGCCGGGGCTCATGCCCCACCAGCCCTCGCGCCGGCCCTGGGCTCCGCTGCCCAGGCGGTCCGGGGACCAGCCCTCGGCCTCGGCCACCTCGGTGAAGGCCTGGTGGGGGGATATGTGCCCGAAGTGCAGATAGGGGCTGAGCCCGCTGGTGGCGTTGGCGTCGGGGTGGCGGCAGCCGTCGGCGTAGCGGAGGCGGCCGTCCTCCACGAACCGGGCCAGGCATTTGCCCGCGGCCACCGGCCCGCCCGGAATGGGCGAAGGGGCCACCTCGTGGTCCATGGGCAGCCCGGCCAGGGCCTGGGGCGAGGCGGCCAGGAGCGCCGGGGTGGCCGGGGTCCAGCGTTGGGTTATCTCCCCGGCCAGGCGGGCCTTGCCCGGCAACTCGGCGGCCAGGGGGTCGGCCTGGGGCGGCTCGGCCAAGTGCACCGGCAACAGGCGCTGCAAAATGCGCCGGAAGGACTGGGCGGTCTTGTATTCATGGCCCCCGGCGCACATGGGCAGCAGGCCGCAGGAGTCCACCGCCTCCAGGCGCACGTTCAGCTTGGCCCCGGCCGCGTCCACCATGCGGGGCAGGAAAAAGGCCGGGAACTGGTCGGTGACCACCAGGCAGGCCTCGGCGGCCATGGCCTGCAAAAGGCCCTTGCCCTCGCCGGGCGCGCGCTCCACGAAGGGGTGGTAGCGCACCCCCTTGTCCTTGAAGGCCTCCTGGTTGTCGGCCATGCCTTGCAGGATGAAGGCGTGCAGCCTGTCCGAGGCGTAGGGGTAGTCCACCCGCAAGGCTTCCAGCACCACCAGGGGCTTGTCCAACTGGCGGCACATGTCCGCCGCTCGCTCCAAGCCGTAGTTGTAGGCCGTTCGCCGGGCGGAGGTCATCCAGTAGAGCACGTAGCTCCCTTCTGGCTTAATCTGGCGGTCGTTCACCGCCCTGATGCGGATCTTGGGTACTGGCAAGTTTTCCTCCGGATGGCATAGCTTAGGCTAAGGCGGGCCTGGGAGCAATAGCGTTGACATCCCCTGGTCACCCCTCGGAAAATGGAACAAAAGGAGGCCGCTATGAACAAACACGCCAGGCCCGAGGTGGTGGTCAGCAAATGCCTCGGCTTCGAGGCCTGCCGCTGGAACGGGGAAACGGTTCACGAGCCTTTCGTGGAGCTTCTGGGGTCCTGGGTGCGCTGGCATCCGGTGTGCCCGGAGGTGGCCATCGGCCTGGGGGTGCCCCGTGACCCCATCAGGGTGGTGGAGCAAAAAGGCCTCCCCCGCCTTTTGCAGCCGGCCACCGGCCGCGACTGCACCAGGGACATGCAGGACTTCTGCGCCGAGCACCTGGACGCCCTGGGCCTGGTGGACGGATTTCTCTTAAAAAACCGCTCCCCCTCCTGCGGCCCCCTGGACGTGAAAATCTATTCCAGCCTCAAACCGGGGGCCAGCTCCCGGCGCGGACCCGGCTTTTTCGGGGGAGAGGTGATGCGCCGCTTTCCCATGCTGGCCGTGGAGCACGAAGGCCGTCTGCACAACTTCATGCTGCGCGAGCGCTGGCTCACCCGCTTGTTCACCCTGGCCGATTTCCGCCGCATGGCGGGCAAGGACTCCATGGGCGAGTTGGTGAAGTTCCACAGCCGCCACAAGCTACTGCTCATGGCCTACAACCAGCAGCAGCTCAGGATCATGGGCGCGCTGGTGGCCAACCCGGAGAAGCGCGCCGCCCCGGAGGTGATCGCGGTGTACGGCGACCACCTGGGCAAGGCACTGGCCCGTTCGCCCAGCGCGGGCCAGGTCATCAACGTGCTCATGCACGCTGAGGGTTATTTCAAGAAGCAACTCAACGCGGCGGAAAAGGCCCTGTTCCTGGAGACCCTCGACAAGTACCGCGCCAAGAAGCTGCCCCTGTCCGTGGCCCAGGCCCTGCTGGGCTCCTGGATCGCCCGCTTCGGCTCGGACTACCTGGCCGGGCAGAGCTTTTTCGCCCCCTACCCCGAGGAGCTCATGGAGATAAGCGACTCGGGCAAGGGCCGCGACTACTAAGGCCTGACCGCTCAAAAAAAACGCCCCGCCGGTTAGCGGCGGGGCGTACGACATTCTCGCGGGCGGTGCGGAGCTACTTCTTCTTATCTTGTTTTGCCTCGGCGGCCGGGGCTCCCTTGCGGTGGCAGTCGCCGCACATGATGGGCCCGGTCTTGGGCGCCTTCATCTCGATGAGCTTCAGGTGGCAGCTCTTGCACTGCTGGTGAAAGGCCAGGGTGAGCGGCGTGGGGTTCTTGGCCGTGGCCGAGGGCTGGTGGCACTCGGAGCACTTGGCCTCGCCGCCGCCCTGGTTGGCCATGAACTTGTCGTACTCGTGGTGGCAGGCGGTGCACTCGTAGATCTCCGAGTGCTTGCCGTGGCTGAACACCACCGGCGGCCGGTCCTTGAGGCCCTGTTCGGCGCTGGAAATGGTCATAACCTCTTCCTGGCCCAGCACCATGGGCGCGCACAGGGCCAAGGCCAGGGCCACGGCCAAGAAGGTCGTCAAATACTTCATGGAGCTACTCCTCGCCATCTCCAGCTAGCTTTCCTGCACCTCACCGGCCTCTTCCATGGCCCCCTTTTCGATCGCCTCCTTGGCCTCTTCTTCGGCCTGGATGGCTTCTTCCTCGTCCTCCTCGGGCGGGATCATGCTCTCGGGGATCTCCATGATTTCGGTGATTATCTCTTTGAACGAGACGACTTTAACCTTCAGGTCGTATTCCTTGTTCAGGTCGTTGATCTGGTCGAAGCAGTTGTGGCAGGGCACGATGACGTGGGTGGCTCCGGTGGCCCTGATCTGCTCGGCCTTAATCTTGCCCGATTCCATGCGCCGCTTCTTGTAGGGCGGTCCCATGGGGATGAACCCCCCGCCGCCGCCGCAGCAGTGGTTGTGCTCGCGGTTGGGGGTCATGTCCACGAAGTCATCGCAGAGCATGTTCACCAGCTCGCGGCCTATGTCCCACAGCCCGCCGTTGCGGCTTACGTTGCAGGGGTCCTGGTAGGTGACCTTGTGCTCGAACTTGTGTTTGAGCTTGATCTTGCCTTCGCGCATGATGTCGCGGAACAGCTCCACCGAGTGGATCACCGGCACCGGCGGCTTGCCGCCGGGGATGCCCACCCAGTAGGGGCCCTCGAACTTGGCCGAGCGGAAGGCGTGGCCGCATTCGGTGATGACGATGTTCTTGACCCCCAGCTCCAGGGCCTTGTCGTACATGGCCTTGACCGGGATGGTGGCCACGACGCGGTCCCCGGCGAACATGGCCAGGTTGGTGCTGTCCCAGCCGGTGCTGGGCATGGTCCAGTTCAGGCCCGCCACGTGGAAGATCTCCGCGGCCATGCCCACGTCCTGGGGATAGTACATGGGCTCGCGGGGGTTGACCGTGTACATGTAGTCGGCCCCCGGCTTGTCCATGGGGATCTCCAGGCCGTGCACCTCCTCGCCGTATTCCTCGGCCATCCAGTCGCAGGTCTCGATCCAGTCCTCGGTGGCCATGGCCATCTGGTTGCCGGTGGTGCGGATGTTTTCGGTGGTTCGGGCCAGGCCGTCGGGCACGATCCCCTGGGAGTAGCACACCGCCCTGGCGGTGGCGATCATGGTGGCGATGTCGATGCCGAAGGGGCAGTACATGGTGCAGCGGCGGCAGGCGGTGCATTGGCCCCACACCACCTCCTTGCACTCCTCCAGAAACTCGCGGCTCACCTCGCCCTTGGCCTTGTACATCTTTCCGATGGTGTGAATGGCCTTGTAGGCGGGGCTGAGCTTGGGGTCCTTGTCCTTGGCCAGATAGAAAAAGCAGCTCTCGGCGCACAGGCCGCAGCGGGAGCAGATGGAGAGCCACATGCGCATGCGCGCGCCCTCGTTGGCCGCCAGGATGGTCTTTATCTTGCCCACATTCACCGGCTTGGGGGCCTCGGTCTCCGGGGAAGCCGCAGCGTTCTCCTGGGCCTCGTCCGCGGCCTTTTGGGCTTCTGCCGTCATGAAAAAGCTCCCATTGTTGATTTGATCTTCTTACCCGATCTCACCAGACCCGAGCCCCGCGCCGGGTGCCGAACTCATAGCCTATGGCCGAGCGGCTGGCGAAGAAGAGCACCATGTGGGCCAGCTTGGAGAAGGGCAGCACGATCAAGAGCACCTCGCTCAGGAATATGTGCAGGTTCAGCATAAGGCCGTAGGGGCCGTATTGGTTGAAAGCCAGCCAGCCGGTGACAAAAGGGGCCAGGGCCAACAGAACCAGGGTGTAGTCCCAGGCGCTGGTGAGGATGCGCACCTCGGGGCGGGACAGGCGGCGCACCAGGAAGAAGACCCCGCAGGCGATCACCGCCAGGGAGGCCCAGTCGGCCACCGCGTCGGGCAGGCTGGGCAGACTCCAGCCCCAGGCCTCGTCGAAGAGCATGTTGTGCGCCCCCAAAAACAGGGGCACCCCGATCCAGCAGATGTGGAAGACCCACACCGCGCCGGTGAACACGGGCTGGTTGCGGCTGGAGACGCTGGCCCAGGGCAGGACCCAGTGGATGATGGATCGCCAGGCCCAAACGGCGCTCTTGAAATCGTGCCAGGGCTTGTCGCGCTCCTGGCTGAGGCCAAAAAGCCACGCCAGGCGGATGGCCAAGCCCCCCACGAAAATAATGACGGTTATCCAAAGCGCCGGTCCGGTCAGAAACTCGTAGAGCTTATCCATCGCCATGGCGCAATCCTCACCTCCCCAGCCTGTGCAACCCGGTCAATATTCCGCCCGCGACCAGTGCTGTAAGCCGGCAAAAGTCAGGGGAAAAGGCGGAATCAACAACCACAATGGTATGGTTAGCCCCGCAATTATGTCAAGAGCTATCTGTTCATCAACGCTGCTATTTTAGACTTAACTTCCGCCAAAAAGGACCCAAGGGGCGCGTCTTCCACCCCCTGATTTGGGCAGGTAATTACGGGGGGGCTTTTTGCTCGGAAACTGCTGCCGTTGGGCCGGTGCCAGCCCCATATATCATTAATATACTATCATTAACTATGGAATAATCCACCGCCGCATCCATGCCGGCGTTGACATAAGATTGGAGGCGACCTATACAATTAATGAGGCGTCAGGCCTCCTCCACACCCCTAGTTTTCCAGCGGGAGTAAACAATGGATCGCCCGTCAGACGGCCGCCCCCCCCAGGAGCCCTCATCCTCGCACTGCTGGCTGGAGGTCCCGGACCTGACCGCGGTGGATTACCAATCCCCGGCCCACATCCTGTTGCTGATCTCCGACCCCGAGGAGGGGCCGCACCTGGCCCAGGTCCTGTCCGGCCAAGGCCACCGGGTCACCCTGGCCGCCCACTGGGACGACGATCTCAAGCAACTGGAGGACGGCCCGGAGTTGGAGTTGATCATCACCGACCTGGCCGGCCGCGACGAGCACGGCATAGGCCCGGCCCACGACCTGGGCACGCCCCATATCCTCTCATCCCTGCCGGTGATCGTGCTTTGCCGGGAAGAAGACCTGACCCCGCTGATGAACCAGTGGGCCAACGGCGCGGCGGATTTCCTCAGCCGCCCCTACGGCGACACCGAGCTTTTGGTGCGGGTGCGCCGGGCCCTGATCCAGTCGCGCACCATGCGCCTGTACCTGAGGGCCGCCCACCGCGACCCCCTCACCGGGTTGTACAACAAGCGGGTCTTCTCGGAGATGCTGCCCCGGGAGATGAGCCGCAGCACCCGCTACGCGGTGCCTTTGGGGCTCATCTTCGCCGACCTGGACAACTTCAAGTACGTCAACGACACCCACGGCCACATTATCGGGGACCAAGTTTTGCAGGCTTTCGCCCGCCGCCTATGCCTGTGGGTGCGAGAGGGCGACCTGGTGTCCCGCTATGGCGGGGAGGAGTTCGTGGTGCTGGCTCCGGGAGCTGGCGTCAAGGGCATCAGCGTTTTGGCCGAGCGCATACGCCAGGCCATGGAAAGGCCCATCAGCACCCGGCGGGGGGAGATCACGGTCACCGTCAGTCAGGGGGCCGCGGTCTATAACGGCGACAAGGATTTGAGCGCGGACGGGTTTTTGAACCAGGCCGACCAGGCCCAGTACCGGGCCAAGGCCCAGGGCCGCAACCGGGTGGTGATGGCCGACTCATAGGACCTAGCCCACACAACGCCTGAAAGCCGGGCGCGAGCCACAGTTGGGCATTTCAGCGATCTTTGCAACAAACAAGACGGCCTTTCATTGGGGCGGGATTTATCCTCCGGACCGGCACAGCCAACCGCAGGCAGACAAGGCGACTGGCAAGCGAGGGCCGTAGGCGTAGCTTAAGCTACGTCGAGGCCCGAGCGCGGCCAGCAACGCCGTATGCCGGTGGCTGGCGCAGCCGGACGCCCTACCTCAGTGGTTTGTGGGGTGCCTACGCCACTAAAGGAAGACGGCGAACCAGGCGTATGCCGGTGGGGCCAACCTCGGCCCGCACCGCCACCAGTGCCACCCCGGCCGCCCGGGCCCGGTGAAACAGCTCGGCGTAGGTGGGGTCTATGTCGGTGGCCGGGCCCATGGAGGCGGCGTCGCCCCGCTGCACCACGTAGAGCATGGCCGCGTCGGCCCCCTGGGCCTTCAACTCCATCAGGGTTTCGAAATGCTTGGCCCCCCGGGTGGTGACCGAATCCGGGAAGCGGGCCACGCCCCCCCGCACCATGGTCACGTTCTTCACTTCCACGTACAGCGGCCCCTTGGCCCGCTCCACCACCATGTCCAGGCGGGTGTGCGGCCCCACCTTGACCTCGCGGCGCACCGCGCGGGCCCCGGCGAAGATCGCCAGCGCCCTTTCCTCGGCGGCCCGGGCAACCAGGAAATTGGGGGCCATGGTGTTCACCCCCACCCAGCCCCGGTTGATGTAGATCATTTCCCAGGTGAAGGGGGTGCGCCGGGCCGGGTTGGCGGCCCGGCTAAGGTAGACCGGGGCGTCGTCTTCCAAACAGGTCAGCATGGAGCCGGAGTTGGGGCAATGGGCGGTGACCCGGCTGCCGTCAGGGAGGCGCACGTCGGCCAAAAAGCGCTTGTAGCGCCTGATCAGGCGGCCCGGCACCAGGGGCGGGTCGAACTCCAGGCAGGCGCGGCGCAGGCGGACCGAAGGTCGGCTCAAAGGAGTCCCAACCCCAGGCTGAACTCCCAGGTGCCGGCCCCGCCGGGAACCTCCCAAATGAAGCTTAGGCTGCTGCCCTGGTAGGTGCGCTCCAGGCCGGACTCGGAGTTGGACACCGTCTCCACCGGGAAGTGCCAAACCGTGGCCGCCTGGCCGGTGAACAGGCGCAGGCTGAAGCGGTCGGTGGAATTGACCAGGCTCATCTCACCGACCCCGGCCAGCTCCCAGGCGTGGTCCAGGGTATGGGTGTGGCCCTGGTACTCCAGGTGCTTGCCCGGATCGCTGGCCGAGAGCAAGGTGAAGTTAAGCTCCACGGCCAGGCGGAAGGCCGGGGTGGCCGGGTCGCTGGTGGTCAGTCGATAGGAAGCGGCCAGGCGCGGGCCGGGCCCCAGGTCGAAGCCCTTGGCCACGGTGAGCGGATAGGGCCCGCCCGGCGCGAAAAGATTGCTGGCCCGCTTCAGGCGGCACCAAGCCTCCTCGCCATGAGCCCCGCTCTCCACCAGGGCGTAGCGCCCGGTGACCAGGTCGCCCCACTCGCCGTAATCGGGCCGCGAGAATTTTTCCAGGTCCGCCCTGGGGGCCAGCAGGTGGTCCTGGAAACAGGCCCGGTCATACCAATCGTAGATCAGGTAGTCCTCCAGGCCCTCTTCCTTGAACACCACCCGGTCGTGGATGGAGGCCACGCCCTCGGCCTCGCAGGCGGGGGCTTTCTCCTCCTGGGCCTCGGCTTCGGCCTTGACCGCCTGCACCAGCTTTTGGTGGTAGGCCTCGAAACGCCGGGTGAGGGTGTCGGCCAGGTTGAAGCGCTGGGCCCTGAGGTCCAGCACGCTGACGGAGCCGCCGTAGGCCGGGTGCACCACCGCGTCCAGGGCCGGGCCCGACAGCACCACCTCGTCGTTGCCGTCCAGGTCCAGGTCGGCCACCGCGCAGGCGGCCCAGGGGCGCTCGCCGTGCGCCTGCTTGTCCAGGATGTCCTCGGCGGCTATGAGGTGCTCATGCACCGCCTGGCGCAGGTGGCCCAAATAGAGCCCGCCGAACAGGCCGTGCCAGTAGGCGCAGTTGCACTGGGCCTGCATCAGGTGGTCGCGGGCCTGGTCCTTGTCGCCCGCCGCGGCCACCTTGTCGCTAACCCACAGCATGCGCTTGTGCATGAGGTTGGATTCGCGGTACTTGATCAGGAAGTTGTCCCACTGGCCGCCGCGCAAGAAGCGGCGCAGCTTTTCGAAGCGCCCCTCCTCTTGCAGCTCGTGGATGATCTCCTCCAGCTCGGCGCTGGCCTCGGCGGGCAGGGCCCAGGTGAGCATCTCCTCATAAGAGGCGGTGGGCGGGTAGACCCGCCCGCTGGCCGGGTGGCCGGCCAAAAAGTCGCTGGGCGTGGTGGTGGCCAGCCAGTCCGAGGCCTCCAAAATCTTCTCGAAGAACTTCACCAGCCAGCCCTTGCCGAAGACCCACTCCCAGGTCTCGGGCCACAGGCCGAACTTCTCCATGTCGTCGCCGTAAGTGGCGCAGGTGGGCCCGTGGGCGGCGTAGGCCCGGCCCAAGAAATCCACGGTGCGCTCGGGCTCCTGGAAGGGGATGGTGTAGCGCAGTTCCTTGTTGGTGGGGAACAGGGCCAGGGCGTGGCCCTCGCGCTCGGTGAGGTGGTAGCCGAACATGTCTTTGGCGGCCAGGCCCGCGTAGTAGAAGTGGGTGTCGTCCACCAGGGTGTAGCCCAGCCCGGCCGGGGCCAGCTTGGCGGGCAGGGACGGCTCCCAGATGCGCTCGGCCAGCCAGAAGCCCTTGGGCTCCTGCCCGAAGATTTGGCGGGTGGCCTGGTTCATCATGGCCATCTGGTCCAGGGCGTCCCGGGCGGGGATGGAGGCCAACAGCGGCTCGTAGAACCCGCCGGAGAGCATCTCCACCTGGCCCCGGGCCACCAGACCGGCAACGGTCTCGATGAGGTCTTGGTTGTTGGCCAGCATGTACTGCAAAAGCGGCCCGGAAAAATGCAGGCCGCAGCGTATCTCCGGGTAGGCGGCCAGGGCCTGCACCACCGGCTGGTAACACTCGGCCACCGCCTTGGCCAGCACCCAGGGGAAGTTGCCCACCGGCTGGTGGGCGTGCAGCACCATCAGAAGGTTCATCTTGCCGCTTTGGGCGGTAGGCGCGTCGCTCATGTGCTCACAGATCCAGGTTGAGGCGGCGGCCCAAGGCGGCCAGCCCCGCGGTTAGGTTTTCCCGGCCCAGGCGCTCGGCCAGTCCGAAGACGATGTTCTGGGCCTGCCAGAGGTTGGGGTCCAGAGCCAGGGCGTCGCTGAGGTCCAGAATGGCCCCGGCCCGCTCCATGGCCTGGGCGTTGTCCGGGTCCGCGGCCAGGGCGGCCACCTCGGCGGTTAGCGCCTCCTCCACCGCCCGGTTCACCCGGGGTCCCTTGAGATCCAGGTCCAGCTCGCGGGCCTGGGACACCACCTCGCCCAGGCGTCCAGCGCTCAGGGCGCGGGGGTCGCCCGTGAGCAGGTGGATGAGCTCACCGGCCA
Source organism: Pseudomonadota bacterium (assembly GCA_018902755.1). Classification (GTDB taxonomy): domain Bacteria; phylum Desulfobacterota; class Desulfarculia; order Desulfarculales; family Desulfarculaceae; genus Desulfoferula. Next base: position 36,203 of record JAHIQI010000064.1, on the reverse strand, counting down.
AGACCGCCGAGGCCAGGGCCTCGAACAGCTTGGGCCGGGGCACGTTGATCCCCTGCAAAAAGCGCATGGTGTCGTGGTGGGTGTCGTAGAGGTTGCGGGCCAGGTCAAACTCGCTGGCCAGGGTGCGGCTGAGCATCTCCTTGGCCAGGGAGCGGCGGCCTTCCAGGAACAGGTCGCCCAGGGCGAAGGCCTCGCCGCCCAGGCTCTTGGCCAACAACTCCTTGAGCCCCCGCTGGTCCAGCATGCGCAACAGCGGCTCCACCGGCTGCTCCAGGGAAACGGGGTCCCAGTCGCCGGGATCGTAGTTCACCTGGGCCAAGAACTCGTGGCCACCGGGGTGCAGGGCCGCGTAAATGAGCTGGTGGGGGTGGTTCAGGCGGCGGTGGGTGACCGTGAGCTTGCCCCAACTCAGGTCCATGCCCAGGTTGGAGCGGTGGCGGTGTCCGCTGGAGACCAGGTCGTAGACGAAAAGCTCCTCGGGCGGGGGCTCCTCGCCCATGACCCCGCTGATGGCCGCGTGGGCCGCCACGCGGCGCGGCCCCACCTTGGCCGGGGCCACCCGGCGACGCCAGATGTCGGCCCCGTCGCCCTCGCCGGGCTGGTTGGAGCGGGCCTTGGCCAGAACCTCGGTCATCTGCTCTTCCCAGCCCCCGCCGTCCAACTCACCGGCCAGTTGCAGGGCCCGGGCGGCGAAGCGCAGATTTTGCACCGCCTCGATGCCCGCCAGATCGTCGAAGAACCAGGCGCAGCTGGTGGCCGCGAACAGCCCCCAGCGCTGGCTCTCCATGAGCATGAGCACCCGCACCTGTTCCTCTGGGTTCAACTCGTGGGACTGGTGATCGCCCAGGAACTTTTGGCGCGCCTGTTGGCCGTAGTCCAGGATCAGGTCCACGTAGGCGTCACGGGCGGCCCAGGGTTCTTTCAGCAGGCGGCCGCCCTCGTACTCGAGCAGCCCGGCCAGGCGCTCCAGGAGATGGTCCACCGCCTGGCGCAGGGGGTCCCGCCAAGTCTGGCTCCAGCCCCGCCCCGGGTCCAGGGCGCAGCCGCAGTTGCTCTTCCAGCGCTCAACCCCGTGGGGGCAGGACCAGGAAGAGGCCTCCACTATCTTGGCCTCCCACTCCGGCGGATGGGCCGCCAGATAGGCGGCCGGGTTGGTCAGCTCCACCTCGGGGTCCTGCTCCAGGCGGTTGAGGGCGAAGGCCAGGGCCATCTCCCCGAAACGGTGGTGGTGGCCGTAGGACTCGCCGTCGGTGGCCAACAGCAGCAGGGAATCGTCGGCCGCGGGCAGGGTCTCCTTGATGCGCGCGGCGAAGCGGGCCCCGTCGTCCAGCAGGCCCTCGAAGGCCACTCCCCGGCTCAAGGGCCCCTGATAGAAGAACACCGCGATGTCCCCCGCCGGGGTGGCCACCCGGTAGGGCCGGGAGCCGTCCACTCCGCCGGGGCTCAGCTTTTGCCAGTCCCCACCACCGGGCGGGCGCACCGCCTGGGCCTGGCCGGGGGCCAGGATGGTGAACTTGAGGCCCTCTGCGGCCATCAGCTCCAGGGATTCCATATCCACCGCGGTCTCCGCCAGCCACATGCCCTCGGGTTCGCGGCCGAAGTGGTGCCGGAAATCGCGGATGCCCCAGCGAATCTGGGTCAGCTTGTCCCGGCGGGTTGCCAGGGGCATGATCAGGTGGTTGTAGACCTGGGCCATGGCGTTGCCGTGGCCCCAGCGCTGGGCGCTGAGTTGGTCCGCCTCCTGGAGAGCCTGGACCATCTCCGGGGTTTCCTTGGCCATCCAATCCAGGAGGGTCGGCCCGAAATTGAAGGAGATGCGCTCGTAGTTGTTGACGATGCTCTCTATCTTGCCCGCCGGGTCGAGCACCCTGGCCGCGGCGTTGGGCGCGTAGCATTCGGCGGTGACCCGCTCGTTCCAGTCATGGAAGGGCGCGGCGCTGTCTTGCACCTCCACCGCCTCCAGCCAGGGGTTCTCCCGGGGCGGCTGGTAGAAGTGCCCGTGGATGCACACAAATTTTCCCATAATTCCCGCTGGCTCTCCTTGGACCCGGTGTGGGCCCATGTTTTGTATAATAGTAGCTTATAGTATGCCCGGTGCCAGAAAAAGCTAAGCCGCCAGGCGGACGGAGACCCTGCCGGGACCACCGCGCCGCCTAGGGAAGGAAGCAGCCTTGGAGCCTTATCATCCCAGCACCGCCTACCGCCGCCACAGCATGGGCGGCGGCATCATGGACTGGGCCAACCAGCCCTGGCCTTTCAAGCGATATCCCTACGCCACCCCCCAGGCCCTGGACGACCCTCGGCCCCTCGAGGCCGAATTTTGGCCCACCCTCATGGCCTGGCCTCCCGCGCCGGAGGCCACGGCCCCGCCCCTGGACCGGGCGGGCCTGGCCGGGCTCCTGGCCCTGGCCGCCGGGCTCACCGCCCAGGACCAGAGCGGCACCTATCTGCGCTCCCCGGCCAGCGCCGGGGCCCTGTACCCGGCGGAGCTTTATTTGTGCGCCTCGGGCCTGGACTGGCTGGAGGACGGCCTGTGGCACTACGCGCCCGAGGCGGGCGCGCCGCGCCTCATACGGCCCGGCAACCTGGCCGGGGCTGCCGCCGAGGTGTTGGGCGGCCCGCCCGGCGGGCTGAGTTTTTTCATCACCGCCCTGCCCTGGCGCAGCATCTGGAAGTACCGCACCCGGGCCTGGCGCTACTGTCTCTTGGACGGCGGTCACCTGCTGGCCTGCCTGGAGTTGGCCCTGGCCGCCTGCGGCCTGGCGCAGCGCCCCTGCCTGGCCCCGGCCAGGAACGGCGGCAAGCTCCTGGGCCTGACCCCGGAGCGCGAGGTCCTGCTGGCCGGGGTGAGCGCCGGCGCGGCGGTGGAAAACGGCGGCCCGGCCCGGCTTCCGGCCTGGCAGCCGCCCCGCGAGGAGCCGCTGTCGGTCAGGGAGGAAAGCGATTCGCACATCTTGGCCGCCGCCGCCCTGGGCGGCAGCGACACCCCCGGCCCGGCCTTGCAGTGGCCCGGCGACCCCGTCCCTCGGGGGGCCCTACGCCTGAGGCCCGCCCCTCCCAAGGACGGCCCGTCCCTGGGGCGGGTGATGCAGGCCCGGCGCTCCCGGCGCAACTTCATGCCCCAGGGCCTCAGCGCCGCCCAAACCGCCCTGCTTCTGGCGGCCGCCCTGCCCGAGACCGGGCCGCTGGGGGCCACGGTGCTCCTGGGGCCGGGCGGGGAGACGCCCGCCGGGGTCTACTCCTACCACCCACGGGAAAAGGCCCTGGCCCTGCTGGAGCCCCAGGACCGGCGGCTCCGGGCGGCGCGGGCCTGTTTGGACCAGGCCTGGGTGGGCCGGGCCGCCCTGAACCTGGTGCTGTGGGCCGACCCCAAGCGGCTGGCCCAGACCGCCGGGGAGCGGGGCTACGCCCAGGCCATGCTGGCCGCCGGGCGGGCCGGTCAGCGGCTGTATTTGGCCGCCACCGCCCTGGGCATGGGCTGCTGCGGGGTGGGGGCCTTTTACGACGACGAGCTGGCCGCCGCCGCCGAGCTTCCCCTCGGGGCCTGGCCCCTGTACCTCGTCGCCGCCGGGCCGGTGAAGGGTGGCCCCCAAATCTAGGGCGCCTCGGCATCTTGTGCGTAAAAAAACAACCCTTTACATGCACCAAGCCTGCTGGTAAAAGTAATAGCTTGGCTGAGAGGGCTCAGCCCTGCCTGGAATGCCTATCGTACTTTTTTGACCCAGGGAGCTTAGATGATCGAGGTACGGGAGCTAACTAAACGCTTCGGGGCCACGGTGGCGGTGGACCGCCTGAGCTTCAGCCTGGACCAAGGCGAGATCTTGGGATTCTTGGGCCCCAACGGGGCCGGCAAGACCACCACCATGCGCATCCTCACCGGCTTCTTCCCCCCCAGCAGCGGCCAGGCCCTTATCAACGGCCACGACGTGGTGGAGGAGCCCAAGGCCGCCCGGCGGGCCGTGGGCTACATGCCCGAGAACGTGCCGCTGTACAGCGAAATGCGGGTGGAGGAATACCTGTATTTCGTGGGCGGGGCCAAGGGGCTGGACCGCGGCCTGTCCAGGAAAGAGGCGGGCCGGGTCATGGAGGCGGTGGGCATTTCCAAAAGGGCCCACCAGCTAATCAAGCAGCTTTCCAAGGGCTACCGCCAGCGGGTGGGCTTGGCCCAGGCCCTGTTGGGCGACCCGCCGGTGTTGATCCTGGACGAGCCCACCATCGGCTTCGACCCCGGCCAGATCGTGGAGATCAGGAGCCTGATAAAGGGATTCGCCGGGACTAAGACGGTGATCCTCAGCAGCCACATCCTGCCCGAGGTGGCCGCCACCTGCTCCCAGGTGGTGATAATCACCCAGGGCCGCCTGGTGGCCGAAGGGCCCATCGAGTTGCTCAGGGCCGGGCGACAAGGCGGGGCCAGCCTCAAGGTGCTCCTGCAAGGACCCCAGGAGGCGCTCACCCGCCTGCTTCAGGAGGTGCCCGGCGTGGACGGCGTGGCCTGCACCGGGACCAGCCCCCATCTGGAAGGGGCCTGCTACTTCACCTTGGAGACCGAGGCCCACGGCCAGGTGGCCGCCCGGGTGGCCCAGGCGGTGGTGGCCGCCGGGCACGGGCTCATGGAGCTTTCGCCGGTGTCGGCCAGCCTGGAAGAGGTGTTCATGCAACTGACCACCGAGGAGCACGCCTCCGGGGAGGAGGCGGCATGAGAGCCTTTCTAGCCATATACCGCCGGGAGATGGCCGCCTATTTCCACTCGCCGGTGGCCTACGTGGTGCTGGTGGCCTTTTTGCTCTTGACCGGCTACTTCTTCTACGCGGGGGTCAGCTTCTACACTTTGGCCAGCCTGCAGGTCATGCAGAACCCCATGATGATGGAGCTGAACCTGCAAGACCATCTGCTGGGCGGGTTGATCAGCAACGTATCGGTGATCCTGTTGTTCGCCGCGCCGCTGTTGACCATGCGCCTGTTGGCCGAGGAGCGCAAGTCCGGCACCCTGGAGCTTCTGCTCTCCTACCCCCTCAGCGATTTAAGCGTGGTCATGGGCAAGTTCTTCGCCGCCTGGAGCGTCTTGACCCTCATGGTGGCCGCCACCTGGGTGCAGATTTTCCTGCTGGCCTTCATGACCCCCCTGCCCTGGCTGTCCCTGGCGGTCAGCTACGGCGGGCTTCTGCTCATGGCCGGGGCCTTCGTGGCCTTCGGCCTGTGGACCAGTTCCCTGACCGAAAACCAGATCGTGGCCGCCTTCGCCGGTTTCCTGCCCCTGATCATCCTGTGGGCGGTGGGCTGGGCGGCTCCCCTGGTAAAGCCCGCCCTGGGCGAGCTGCTCAAGGGGCTGAGCCTGGGCACCCATTTCCAGGGCTTCCCCAAGGGCCTGGTGGACACCGCCGATCTGGTCTACTTCGTCCTGTTTATCGGGTTGTTCCTTTTCCTTAGCATCCGCACCCTGGAGGCCAAACGGTGGAAGGCATGAAGCAACACCACGCGGCCAAGTGGCTGGCCCTGCTGGGTCTGCTGGTCATGGCCTGCGGAGGACTTTTCTACGCGGTTAGCATCCGCCACGGCGGGTGGGGCCTCATCGGGGCCGGGGCCGGCCTGTTCATCGTGCTCCTGGCCGCCCTGGTGGCCCGGGACGCGGTTGGCGTGTTTTTCGCCAAGCGCTCGGCCCGCCTGGGCCTAGGCAGCGGCGTGGCCATCATCGCCGCCGTGGCCCTGGTCATGTTCCTGGGGGCCCTGGGCGCCAGGCACCACGTGCGCTGGGACCTCAGCCAGGGGGCGGCGCACACCCTCTCGCCCCAGACCATCAAGGTGCTGAAGGGCCTCAAGGCTCCGGTGAAGGCCTACGCCTTTTTCAAGGACACCCAGGCCGGACGCCCCCAGGCCGAGGAGGAGCTGGGAAAGTACGCCTACGCCAGCCGCCTGTTCACCTACCGCTTCGTCAACCCGGACCAGGAGCCCGGCCTGGCCAAGGCCATGAAGGTGCGCAACTACGGCACCGTGGTGTTGGTGGGCGGCGGGCGTGAGGAGCAGGTGCAGCTCCCCGAGGAGCAGGAGCTTACCAACGCCCTGATCCGCATGGGTAAAAAGGGCAAGAAGCGCATCTACTTCCTCACCGGCCACGGCGAGCCCTCCCTGGACGGGGTGGGCAAGGAAGACTTCACCACCCTGCGCAAGGCCCTGGAGGGCATGAACTACGAGGTAAAGAGCCTGATGCTGGTAACCAGCGACCAGGTTCCCCCGGACGCGGCGGTAGTGGTCATGGCCGGGCCCAAAAAGCCCATGCTGCCCCAGGAGATGGAGCGCCTGAGCGCCTACTGGGACAAGGGCGGCAGCGTGCTGCTGCTGCTGGACCCCGGCTCCGACGGTGGGCTGGGGGCGTGGCTCAAGGCCAAGGGCGTGGAGTTGGGCAACGACCTGGTCATCGACCAGGCCTCGCGCCTGGCCGGGCTCAGCCCCCTGGCCCCCCTGGCCAGCGAGTACGGCTTCCACGACATCACCAAGATGATGAGCGGCACCTTCTGCTTCTTCCCCCAGGCCCGCTCGGTGACCCTGGTCACCACCCTGCCCGAGGGCATCAAGGGCGAGGAGCTGGTCAAGACCAGCCCCGCCTCCTGGGCCACGGACTACGGCAGCTTCCTGAGCTGGTACAAGACCCAGATGGACAAGCTGAAGCAGAACCAGGGCCAGCAGGTGCCCATTGAGCTGAAGCCCAACCAGGGCGACCGCAAGGGGCCCATCAGCCTGGGCGCGGCGCTCAACAAGGAGGGCAAGGCCGCCCAGGGCAAGGAGCGCCCGGAGGGCAGCTCGCGCCTGGTGGTAATCGGCGACGCGGACTTCGCCAACAACGAATTTTTGGACCTGGCCGGCAACCACGACCTGGCGCTGAACAGCGTCTCCTGGCTGGCGGCCGACGACGACCTGGTGGCCATCCGGGCCAAGGCGCGCAAGAACCAGCCCCTGCTGCTCCAGCCGGTGCAGGAGCGCCTGCTGTTCTGGATACCCCTGGTGGCGTGGCCCCTGGTTCTGGCCGTGGTTGGCATTGTGGTCATCATTAGAAGGCGGCGGGGAAGGTGAGCGCGCGGCGGGTCATAATCTGGGTGTTGTTTTTGGCCGTGGCCGCGGCCCTGTATTTCCTCAGCGGGGAGGTGGACCGCCGCTCCCAGGAGCACGAGCGCGAAACCAACCGCCTGGTGCAGATGGACGACCCGCTGAACATCCAGAGCTTGAGCATAAGCGGGGCCGAGGTGCCCAAGGCCATGGTCATCGAGCGGCGCGACAAGGAGCACCGCTGGGAGATGGTCAAGCCGGTGGTGTGCGCCGCCGACGGCATGCAGGTGGGCCAGATGCTCTCCACGGTTTTGGAAAGCCAAATCGCCTCGCGCATCGAAGAGCCGGGCGACCTGAAGCAGTTCGGGCTGGAGCCGCCCGCCTTCAAGCTGGTGCTCACCAGCCGGGGGGGCGGCAAGGCCGAGCTTTTGCTGGGCCACCTGAGCCCCACCAATGAGTTCGCCTACGCCACCACCCCCGGGTCCGAAGAGGTGTGGCTGGTGCCGCCGTTGGTGCGCGGCGCGGTGAACCGCAGCCTGTTCGAGATGCGCGACAAGTCGGTCTTGGACTTCGTGGTCAGCGCGGTGAACAAGGTGGAGCTCAACACCGGGGGCCAGGTGATCCGCCTTACCCGTGAAAAGACCGGGGCCAAGCCGGCGTGGCGCTTCGAGGACGGAGGCGAGGCCGACCCCACGGCGGTGGAGGACATGCTGTTCATGGTGCACGGCATGATGGCCGTGGACATCCTGGACCAGGGCATTTATCCCGACAAGATGGGCCTTACCAAGCCCTGGGGCGGGGTGGTGCTGGAGCTGGAGGGCGGCGGCAAAAAGGGTTTGGTCATCGGCGGCCAGGTGACCGGCCGCGACGAGCGCTACGTGCGCCGCCTGGACGGCGGCCCGGTGATGGTGGTCAAGAAGACCAGCCTGGAGCGTTTCGGCCAGATGACCCGCTTCAAGCTGAGCCAGCGCCGCGTGTTCAAGGTGGAGCGCGACGACGTGGTGGCGCTCAGCGTGGAGCGCGGCGGCCAGGCCATCGAGTTCGCCAAAGAGGGCGGCCAGTGGGTGCGCACCCAGCCGCCAGGCGACGAAAAAAGCGGCGAAGTCGCCAGTCTGCTGGTATGGGATTTAGTGAACCTGAAATGGCAAAAACTGTTGGGCGCCACCGGCCTGGCCGGACTGGACAAACCCATTGCAGTGATTAAATTGACCATAAAGCTCCCCGCCACCCAAGAGGGCAAGGCGGCCACGGTTATGGTCAAACAACTGATTTTGGGGCAAGTGGACAAGGCCAGCGGCCTGCTCGGCGCCCAGATCAAGGGCGACGACAGGGTTTTCGGCTTGGACGCCGGAATGCTCAAGGGCCTGCCCACCCTGCCCAAGAATGACACCAAGGCCCCGGCGGGGCCCAAATAGAAGGATAGGAATTCATGGCTCGCGTAACGGTGGAAGATTGCCTTAGGGAGGTGCCCAACCGCTTTTCGTTGGTGCACCTGACGGCCAAGAGAGTGCGTCAGCTCCGGGAGGGCGCCCCGCCCATGATCCCGGTGAAGAACAAAGAGGTGGTGGTGGCCCTGCGCGAGATCGCGGCGAGCTACGTCTACCCGGTGAGCGCCGCCGAGGCCGAGAAGGAACGCGCCGAGGCCGAGGCTAGGGAGCGCGACCGCCTGGCCCAGGCCCAGATGGCCCTGGAAGCGGCGGCCCTGGCCGAAGAGGCCGAGGAGGAAATCGAGGACGACGAAGAGGACGGGAAATCCAAAGACCAGTCCTAAGACTGCCTTAGATTTTTTTCAGCCATGATCAAACGCTGCTATTACGAAACGCTGGAAGTCGAGCGGACGGCCGATCAAGAGACGATCAAGAAGGCCTACCGCCGCATGGCCCTGCAGTATCACCCGGACCGCAACCCGGATGATCCCGAGGCCGAAAACCGCTTCAAGGAGGCCGCCGAGGCCTACGAGGTGTTGCGCGACCCGGAGAAGCGCCAGCTCTACGACACCTATGGCCACGACGGGCTCAAGAACACGGGGTTCCAGGGCTTCAGCGGCATGGGCGACATCTTCGGCGCCTTTGGCGACATCTTCGAAGGCCTTTTCAACGGCTTTGGAGGCGGCCCCTCCGCCCGGCCCGGCGGCCCCCGGCCGGGGCGCGACCTGCGCTACGACCTGGAGCTGACCCTGGAGCAGATCGCCGTCGGCCACACCGAGACCATCAGCATCCAGCGCGAGGCCGCCTGCTCCGAGTGCCACGGCACCGGCCAGGCCGGCGGCGAGGAGCCGGTGGTGTGCCAGGTCTGCGGCGGCCAGGGCCAGGTGGCCAGGGCCCAGGGCCTGTTCCGGGTGGTCACCACCTGCCCCCAGTGCCGGGGCGAAGGCCGGGTGGTCACCAACCCCTGCTCCAACTGCCGGGGCCGGGGCCGGGTGCGCGAGGAAAAAGAGCTCAGCGTGCAGATCCCGGCGGGCATCGCCCACGGCCAGCGCCTGCGCATGCGCGCCGAGGGCGAGGGCGGCTACAACGGCGGGGAGCCCGGCGACCTCTACGTGGTGATCCACGAGGCCCAGCACAAGGTCTTCGAGCGCCAGGGCAAGGACCTGTACCGCCGCCTGGAGGTGAGCATGTTCCAGGCCTCCCTGGGCCAGGAGGTGGTCGTGGATAGCCTGGTGGACGGCCCCCAGCCCATGAGCATCCCCTCCGGGGCCGACAGCGGCGAGGTGGTGCGCATAAAGGGCATGGGCCTGCCGGGCCTCAGGGGCGACCGCCGGGGCGACATGTACGTGCAGCTATTGGTGCGCACCCCCCGCAAGCTGAACAAGCGCCAGCGTGAGCTCATGGAAGAGCTGGCCGCCCTGGGCGACTCCGAGGCCGCCCCCACCCCGGAGGAGCAACCGGAGCCCAAATCCCGCAAGAAAAAGAAGCGGGGCCTTTTTTCCAAATAGGAGAAGCCGGTGAAGCTTAGCCACCTGGACGACAAGGGCGCGGCCCGCATGGTGGACGTGGGCCACAAGCCGCCCACCCAGCGCCGGGCCATCGCCAGGGCCCGGGTCGAGCTTTCCCCCGCCACGGTGGAGCTGCTGGTCTCTGGCGGGCTGCCCAAGGGCGACGCCCTGGCCGTGGCCCGGGTGGCGGGCATCATGGCCGCCAAGCAGACCCCCTCGCTGATCCCCCTGTGCCATCCCCTGCCGCTCAGCTCGGTGAGCGTCGAGCTCACCCCCGATGACCAGGGGGTGTTGATCGAGGCCACTGCCGCCACCACCGCTCCCACTGGGGTGGAGATGGAGGCCATGACCGCCGCCTCGGTGGCCGCCCTGGCTCTGTACGACATGATCAAGGGCGTGGAGCGCGGGGCGCGAATCACCGGGGTGTGGCTGGTGATGAAAGAGGGCGGCTCCAGCGGCCGCTGGAGCCGGGAAGATTAGGCGTCACGCCTCTTTACACACGGCGGTGGGCGTGCTAGATTTACCCGCTATCTTAGGTGGCCCATCAGCTACGGAGAGCGAAGCATGAACGAAAAGAAGCTCGAGTTCTTCCGCAAGCTTTTGAACGAAAAGCTCGACGAGCTTGGCAAGGAAGCCGGGCGCACCGTGGCGGGCATGACCGATAGCAAAGAAAATTTTCCCGACCCCACCGATCGGGCGGCCATGGAGTCGGACCGCAATTTCTTGCTGCGCATCCGCGACCGGGAGCGCAAACTCATCAGCAAAATTCGCGAGGCCCTGGACCGCATAGACGACGGCACCTTCGGGATTTGCGAATCTTGCGGCGAGGACATCAGCGAAAAGCGCCTCAAGGCGCGCCCGGTCACCACCCTGTGTATAGATTGCAAAAAAAAGCAAGAGGCCAACGAACGGGCCCGCGGCCTCTGATTTTTTTGCCCTCCCTCCCCGCCCGCCGGGGTATTAGTTCAGCCACGCGGGGGCGGACCTAGGCGATGTTCCAGCAACGGCTCAAGTTTTTCCGCTCCATTCTCTACCTGGGCGACTTGGCCCTGGTGGGGTTGGCTTGGTTCGGCGCCTATTTCCTACGCTTTTATTTGCCCATCCTGCCCGTGACCAAGGGCATCCCGCCGCTCAGCCTTTACATCATGCTCTTTTTGCTGGTGCTGGCCGACTTCGCGGTGGTGCTGCCCCTGTCCGGCCTGTACCGCCGCCCCTGGGCGGGCACCGGCCACGCCCTGTGGCCGGTTTTGCGCGGGGTGCTCATCGGCATCGTGGTGGCGGTCACTCTCACCTGGTTCCTCAGGCCCTACGACTTCAGCCGCTTGGTTTTCCTGCACTTTTTCGTGCTGCTCAGCGCCGGGCTCCTGCTCTACCGCCCGGCCCTGCGCCATTTCTGGCGGCGCGCCTACCCCGAAAACGCCGGGGAGCGGGTGCTAATCGTGGGCTCGGCGGAGCTGGCCGCGCAGGTGGCCGAAAACATCAAGAAAAACCCGGTGTTGGGCCTAAGCCTAGTGGGCTTTCTGGCCCGCGACGAAAAAAAGGTGGGCAGTCAAATCGCCGGGCTCACCGTGCTGGGCTCCTTCGCCCAGGTGGCCGACATCGTGGCCCAGCAGCACATCCAGGTGGTTATCATCGCCCTGCCGCTCGGCGCCCACGAGAGCCTGCCGGTGATCCTGGAGGGCCTGTCCGAGGAGCTGGTGGACGTGCGCATCGTGCCGGACCTTTACCGCTTCATGAGCCTGGGCAGCACGGTGGAGTCATTTGAGGGCATGCCCATCATCGGCCTCCGAGGCTCGCGCCTGGAGGGCTGGCCCCGGGTGCTCAAGCGGGTCATGGATGTGACGGGCTCCCTGCTTTTCGTCATGATTTTCAGCCCCTTGATGGCCTTGATCGCCATAGGGGTCAAGCTCTCCTCCCCCGGCCCGGTGCTCTACCGCCAAAAACGCATGGGCCTGGACGGGGTGGAGTTCGAGATGTACAAGTTCCGCACCATGCGGGTGGGGGCCGAGGCCGAGACCGGCCCGGTGTGGGCCAAGCCCGACGACCCCCGCCGCACCCGGTTGGGGGCCATACTGCGCCGCACCAGCCTGGACGAGCTGCCCCAGTTCTTCAACGTATTGAGCGGCGAGATGAGCCTGGTGGGCCCCCGGCCCGAGCGCCCCGAGCTGATCACCCAGTTCCGCAGCCAGATTCCCGGCTACATGCTCAGGCACATGGTAAAGGCGGGCATCACCGGCTGGGCCCAGATAAACGGCTGGCGGGGCAACACCGACCTGACCAAGCGCATCGAGCACGACCTGTATTATATTGAGAACTGGTCGCTGTTTTTCGACATCAAGATCATTTTGCTCACCCCCTTCAGGGGGCTGATCAATCCCCACGCCTACTAGGAAGGCCCTGTGAGCATCACCGGACATCTCGCCGAACTGGCCCGCCACCGCGCCCTGTTGTGGGCCTTGGTGGGCCGCGAGCTAAAGGGCCGCTACCGCGGCTCCCTGTTCGGTTTCCTGTGGACCTTCCTGAACCCCCTGATGCTCCTGGCGGTCTACGCCCTGGTGTTCTCGGTGTACTTCCGCATCGACATGGCCCACTACGCGGTGTTCATGTTCACCGGCCTGTTGCCCTGGGTGTTCTTCTCCAGCTGCATCAACGAAGGCGCCGGGGCCATCACCGAGGGCGGCAGCCTGGTGACCAAGGTCATGTTCCCCTTGCAGGTGTTGCCCGCGGTCAAGGTGATGGCCAACTTCGTCAACTACTTGCTAAGCCTGCCCATCCTCTTCGCCTTCTACTTGTTCGACGGCGTGGCCCTCACCTGGTGCCTGGTGGCCTTCTTCGTGGTGGCGGCGGTGCACATCCTGTTCACCTATTCCCTGGTGCTGCTGCTCTCGGCAGCCAACGTGTTTTTGCGCGACACCAAGCACATGGTGAACAACCTCCTTACCTTGTGGTTCTTCTTGACTCCCATCCTCTACCCCCTGACCCAGATCCCCGAGGGCTTCCGCTTCCTGGTGCAGTTCAACCCGGCGGCGGTGATAACCCTGGCCTATCACGATCTGTTCTTCTGGGGGCGTTGGCCCGCCTGGGGGCCGCTGGCCGGGGTGGCCGGGCTCAGCCTGGTTCTTCTGGTGGTGGCCGTGGTAGTCTTCGAGCACTACAAGGAGTACTTCGCCGAGAAGATATGAGCACGGCCACGGCCATAGAGATCGCGGGACTGGTAAAGCGCTTTCGCCGCGAGATGCTCCGGCGCGACTACACCACCTGGAAGTCGCTCTTGCTGCGTCCCTTTAAGCGGCGCACCGATGCCGACTACCTCACCGTGCTGGACGGGGTGGACCTGAGCATCGAGCCGGGGCGCACCATCGCCATCATCGGCCAGAACGGCTCGGGCAAGTCCACCCTGCTCAAGATATTGGCCGGCATCTACAAGGCCGACCAGGGCACGGTGACGGTCCGGGGCCGGGTGAGCAGCCTCATCGAGCTGGGGGCGGGCTTCCACCCCGAGTTCAGCGGCCGGGAAAATATCTACCTCAACGGCACCATCCTGGGCCTGAGCAAGAAAGAGATCGCCGCCCGCTTCGACGAGATCGTGGCCTACTCGGGCCTGGGGGATTTCATCGAGGCCCCGGTCAGGACCTACAGCTCGGGCATGTACGTGCGCCTGGGATTCGCCGTGGCGGTGAACGTGGACCCGGACGTGCTGTTGGTGGACGAGGTGCTGGCCGTGGGCGACGAGGCCTTCGCCCACAAGTGCGAGACCAAGCTCAACCAGTTCAAGGCGGCGGGCAAAACCATCGTTTTGGTCAGCCACGACCTGATCTCGGTGAAAAAATTCGCCGACGAGGTGGTGTGGCTGGACGGCGGCAAGGTGGCCGCCAGGGGCGAGGCGGCCCAGGTCATCGACATCTACCGCCAGGGGGTGGCCCGGCGCGAGGACGAAGCGGGCCGGGTCCAGGCCGAGGCCAGGGTGGCCGAGTTGGCCGCCGCCCGGCGCTGGGGCCAGGGCGAGGTGGAGATCACCGGGGTGCGCCTGCTGGACAGCGAGGGCCAGGCCCACGCGGTGTTCGCCTCCGGGGGCCCCATGAACATCGAGATGGACTACCTCATGCGCCAGCCGGTGGACGACTTGGTGTTCGGGGTGGCCCTCAACAACAGCGCCGGGGTGCTCTGCTACGGCAGCAACACGGCCATCGACCAGGCCGAGCTGGGGCCCATACCGCCCCAGGGCACGGTGCGCTTCGCGGTGCAGCGCCTGGACCTGGTGCCCGGCACCTTCACCCTGGACGTGGCCGCCCACGCCGGGGACGGCCGGGCCTACGACTACCTCACCCAGGTGGCCTCCCTGTCGGTGCGGGGCGGGCCCCGCGACGAGGGCATCTGGCGGCCGCCCCATAGCTGGAGTCTGAGAGCACGGGAAGACAAGGCATGAGCCAAGAAGACAAAAGCGCCCCGCCGGTGGACGTCCGGGCCATTTTGGCCGAGGTGGACCAGGCGGTGGAAGACAAGAAGGCCGCCGGCTTCTACGACCCCGCCGAACTCAGGCGGGTGGAGGAGGCGGCCCTGGCCGCCCGCTCGGTGGACGACGAGCCGGGCAACCTGATGAAGCTGCACCACGCCAGGCTCAAGGAGTATTGGGAGCCCACCGGCTGGGGGGTGGACACCCACCGCATCGGCGCGGCGGGCAAGCTCATCGTGGGCCTCAAGAAGCTCATCTACAAGCTGAGCCGCTTCCCCATGAGCGTGTGGCTGGCCCGCCAGGCCCGCTTCAACGACGAGGTGGTGCACCTGATCACCGTGCTCTTGCCCCTGGTGGCCAATGTGCGCTCCCGCTTGCCCCAGGCCGAAAAGCGCCTGGACGAGCTGGAGGTGTCCCTGGCTCGCACCGCCCCGCGCATCGAGGCCCTCCTGGCCCGCCTGGAGCGGGTGGTGGTGGAGCAGGAGGCCAGGGGCCAGGCATCGCCCGGCGCGGCCGACGAGGTGCGGGGCGCCCGCTTCCAGAGCCGGGGCGCGGCCTACCTGGAGTTCGAAAACGCCCACCGGGGCCAGCGGGAGCTTATCAAGCAGCGCCAGAGCGTGTATCTGCCCTTCTTCGCCAAGAGCATCACCCCCCAGGCCCCTCTCTTGGATCTGGGCTGCGGCCGGGGCGAGTTCTTGGAGGCAGCCAAGGAGGCGGGCCTCAGCGCCCGTGGCCTGGAGCTGAACCCGGAGATGGTGGCCCATTGCCGGGGCCGGGGCCTGGAGGTGGCCGAGGGCGACGCCCTGGAGCACCTGCGCGCCCAGCCCGACGGCAGCCTGGGCGGCATCCTCATGGCCCAGCTCATCGAGCACCTGACCACCGACGAGCTGCACGAGCTGGTGAGCCTGGCCGCGCTAAAGCTGGCCGACGGCGGCCACCTCATCGCCGAGACGGTGAACCCGGCCTGCCTCACCACCCTGTCCGGCGCTTTCTACCTGGACCTGACCCACCACAAGCCCATCCACCCCGAGGCGGCCCGCTTTCTGTGGAAGGGGGCGGGGCTGCGCCAAGTGGAGGTGCTCTACCTCTCGCCCTACCCCGAGCAGTACCGCCTGCCCCAGGCGCCGGGTGGCGACCCCACCGCCCAAGCCCTCAACGAGACGGTGACGCGGCTCAACGACCTGCTCTACTCCTTCCAGGACTACGCGGTGGTGGGGCGCAAATAGGCATGGCCCCCGCGCGCCCAGGCGAGCCCCTTTCCTGCACCTTCGTGCTGCCCTGGTACGGGGAGCAGGTGCCCGGCGGGGCCGAGGCCGAGGCCCGGCTCACCGCCGAGAACCTGGCCGCCGCCGGGGTGCGGGTGCGGGCGTTGGCCACCAACCTCAGCGGCCTGGGCAGCGACTGGGAGCACGACACCCTTCCCGTGGGCGAGAGCGTGGAAAACGGGGTTCAGGTGCGCCGCTTCCCGGTGGCCCAGCGCGACGCGGCCCGCTTCGACGGCCTGAACATGCGGGTGTTGGCCGGGGCCACCCTGCGCCCCGACGAAGAGCGCGACTTTTACCGCAACATGGTCTACAGCCCCGAGCTGCTCACGCACATCGCGGCCCATCCGGAAGAAGGCCCCTTTTTCTACATACCGTATCTGTTCACCTCATCGGTATGGGGGCCGCTGATCCATCCCAGCAAGAGCCTGATCATCCCCTGCCTGCACGACGAGGGCTACGCCCGCATGGCCGCGGTGAAGCGGGCCATGGAAACCAGCCGCATGGTCTGCTTTCACGTGCCCCCGGAGCGCGACCTGGCCGCCGGGCTCTACGACCTGGGGCGCACCGAGCCGGTGATCGTGGGCGAGGGCATGGACACCCACTGGACCCACGACCCCGAGCGCTTCCGAAAAGATTTCGGCCTCACCGAGCCTTTCATCCTCTACGCGGGGCGCAAGGACCCAGGCAAGAACACCCCTCTGCTGGTGCACTACTTCCTGCGCTACAAGGCCGAGGGTCGCGGACCGGCCGGGCTCAAGCTGGTCTTGGTGGGCAATTTGCCCGCCGAGATCCCCACCGGCGGCGAGGCCCACGTGCTGGACCTGGGGTTCGTCAGCGTGCAGCAAAAGCACGACGCCTACGCGGCGGCCCAGGTGTTCGTGCAGCCCTCGATCATGGAGAGCTTTTCGCGGGTGATCATGGAGGCCTGGCTGGCGGGCACCCCGGTGATGGTGCACGCCGACTGCCCGGTGACCAAGGGGCACGTCATGGTGAGCGGGGGCGGCCTGGCCTTCAAGGACTACCCCCACTTCGCCGAGTGCCTGGACTACCTGCTGGAGCGCCCCGCCCTGCGCGAAAAGATGGCCGAGGCCGGGGCGGATTACGTGCGGGGCAACTTCTCCTGGCCCGCGGTGGTGGACAATTACCTCAAGGTCATCGAGACGGTGAGCGCCGAGCCGGTGCCCGCCCCTACCACCCTGGAGAAGGCCCTGGCCCCCCGGCGGCCCCGCTTGGCCGCGGGCCCGGCGGTGCACCAGATGGTGCCGGACTTCAGCTTCGGCGACGCCATCGGCAACGACGCCCTGGCCATCCAGAAGACCCTGCGCTCCTGGGGCATCAGCTCGGACATTTTCGCCCACTCCATCCACCCGCGCCTGGCCGACAAGGCCCGGCCCATCGAGGAGTACGCCAAGCAGGCGAGGCCCCAGGACGTGCTGCTGTTTCATTTCTCCATCGGCCATCCGGTGGCCGACCTGCTGCCCGAGCTGCCGGGACGCCGCGTCCTGCGCTACCACAACATCACCCCGGCCGAGTTTCTGGACTTGTGCAACCCCGAGAGCGCGGCCCGGGCCCGCCTGGGCCGCGAACAGCTGAAGCGCATCGCCCCGGCGGTGGAGCTGGGCATGGGGGTTAGCGACTACAACTGCCAGGAGCTTACCGAGTCGGGCTGCCCGGCCACGGCCACGGTGCCCATCGTCATCGACACCTCGGTCTTGGCCACGCCGTCCGACCCCTTGGTGGCCCAGCGCTTTGACGACCAGCGCCCGGCGGTGTTGCACGTGGGCCGCCTGGTGCCCAACAAGAAGATCGAGGACCTCATCAAGACCCAGTACTGGCTCTCGCGCCTGGTGCCGGGAACCCGCATGCTCATCGTGGGCAGCGAGGTGGGCTGCGAGACCTACGCCGAGGGCCTGCGCGAGCTGGTGGATCGCCTGGCCGTGCCTGACATGCACTTCTCCGGCCACGTGTCCCTGGCCGCGCTCATGGCCTACTACCGCCGGGCCGACTGCTACCTGTGCCTGTCCGAGCACGAGGGCTTCTGCGTGCCCCTGGTGGAGTGCATGCACCTGGGCATCCCCGTGGTGGCCTACGCCGCCGCCGGGGTGCCGGGCACCTTGGGCAAGGGCGGCATCCTCTTGGACAGCAAACAGCCCCAGCGGGTGGCCGAGGCCGTGGCCAAGGTGCTCACCGACCCGGCCCTGGCCCAAGGCCTGCGCGCCGCCGGCAAACAGCGCCTAAAGCGCTTCGCGCCGGATCGGGTGGCCGACGACCTGCGCCAGGTGCTCACCAGGCGCATGGGCCTGGAGTTGACCCCGTGAAGGCGATGCCCCTCATCGACGCCCGGGCCCTGCAACCCGGCTACAAGGAGCACGCCCAGCGGGGCATCGGCCGCTACGCCAAGAGCCTGTTCGCGGCCATGACGGCCCAGGTGGACCCCGGCGAGCTGTCCTTCATTCAACGCCACGACCTGCCCCAGCCCGAGCTGCCGCCTCAGTCGCCGCGCCTGGCCGTGGGTCCCGGCCCCCAGGGGTTGCCCGGCGGCGAGCGCCTGGTGGGCCAATACTGGACCCTGCCCCGCGCCCTGGCCCCGGCCTGGAAACAGGGCCGGGTGGTGCACATCCTCAGCCACGCCGACGCCCCGGCCCGCCTGGGGCCGCGCACCGTGCTCACCTGCCAGGACCTGATCTTCCAGCGCATGGAAGACATCTACATCCAGGGCCGCAACGCCCTGGCCTTTAAGGCGGCCCGCTGGCTGGAGACCCGCTGCCTCAGCCACGCGGCGCGCATCCTGGCCATCAGCGAGTGCACCAAGCGCGACCTGTTGGAGTTGTACCGCGTCCCCCCCGAGCGGGTCACCGTGGTGCCCCTGGCCGCCGACCCCGGCCTGGCTCCGGTGGAAGACCCGGCGGCGCGGGACGAGGTTCTGAGGCGCTACGGGCTGCAGGCGGGTGGCTACTACTTCTACCTGGGCGGCATAGACCCGCGCAAAGACTTGCCAACCCTGCTGCGGGCCCTGCTAATATTGCGGGAGCAGGGCAGAACCGAGGTGCTGGCCCTGGCCGGCAAGGTGGAGAGGGACAAGCACTACCCCGCCCTGGCCCGGCTCACCCAGGAGATGGGCCTGGGCGAGGCGGTGAGGTTCCTGGGCTTCGTGCCCGACCAGGACCTGCCCGCCCTGTACTCGGGAACCACGGCCTTCGCCTTCCCCTCGCTCTACGAGGGCTTCGGCCTGCCGCCCCTGGAGGCCATGGCCTGCGGCGCGCCGGTGGCGGCGGTGCGGGCCGCGGCGGTGCCCGAGGTGGTTCAGGAGGCGGGCATCCTGGTGCCTCCCGGCGACGCCCGCGCCCTGGCCCAGGCCCTGGCCGCCCTGGCAGACGACCCCGAGCTGTCCCGACGCTACCGGGCCTTGGGGGCCAAGCAGGCCGCCCGATTCTCCTGGGAGCGGGCGGCGTCCCAGACCCTGGCCGTTTACGAGGAGGTGGCTGCTGCTGCCTGAGAACAAAAATCGCCTGGGCGGATGGCTCCTGGAAACCGCCCTGGCCCTGGTGGTGGCCGGTTCGGTGTGGTGGCTGTGGCCCCGCCTGGATCTGCCGCGCCTGGGGCACGAGCAGGTGTGGTTTTCCCTGGGCTGGCTTTTGACCCTGGGCCTGGGGGCGGCCTGGCGGGCCCTGTGGCCCCAACCCCGGGGCGACGACGCCCACCACCTGCTCCGGGCGGGCACCTGCTCCTCGGCCGCCCTGGGCCTGGGGGTGGTGTTCGTCATCCTGCTGGCCGGCTCCTTGGGCCTGGGCAACTACAAGCTATGGTTGGGCATAGTCTATCTGGGCGGAGTCACCCTCAGCCTGGCCAGCCTGACCCTGCGCCTACGCAGCGAGATAAGCGCCCGCCCCGAGGGCGAGCTTCTGGCCATGCTGGCCGGGGCGGCCATTGCTTTCGCCGCCTGCCTACTCATCTTGCCCTGGGTGCGGCCCGACCTCACCGCCTTGTGGCCCCCGCCCGCAGGCGCGATGTGGATGCCCCTGGCCTCCGCCGCCCTGTGGGGAGGCATAGCCGGGGCCACTCTGCCGGTGGTGCGCCTGTTGGGCGGCGACCGCCGCCTGGCTTGGATCATCTTCCTGGCCGTGGGCCGGGGCCCCGGCCCGGCCCTGGCGGTCAGCTGGCTGCCCCTGGCGCCCCTGGCCGCGGTGTGCGCCATACTGGTGGGCCTGGCCGCCCTGCGCCTTTTGAGCCCCCGCGCCCGCCGCGCCGCCATCCATCACCCTGAACAGGGCGAACAGACCCGCCCCCTTTCCTTCTACTGGCTGTTGCGCGGCCTAATGCTGATTTGGTGGGGCGTGGGCGCGGCGGTCACACTGGCCGCGGCCTGGTGGTACCCCCGGGTGGGAGCCATGTTTACCGACGCCATCTGGCTCAGGGCGGTGGGCCTGGGAGCCTTCATGGTCACCTGCGTGGGGCTGTTGGCCGAGTACGCCCAGCCGCTCTTGGGCCGCAGCGACAGCCCCCGCCTGGGCCGCGACCGCAAGGTGGTGGGCATCTTCTGCTCGGTGCTGGTGCTGTTGGCCGCGCTGAGCCCCTTCCTGCTCATGCAGCCTCCGGCCAACGCCCACCTGCCCTCCTACTTCGCCGACGGAGCCCGGGCGGTGCTCTTGCGCGAGGAGACGGTGCTGGGGCCCCACAACCCGGAGATAGAGTTCAAGCCGCCCACCTGGCTCAGCAACCTCAGCCGGGTTTTCGTTATCAGCCTCTTGAGCGATGGGGCCCAGGTGGAGCAGGGGCAGGTGGTGGCCCAACTCATCGCCACCGACGAGCAGGACCTGCCCCACATCTACCAGCTGCGGGCGGGCATCGACACGGCGGAGTGGGACCTGGACAAGCGCGAGATGAGCCTGGATGCGGGCCACCGGCCGGCGCGCCTGGCCTCCACCTGGATCGTCTACACCGCCAGCGGCGAGGCCTTCATGGCCCACGACTACTTCACCGGCCTGTACCTGGGCCGCCGGGTGGAGCGCCTGACCAGCGTGCGCCTGCGCTATCTCTACAAGAACCCGCCGGGCAAGCCGCCGGTCACCCTGGTTCTGCGCAAAGTCTTCTTATACTGATCTTGATTTTCCCGAATACGGCTGAACAGTAAACCGGCGGCTGCGCTGCCTTGCGATGGTTGGCCCCTCTTGGTTCAGGCCAACGCCAACCGGCACAGCCAGGCGGCGCAGGGCAAGGCGGCACGCGAACGAGGGACGCAGGCGTAGTCTACCTACGCCGAGGACCGAGTGACGCCGTGGGCGCAGCCATGCGTCGCCTGGCGCAGCCGACAAAGCAAAAAAGTGAGGCCCTCCCGAAGGAGGACCTCACCAGCACTACTTACTTGGCGCGGGCGGTGCGGCTACTTGGCCGCGCTCTCGTCGACCAGTTCCACCATGGCCATGGAGGCGGCGTCGCCCCGGCGCACCCGGGTGGGCAGCACGCGGACGTAGCCGCCCTGACGGCTGCTGAAGCGGGTCTTGCCGTCGTCGAAGAGCTTGCTGCAGATCTTGTGGTTGTGGACATAAGCTTCCACCTGGCGGCGGGCGTGCAGATCGCCCCGCTTGGCCAGCGTGATCATCTTTTCAGCTATGCGCTTTAGCTCTTTGGCCTTGGCCTCGGTGGTCTCGATTTTCTCGTGCTCGAACAGCGAGGTGACCATATTGCGCAGCATGGCCTTGCGATGGGACGTGGTGCGCGAAAGCCTGCGATTGTCTTTACCGTGTCTCATTTTTCCTTCGTCCTCGCCTCGAGTTCTTCCCGGCTGGGGAAGTCGTCCAAGCCGCCCATGCCCAGGCTCAGGCCCATCTCTACCAGCATTTCCTTGATCTCGTTCAAGGACTTGCGGCCAAAGTTCTTGGTTTTGAGCATCTCGGACTCGGTTTTTTGCACCAACTCGCCGATGTACTTGATGTCGGCGTTCTTAAGGCAATTGGCGCTGCGCACGCTCAACTCCAGCTCGTCCACGGTGCGGAAGAGGTTGTCGTTGAGCGTGGGCTCCTCCACCGACTCCTCATGGTGGGGCTCAGGCTCCTCCTGGAAGTTGATGAAGATGCTCAGTTGCTCCTTGAGGATCTTGGCCGCGTAGGCCACCGCATCCTCGGGCCAAACCGCCCCGTTGGTGAAAACCTCCAGGGTCAGCTTGTCATAGTCGGTGATCTGGGCCACGCGGGCTTGGGTCACCACGTAGTTGACCTTCACGATGGGGCTGAAGGCCGCGTCCAGAGGCACCACCCCGATGGGGTCTTCCTCGCTCTTGTTGCGGTCGGCGGTCACGTAGCCCTTGCCGGTCTTCACCGTCAATTCGGCTCTGAGGCTGCCGTCCGGTCCCAGAGTGGCCACCGGGTGCTCGGGGTTTAGAATCTCCACGTCCGGGGGGGCTTGGATGTCACCAGCAGTGACCACGCCCTCGCCCTTGGCGTCGATGTGCATCATCGCCGGATCGTGGCCCAGGTACTTCAGGCGCACACCCTTCAGGTTGAGGATGATGTCGCTGACGTCCTCCATCACACCATTGATGGTGGAGAACTCGTGCAGCACCCCATCCATGCGCACATTGGTTATGGCCGCCCCCTGCAAGGATGAGATCAGGATGCGCCTGATGGCGTTGCCGATGGTATGGCCGAAGCCACGCTCCAGCGGCTCGCAGGAGAACTTGCCGTAGTACTGGGTGTGGGTTTCTTCGTCCACCTCCAGGCGCGACGGCCTGATGAGTTCTCTCCAGTTTCTCTCCATGACCTCTCTCTAACTGCTAGCGGGAGTACAGCTCCACGATGAGCTGCTCCTGCATGGGGATGGTCAGCTCTTCGCGGTTGGGCAGCGCTTTGACCGTACCCCTGAATTTGTCGGCCTCCAGCTCCAGCCATCCGGGCACGGTACGCCGCGCCACTGCTTCCAGGGACTGCTTGAGCTGGGCGATCTCGCGGCTGCCGTCCTTAATCGCCACCACGTCGCCGGGCTTCACCCTCGCGGAGGGGATGTCCACCCGGGTACCGTTGATGGTGATGTGGCCGTGACGCACCCAGTGACGAGCCTGGGCCCGGCTTCCGGCGAAGCCAAGACGGTAGGCCACGTTGTCCAGCCTGAGCTCCAGGAGCATAAGCAGGTTGTGACCCGTGACGCCGTGCATGCGGGCGGCGCGCTTGTAGGTCAGCTTGAACTGACCCTCGGCCAGGCCGTACATGCGGCGGACCTTTTGCTTCTCCCTCAGCTGCAGACCGTAGTCGCTGGTCTTGCTGCGGCGCTGGCCGTGCTGCCCCGGAGGGAAGGCGCGGCGCTCCACGGCGCATTTATCGCTGAAGCAGCGGTCGCCCTTAAGATAGAGCTTTTGAACCTCGCGGCGGCAAAGCCGGCACACTGAACCTCGGTATCGAGCCAAAATAGCTCCTCCGTGTCGCTAGCGGTGACCCAGACCCACTACACCCGGCGCCGTTTGGGGGGGCGGCAGCCGTTGTGGGGAACGGGGGTTACGTCGCGGATGACAGTTACGTTGAAGCCAACGTTGCCCAGAGCCCGAAGCGCGGCCTCGCGCCCCGAACCAGGCCCCTTGACCTCCACCTCAACAGTACGCATGCCGTTGTCCATGGCTTTCTTGCCGGCATCCTCGGCGGCCAGCTGGGCCGCGAAGGGAGTGGACTTGCGCGAGCCCTTGAAGCCCTGCACACCACTGCTGGACCACGCCACGGTGTTCCCCTGGGGATCGGTAATGGTGATCACCGTGTTGTTGAAAGTGGATTGGATATGAACCACCCCGTTGGGGATGTTCTTTTTTTCCTTGCGCTTGCGGACGCCTTTTTTCACCGCTTTGGCCATTTACTTCTTCCTCTTGCCCATGACCGCCCGGCTGGGGCCCTTACGGGTGCGGGCGTTGGTCCGGGTGCGTTGGCCGTTGACCGGCAGACCGCGGCGGTGCCTAAGGCCCCGGTAGCAGCCCAAGTCCATTAGGCGCTTGATGTTCATGGAGATCTCGCGCCGCAGGTCGCCCTCCACCTTATAGGCGTGGTCGATAACCAGACGAATGTTGTTTATCTCTTCGTCGGTCAGCTCTCCGGCCCTGGTGGCGGGATCAACCCCACTCTCAGCCAAGATCTTGGCAGCCGAGGTGTGGCCTATACCATAAATGTAGGTCAGCGCGATCTCGATGCGCTTATTGCGCGGTAGGTCGATGCCTGAAATTCTGGCCACGCCTATCCTCCCTAACCTTGACGCTGCTTGTGACGCGGATTCTTCTTGCAAATCACCCGCACCACTCCAGCACGCTTGATGATCTTGCAGTCCTTGCAGATGCGCTTGACCGATGCCCGAACCTTCATGGGACCATCTCTCTTTACAAGCCATGCCGGCTGCTCAAGGGCCTTGCCAACCCCTGATCCTGCCTCCGGCCTCCAGTTATCCCTGCCCGTTAGGGCAGGCTCAGTATTCGCGGACCGTCCTCGGTGACGGCCACGGTGTGTTCAAAGTGGGCCGAAAGTTTACCGTCAGCGGTGACCGCCGTCCAGCCATCGGCCAATATTTTCACTTCGTACCCGCCAACGTTGACCATAGGCTCTATGGCCAACACCAATCCGGGTTTAAGCTCCACCCCGCGCCCGGCCTTGCCGAAATTGGGCACTTGGGGGTCTTCGTGCAGGGCCCGCCCGATGCCGTGGCCCACGAACTGGCGGACCACGCTGAATCCGGCGTCTTCCACCACCTTCTGCACCGCCGCCGAGACATCACCCAGGCGGTTACCCGGCCTCATCAGCTCGATTCCCGCGGCCAGGGATCGCTCGGTGGCGTCCATCAGCTTTTGGGCCTCTTCGCTTATGCGGCCCACGGCGATGGTCATGGCCGCGTCGCCGTTGAAGCCGTTCAAAACCGCCCCGAAATCCACCGAGAGGATGTCTCCCTCCCTGAGAGGATCCGAGCGCGGGAAGCCGTGCACGACCTCGCTATTCACCGAGCAGCACAGGCTGTACTTATACCCGTGGTAGCCCTTGAATCCGGGTTTCGCCCCGGCGTCCCGGCACATGGCCTCGGCCATTGCGTCCAGGTGAGCCGTGGTCACCCCGGGCTTTACCTCCGCCTTGACCGCTCCGAGCACCTCGGCCACCAAACGGTTGGCCTGGGCCATCAGCTCGATCTCGACCGGAGTTTTAAGAACGATCATGCCGCTCTTTGTCCCGCTCCGGCCGCGGTTTAACCCAAAACCGCCTTTATGCGATCCAGGATCTCGCCCATGCCGCCCACACCGTCGATGGGGCGCAGCAGGCCTTTGGCCTTGTAGTAGTCGATGAGCGGCTCGGTCTGGGATCCGTAGACCTTCAGCCGGTTGCCCACCGTCTCTTCGTTATCATCATCGCGCTGGTACAGCTCGCCGCCGCACTTGTCGCACACGCCCTCAACCTTGGGCGGATCGAACATCACGTGGAAGCCCTGGCCGCAGGCCTTGCAGGTGCGGCGGCCGGTCAGGCGGCCCATCAACTCGCTGTTGGGCACCTCGATGCTGATCACGTGGTCGATCTTCTTGCCCATGCCGGCCAGGACCTTGTCCAGAGCCTCGGCCTGGGGCACGGTGCGCGGGAAGCCGTCGAGCATGAAACCTTTTTCGCAGTCGGGCTTGGCGAGGCGGTCCTTGGCCAGGCCGATGACCACCTCGTCAGGCACCAGCTGACCGGAGTCCATGTACTTTTTGGCCTCCATGCCCAGCGCGGTCTGGTTCTTCACCGCCTCGCGCAGCATGTCGCCGGTGCTGATCTGAGGTATCCCATAGGCGTCGATAAGCATCTTGGCCTGGGTCCCTTTGCCCGCCCCCGGAGGGCCCAACAGAATCAGGTTCATTATCTCACTCCCTCTCCAACCTTATATCCCCACAAAACCTTCTCCGAAGAGAAGCCTCCCAATCGCTTGCTACCGCCGCCCCTTGACCACGCCTTTTTTCATGAAGCCTTCGTAGTTGCGCTGCAAGAGATGGCTCTCGATCTGGGCCATGGTGTCCATGGCCACGCCCACCACGATCAGCAGGGCCGTGCCGCCAAAGTAGAAGGGCACGTTGAACTGGCTGATGAGGATGGTGGGCAGCACGCAGACCGCGCTTACGTACACCGCGCCGCCCAGGGTGATGCGGGTCAGCACCCGGTCGATGTATTCGGCGGTGCGCTTGCCGGGGCGGATGCCCGGAATAAAGCCGCCGTACTTCTTCATGTTGTCCGCCACGTCCTCGGGGTTGAAGGTCACCGCCGTGTAGAAGTAGCAGAAGAAGAAAATGAGCACCACGAACAGCAGGCTGTAGATCCACCCGCCTGGGGTGATGGCCGAAGCCGCCTGCTGCACCCAGCTGATCTGGATGAACTGGGCGATGGTGGCCGGGAACATGATGATCGAGCTGGCGAAGATGGGCGGAATAACGCCCGAGGTGTTTATCTTCAACGGCAGGTGAGTGGTCTGGCCGCCGTACATGCGCCGTCCCACCACTCGCTTGGCGTACTGCACCGGCAGCCGCCGCTGGCCCTGCTCCACGAAAACGATGGCCGCGATGACCCCGATCATCATGACGACCAGGATCACCACCATGAAGATGTTGATCTCGCCAAGGCTCATCATGCGGAAGGTGCTGTGGATGGCGCTGGGCATGCGGGCCACGATGCCCGCGAAGATGATCAGGCTGATGCCGTTGCCGATGCCGCGCTCGGTGATCTGCTCACCCAGCCACATAATGAAGGCGGTGCCCGCGGCCAGGGTGATCATGGTCATTACCCGGAAGGCCCAACCGGGGTCGGGCACGACCATGGCCCCACCGGGGCTGGTCATGGATTCCAGGCCCACCGCGATGCCGAAGCCCTGGACCAGGGCCAACACCACGGTGCCGTAGCGGGCGTACTGGGTGATCTTCTTGCGTCCCTCCTGGCCTTCCTTCTTCAGTTGGGCCAGGTGGGGGACCACCACGGTCAGCAGCTCCAGGATGATGCTGGCGCTGATGTAGGGCATGATGCCCAGAGCGAAGATGCTCATGCGCTCCAGGGCCCCGCCGCTGAACATGTCGAACAGCCCCAGCAGGGTGCCCTGGTAACGGGCAAAGAAGGCGCTGAGCGCGTCGGCGTCAATGCCGGGCGTGGGGATGGCGCAGCCCACCCGATACACGGCCAGCATGATCAGCGTGAAGAAAATCCGGCGCTTGAGCTCCGGAATCCTGAGCATATTGCCGACGCCAGCGACTGCCACCTTACACCAACTCCACCGATCCGCCTGCCGCCTCGACCTTGGTCTTGGCGCCCGCGCTGATCTTGTCAACCTTGACGGTAAGAGCTACTTGAATGTCGCCATCGCCCAACAGCTTAATGGCGTCGAAGGTGCCCTTGATGAGGCCGGCCTCGGCCAGGGCCTGGGCGTCCACCACGCTGCCGGCCTCGAAAGCGGCCAAGTCGCGCAAGTTCACCTCGGCAATATTCTTGCGGAAGTGGTAGTTGGAGAAGCCCCGTTTGGGCAGACGCCGCTGCAGGGGCATCTGGCCGCCCTCGAAGCCGGGCCGCACTCCGCCGCCGCTGCGCGAGTTCTGGCCCTTGTGGCCCTTGCCCGCGGTCTGCGCGGTGCCCGAGCCCTGGCCGCGCCCGATGCGCTTGCGGCTTTTTTTGGCCCCAGCCGGGGGCTTGAGTTCATTGAGCTTCATGGTGCTTCCTCTACTTCTCGTCGGCCAGCACCAGGACCAGGTGCTCGACCTTTTTGACCATGCCCCTGATGGCCGGGGTGTCGTTGAGGGTCATGACCTTGTTCATCTTGGTCAGGCCCAGACCCTTGAGGGTGTCCCGGTGCCGTTTGGGGCGGCCAATACCGCTTCTTACCAGCTTGACCTGAAAGGTTTTATCTGCCATGTCGCACCTCTCCGGCCCTTAGGCCACCACCTGGTCCACCGGCAGGGCGCGGCGCTTGGCCATGTCCTCGGGGCTCTTGAGGGAGCGCAGTCCCTCCATGGTGGCTTTGATCACGTTGTGGGGGTTGTGGGTGCCCAACACCTTGGTGAGGATGTCGGTGACCCCGGCAGCCTCCAAGACCGCGCGCACCGCGCCGCCGGCGATAACCCCGGTTCCGGGACGAGCGGGCTTCAAGAGCACCTTGCCCGCCCCGAAGCGGCCGATGATCTCGTGGGGAATGGTCCCCTCGGCCAGAGGTATGGGGGTCATGTCGCGTTTGGCTTTTTCCACGCCCTTGCGGATGGCCTCAGGCACTTCGTTGGCCTTGCCCAGGCCGAAACCCACGCTCCCCTGTCCATCTCCCACCACGACCACGGCCGCGAAGGAGAAGCGGCGCCCGCCCTTGACCACCTTGGCCACGCGGTTGATGTGCACCACCTTATCAATGAGCTGGTTTTCTTCCTCGCTCACTTCTCTTCGTCTGCGTCTGTCCAGCAAGGCCTTTTTCCTCTTATCAAGAAACGCCTAGGCGCTTCTTAGAAATCCAGACCCGCTTCGCGGGCCGCCTCGGCCAGAGCTTTCACTCGGCCGTGGTACAAAAATCCATTGCGGTCGAAAACCACCTGCTTGATGCCCTTGGCCTGGGCCTTGGCCGCTATGGCCGCGCCCACCTTTTTGGCGGTTTCCACGTTGCCGCGGTGTCCCTGGTGTCCGCTCAGGTCCTGAGGCAGGCTGCTGGCCGCGACCAGGGTGTTGCCGTTCTCATCGTCTATGATCTGTACATAGATGTTGTCCAAGGAGCGGAACACGCACAGCCGGGGGCGCTCGCTGGTGCCGCGCACCTTACGGCGCACCCGCACCTTGCGCTTGGCCCAGGCGACTTTTCTCTTTGAGGTCTTACCCATGGTTATATACCCCTGTGCCCCGGTTACTTCACGCCGGCCTTGCCGACCTTGCGCCGTATGGTCTCCTCGGCATACTTGATGCCTTTGCCCTTGTAGGGCTCGGGAGGCCGGAAGGCTCGGATGGTGGCCGCGGTTTGACCCAGGAGCTCTTTGTCGATGCCGCCCAGGGTGATTACGGTGTTTTTCTCCACCGAAGCGCTGATGCCCTCGGGAAGCTTGAATTCCACCGGATGGCTGAAGCCCAAGGTCAGCTTCAGGGTGTCGCCGGCGGCCTCGGCCCGGTAGCCCACGCCGTTGATCTCCAACACCTTGGTGAAGCCCTTGCTGACTCCGTCCACCATGTTGGCGACCAGGGAGCGGAACAGGCCCCACAGACCGCGAGCCTTGAGGGAGCCGTCGGCCGGGGTCACGACGATCTTGTCGTCTTCCTGGCTGACCTTCACCAAGGGGTGCAGCTCACGGCTGAGAGCGCCTTTGGGCCCCTTGACCTCGATCTTCATTTCTTCGATGGTCACCTGAACGCCCGAGGGCAGGACCACCGGTTGTTTACCTACGCGAGACATTGCTTAACTCCCATCCCCTACCAGACGGCGCAAATGAGTTCACCGCCCACCTTGGCGATCCGAGCGGCTTTGTCGCTCATGACGCCCTTGGGGGTGGAGAGGATGTTGATGCCCAAGCCGCTGCGCACCTTGGGGATCTGGTCGTAGCCCACGTACACCCGGCAGCTGGGCTTGCTGATGCGCTTGATGCCCTCGATGACCGGCTCGCCGGCCAGGTAACGCAGCTTGATGGTCAAAAGCCCCTGCTTGTCATCGGCCTGTACCGAAAGGTCGGCGACGTAACCCTCTTCCTTGAGCACGCGGGCCACAGCGGCCTTGAGCTTGGAGGAAGGAATGGTCACCTCGTCTTGATGGGCCATCATCGCGTTACGCACGCGAGTGAGCAGGTCGGCCACGGGATCTTGCATAGACATGGCGACTCTCCTACCAGCTCGACTTGATCACGCCGGGGATCTCGCCCCGAAGCGACATATCGCGGAAGCAGATACGGCAAATGCCGAACTTGCGTAAAAAGGCCCTGGGCCGGCCGCAAATGGGGCAGCGGTTGTAGGCCCGCACCTTGAATTTGGGCTTACTCTTGGCCTTATTTCTCAATGCTGTTTTGGCCAACTTACTCGCCTCCCGCTAATTTGCCCTGAAGGGCATGCCCAGCAACTTCAGCAGGGCCCGGCCCTCCTCATCGGTAGGGGCGGTGGTTACGATAGTGATGTTCATTCCCTTGACCTTGTCGATCTTGTCGTACTCGATCTCGGGAAAGATGATGTGCTCCTTGATGCCCAGGGTGTAGTTACCCCGGCCGTCAAAAGCCTTGGGGCTGACTCCGCGGAAGTCACGCACCCGGGGGAGAGCAATGTGCATCAGCTTGTCCAAGAAGTACCACATGGTCTCGTTGCGCAGAGTCACCGAAGTACCCACCGGCATGCCTTCCCTCAATTTGAAGGAGGCGATGGAGCGCTTGGCCCGGTTGATCAGGGCTTTTTGGCCCGCGATCTGGGTAAGCTCCACGGCGGCGGCATCGAGCACCTTAATGTTCTGGATCGCCTCGCCCACACCCATGTTGAGCACCGTCTTCACCACGCGCGGCACGCGCATGATGTTGTCGTAGGCGAAGTTTTCCATAAGCTGAGGCACTACCTGCTCTTCGTAGTACCCACGCAGCCTGGGTTTGGCTTTTGCTTCCATCTTCCTCTAGCTCCTCTGTTGAAGCCGGTATCGTCCCGGCTCGTCCCAGGGGCCGGACGCCCTGCGTTGGCAGCGCGTCTAGTTATCCATGAATTCGCCGCACTTTGCACAAAAGCGGGCGGACTTACCGTTTTCCAATTCCTTGCGGCCCACGCGCACCGGTTGGTTGCACTTGGGGCACAAGAGAGACAAGTTGCTCAGATTCAGCGGGGCCTCGCGCTCGACGATGCCGCCCTGGCTGGTCTGTCCGGCCCGGGTGTGGCGCTTGATCATGTTGACCTTTTCCACCACCGCCCGATCCTTGTCCGGGATAACCTTGAGCACCTTGCCCACTTTGCCCTTTTCGCGGCCGGCTATCACCAGGACCTTGTCGTCCTTTTTGATGCTGAACTTTTGCTTCATGGCCAAACCTACAGGACCTCGGGAGCCAGGGAAACGATCTTCATGAAGTTCTTAGCCCTAAGTTCCCTGGCCACCGGCCCGAAGATACGGGTTCCGATGGGCTCGCGAGCCTGGTTGATCAGGACCGCCGAGTTGTCGTCAAACTTGATGAAGGTGCCGTCGGGCCGGTGTACTTCCTTGGCCGTGCGCACCACCACCGCTTTCATCACATCGCCCTTTTTCACCTTGGAGTTGGGCAGGGCTTCCTTCACCGAAACCACGATGATGTCACCCACCGAGGCATAGCGGCGCTTGGAACCGCCCAACACCTTGATGCAATAGAGCCTCTTGGCGCCGGAGTTGTCGGCGGCCAGGAGATTTGTTTCAGGCTGGATCATGGCGTATCGCTCCTAGCAGGGGCCCTTAGGCCACCCTCTCCAGCACCTTGCTGACGCGCCAACGTTTATGACGGCTCAAGGGGCGGCTCTGACGAATGAGTACGGTGTCGCCCACCTGGCAATCGTTGCTCTCGTCGTGGGCCATGAACTTGGCCCGGCGGCGCACGTATTTCTTATAGACGGGATGTTTTACCAGGCGCTCTACCTGGACCACCACCGTCTTGTCCATTTTGTCGCTTACCACCACCCCGGCCAGAGCCTTGGAGTTTCCGCGTTCCTTATCGGCCATGGAATTATACTCCCTAAAGCGCCTGGGCCTGGCGCTGATTGATAAAGGTCAGCACCCTGGCGATGTCTTTTTTGGTCAGATTCACCCGCATGGGGTTCTCCAGCTGGCCGGTTGAATGCTGAAACTTGAGGTTGAACAGCTCTTGCCGTAAATCCTCCAGCTTCTGGGCCAACTCCTCCAGCGAGAGTTCTGTGAGCTCAGCGGCCTTCATGGCGTCAGCTCCTCTCCACGATCCGGCACTTGAAGGGCAGCTTGTGGCTTGCCAACCTCAGGGCCTCAAGGGCGACCTCGCGGGTCACACCGTCAATTTCAAAAATCATGCGCCCGGGACGGATGACCGCCACCCAACCTTCGGGAGCGCCTTTACCTTTACCCATGCGGGTTTCCGCCGGCTTGGAGGTAAAGGGCTTATCCGGGAACACCCGGATGAACACCTGCCCACCGCGCTTGATGTGGCGGGTGATGGCGACACGGCCGGACTCGATCTGGTGGTTGTCCATCCACGCCCGGTCCAGGGCCTGCAGCCCAAACTGGCCGAAGCTCACCCGGTTGCCCTTTTGGGCTTTGCCTCGCATGCGGCCTTTTTGGACCTTGCGATGTCTTACTCTCTTTGGCGCCAGCATGGTCTGCTATGCCTTTCCTTAGATCTCCGTCGGAACTCGCCCTAGGCGTTGATCTCGCGGTCGCTGTCGTCGAGGACCTCGCCCTTAAACACCAACACCTGCACTCCGATGATGCCGTAGGTGGTCTGCGCCTGGGTGAAGCCGACGTCGATGTCCGCCCTGAGGGTGTGCAACGGCACCCGGCCCTCACGGTACCACTCGCGGCGCGCCATCTCCGCGCCGCCCAAACGGCCGGCGCACTGGATGCGGATGCCCTGGGCGCCGAACTTCATGGCGCTCATGACCGCCCGCTTCATGGCCCGGCGGAAGGCGATGCGCCGAAGCAACTGGCCCGCCACGTTCTCGGCCACCAACTGGGCGTCGATCTCGGGCTTGCGCACTTCGTGGATGTCCACCATCACGTCGCGCTTGACCCGCTTTTCCAACTCGCGCTTGAGGTTCTCGATCTCCGAGCCCTTTTTGCCGATGACGATGCCCGGCCGCGCGGTGTGGATGCGTATCTTGGCCTTGTCCGCCGCACGCTCGATCTCGATCCGGCTTACGCCGGCGTGAGCGAGCTTCTTCTTTACGAAGGTGCGGATCTGCCAGTCCTCGTAGACCAGGGCTGCGTAGTCCTTGTTCGCGAACCAGCGGGAATCCCAGGTGCGGATGATGCCCAGCCTAAATCCTACGGGATGTACCTTCTGACCCAAAACCAGCTCTCCTTGCCTAGCGCTCGTCCAGCACCACGGTAATGTGGCTGGTCCGTTTGCGAATGATATAGGCCCGGCCCATGGCCCGGGGGCGCCAACGCTTCAAAGTGGGGCCGCCGTCTACGAAGGCTTGCTTAATGTAGAGGTTGTCGGCGTCCACATTGCTGTCGTTGGTGGCGTTGGCCACCGCGGAACTGATCACCTTGCTGAACAAACCGGCCGCTTTTTTGGGGGTGAACTTGAGCTTGTTAAGCGCTTCGCCCACCTTCATTCCCCGCACCGCGTCGGCCACCAGACGGGCCTTGCGGGGGGATATGCGCACGAATTTGGCTTTGGCCACCGCTTCCATGGGCCTACCTCTTCTTACCCTTCTTGTCCGAAGCGTGACCATAGTAGGTGCGGGTGGGAGAAAACTCGCCCAACTTGTGCCCCACCATGTTCTCGGTCACGAACACCGGAATGAACTTTTTGCCGTTGTGCACCGCAAAGGTCAAGCCAACGAAGTCAGGCATGATGGTTGAGCGGCGGCTCCAGGTCTTGATGACCTTGCGGCTGCCCGATGCCTGGGTTTGGTCGACCTTCCCGGCCAAATGTCCGTCCACGAAGGGACCTTTTTTAAGGCTACGCGACATGGCTGGCTCCTACTACTGATAGCGCCGGCGGACGATGAAGTTGTCCGAAGGCTTCTTCTTGCGGGTGCGGTAGCCCTTGGAGGGCTGGCCCCAGGGGCTGCAGGGGTGACGACCACCGCTGCTGCGTCCCTCGCCGCCGCCCATGGGGTGATCGACCGGGTTCATGGCCACGCCACGGACCTTGGGCCGCTTGCCCAACCACCGGGTGCGGCCGGCTTTGCCCCAGTTGAAATTCTCGTGCTGCTCGTTGCCCACCTCACCGATGGTAGCCCGGCAGTTCAGGTGGACGCGCCGCATCTCGCCGGAAGGCAGCTTCAAGGTGGCGTAGCCGGATTCCTTGGCCATCAGTTGGGCATAGGTTCCGGCCGAGCGCACTATCTGACCGCCCCCCCCGATCTTGAGTTCCACGTTGTGCAAGTGGGTGCCCAAGGGGATGTTGGCCAGGGGCATGGCGTTGCCCGGCATGATGTCTGCCTTGTCGCCGCTGACCACCGTGGTGCCTACGGTCAGGCCCTTGGGGGCCAGGATGTAGCGCTTCTCGCCGTCCAGGTAGTGCAGCAGGGCGATGTTGGAGCTGCGGTTGGGATCGTATTCGATGCTGGCCACCTTGGCCGGCACGCCGAACTTGTCCCGCTTAAAGTCGATGCGCCGATAACGCCGCTTGTGTCCGCCGCCCCGGTGACGGGAGGTAACCCGCCCGTAGTTGTTGCGCCCACCGGTTTTTTGGATGGGCTCCAACAAGCTCTTTTCCGGTTCGGTCCGGGTGATTTCCTCACGCTCCAGGTAGGTCCTAAAGCGCCGCCCCGGCGAAGTCGGTTTGTATTTCTTAATGGCCATGGTCCAGGTCCTCTCTCGGCTGACGGGCTCTTACGCCCCCTCGAAGAACTCCACGCTGTGGCCGGGGGCCAGGGTGACGTAGGCCTTCTTCCAGTCGCTGCGCCGGCCCAAGATCTTGCCCATGCGCTTGTTTTTACCGGTGCAATTGGTGGTACGCACCTTGAGCACCTTGACCTCGAAGAGCTTCTCCACCGCCTGGCGAATTTCCACCTTGGTGGCCCGTTTATCGACCTCGAACAAAAGCTGGTTGCCCAACTCCTTTACAATGGTCCCTTTTTCAGTGACCAGAGGCCGACGAATCACTTCTCTCAAATTTTTCACGACAGGGCCTCCTCAATTCCGGCCACCGCGCCCTCGAGCAGCAGGAGCCGGTCGTGTTTGAGGATGTCGTAGACGTTTAGCCCCTCGGCCCTGAGCACCTTCACCCGGGGCACGTTGCGCCCGCTCTTCTCCACCATCTCGTCGGCGGAGGGGATGACCACCAGGCAATCGCCGGCGGCCAGGTTGCTCAGCACGGCCACAAAGTCCTTGGTCTTGATGGACTCCAGGTCGAAGCCTCTCAGCACGGTCAGCTTTTCCTCACCCAGCTTGCTGGAGAGAGCCGAACGCAGAGCGGCCTTTTTGACCTTCTTGGGCACGTTGTAGTTGTAGTCGCGGGGCTTGGGACCAAAGGTGGTGCCGCCGCCACGCCACAGGGGGCTGCGCCGGCTGCCCGAGCGGGCGCGGCCGGTGCCTTTTTGCCGCCAGGGTTTGCGGCCACCGCCGCGAACCTCCTTGCGGATTTTGGTGCAGGCGGTTCCGGCGCGGCGCTTGGCCAGCTGCCACACCACCACCTCATGCAGCAGGTGCGGTTTGACCTCGGCCCCAAAGACGGCCTCGGACAGCTCGACCTGGCCGACCTTTTGGTTATTTCGGTCTAATACATCCAACGTAGGCATCTTGATCACCTAAGAGTGCTTAAGCCTTTTCGATGAAGACGATACCGCCCCTGGCCCCGGGCACTGCGCCCTTGACCAAGACCAGGTTGTCCTCGGGGCGAACATCCACCACACTGAGATTGCGAACCTGCATGCGTTCGTAACCGTAGTGGCCTGGCATGCGACGTCCTTTGACCACCCGGGCGGGATCGGCGCTTTGGCCGATGGAGCCGGGCAAGTCGTGGGTGGTGCAACCGTGAGTCTTACGACCGCCGCTGAAGCCGTGGCGCTTGACTACACCGGAGAAACCACGTCCCTTGGTGCGCCCGGTCACATTGACCTTCTCGCCGCGGCTGAACATAGCCGCGGTGATTTCCTGGCCCACCTCAAATTCGGCGGTGTCATCCACCTTGAACTCTTTGAGCACCGCCTTGGGGTCAACCCCGGCCTTGGCAAAGTGGCCGCCGGCGGGCTTGTTCGCCCGGCTGGCCTTTTTCTCGCCAAAGCCCAGTTGCAGGGCGTTGTACTGCTCTTTGTCCGAGGTTTTCACCTGCACCACAGTGCAGGGGCCCACCTGGAGCACCGTTACGGGAACCGCTTTCCCCTCGTTGAGGAACAGGCGGGTCATCCCGATCTTTTTTCCTATTAGTCCCTTGAGCATGAGTCGCCTCGCGACGCTTACAGCTTGATTTCCACATCCACACCGGCGCTCAAGTCCAGCTTCATCAAGGCGTCCACCGTTTGCTGGGTGGGCTCCAAGATATCAAGCAGGCGCTTGTGGGTGCGGATCTCGAACTGCTCCCGGCTCTTCTTGTCGATGTGCGGGGAACGCAGTACGCAGAACTTGTTTATCACCGTGGGCAGCGGGATAGGCCCGGCCACCTTGGCCCCGGTGCGGCGCGCGGTCTCCACGATCTCGGCTGCGGACTGGTCCAGCAGCTTGTGATCATAGGCCTTGAGCCTAATGCGGATCTTCTGGTTCTGGATCATGAGGCCAACTCCTCGGCTAACTCTATCTCGCGCGCCCTAGCGGCGGACTGAAAGTCTCCCTACTCGATGATTTCGCTGACCACGCCCGCGCCGACGGTACGACCGCCTTCACGGATGGCGAAGCGAAGCTCTTTTTCCATGGCGATCGGGGTGATCAGGTTGGCCTCGATGGCCACGTTGTCACCAGGCATCACCATCTC
>JAHIQI010000063.1 GCA_018902755.1 Pseudomonadota bacterium | reverse complement strand
GCGGGGGCGCGGGGGGGGGGGCCCCCGGAGGGGCCTGAAAATCAGGACTTGAAGGGAATGGGCATGCCGTACATGTCCTTGGCCTCGCCGTCGGTTACCATGACCTCGCCGTAGGGGATGGTCACGATTTCGGTGGCCAACCAGTAGGGCGCCTGGGGCACCGGGCCCATGTAGCCCATGTGGTAGGCTTTCTTGATGGGCAGGTGGGACATTTCGCGGACTTTCAGCCACCCGGCGTAGCCGGTGTACTCCAGGCCCTCCATGGCCTTGGCCATGGCCATGGGCTTGGCGCTGCCCGCCTTCTCGATGGCCTGCTTTAGGATCATCAGGGAATCGTAGTAGCAGGCGGCGGTGTCCTCGCTCACCCACTCGCCGTAGGCCTTCTGGTACAGCTCGTTGAATTTCTTTCCCGGAGGCAGGGAGGGGTGGCCCTGGTCCATACCGCTCCACATGGGCTCCATCTGGTCGCCCATGGCCTTGCAGATGCCCACCGAGTTGCCGTAGTGGAAGCCCACCGTCTTCTCGTAGAGCTTATAAGGCTTCTGCTGGCGCAAGAAGCTGACCATGTCGCCGGCCCAGGAGATGGTCACCAGGCCGTCTGGTTTGTAGTCGGCGATCTGCTTGATTACGCCTGAGAAATCGGCTTCACCGAATTTGTGCAGGAAGGGCTTGACCTCCCCGCTCTTGAGCTTGGAGTTGGCTATGGCCCACTGGAAGTCCTTGAGGCAATCGTGGCCCCAGGCGTAGTCGGGAACCAGTACCGCCCACTTCTTGAAGTTGGGGTAGCGGCGCTCGGCCAGGCGCACCACGCCGCGCATCTGGGTGGGGCCGTCGTCGCCCAGGCGGAAGTCCAGCTTGTGCATCTCCTTGTAGGCCGAGGTGCCGTCAACCTCGTAGTCCCAGTGCAGCACGCCGTACTTCTTGGCCACCTGGGACAGCACCTTGGTCACGCTGGTGCAGGTTTCGCCGTGCAGGGCCACGATGCCTTCTTCCATGATGAGGCGCTTGGCCACGCGGGCCGCGTCCTGGGCCTTGCACTGGGTGTCCTCGTAGATCACCACCAAGGGGCGCCCCAAAATACCGCCGTTGGCGTTGATGTGCTTCTCGGCCAGCATAGCGCCCTTTTGTTCGGCGGTGCCGATGCCCGCGAAGAGGCCGCTGAGCACCTCGCAGAAGCCGACCTTGATGGGCTCCTTGGTCTTGGCGAACAGGAAAGGGGTGCCGAAGGGGCTGAACAGAGTGGCACCCACCGCACCGGCGGTAATGAGCCCGGATTTCTTGAAAAATTCGCGGCGGTCCACGGAACCACCCAACAGGTTGTCCTTTCGATCTTTCTTGGCCATTGTTCCCTCCTTTTGGATCAACTTAGACTGTTATCGGTACCGGACCCCAAATCCGGGACCACGAATGTGGGCCTTTAAGTTTGGCTCGAGGGGATCGGGCACCCCATGCCCGGACCCGCGAGACAAGGCTGTCGACGCCCCTTGCGGAACCAACCTCTAGCGCGCGGCCTCCTCCTGCTCGCGCAGCACCCGGCGCAGCAGCTTGCCGGTCGTCCCTTTGGGAAGTTCGGCGACGATCTGGACTACTCGTGGATATTTATAGGTGGCCATTTTGTCTTTGGACCAATCGATTATTTCCTGCCCGGTGATTTTGCCCTGGTAGTCGGCGGCCAACACCACGAAGGCCTTTACCGACTCCCCTCTCTTTGGGTCTGGTATGGGAATGCAGGCCGCTTGGTCCACCGCGGGGTGGCGCATCAAAAAGCCCTCCACCTCCTCCGGGGCGATGGCGTAGCCCGAAGCCTTGATCATTTCCTTTTTTCGGCCCATGAAATACACGTAACCGTCTTCGTCGAAACGGCCCATGTCTCCGGTATAGAGCCGCCCGTCGCGCAGCACCTCGGCGGTGGCTTCCTGGCGGTCCCAGTAGCCCTTGAACACCGCGGGGCTCTTTACGGTGATTTCGCCCACCTCGCCCGGACCCAACTCGCGGGTGGGATCGTCGAAGTCCATGATCCTGAGGTCTGTGCCGGTGTGGGGGATGCCCACCGAGCCGATGCGGGGCTTGTCCAGGGGGCTGAAGGTGTCCCCGGTGTGGGTTTCGCTCAGGCCGTAGGCCGCCTCCACGATGACCCCTCCCTGGGTTACCCGGGCCCATCGCTCGGCCACCTCCTCGGTAAGGAAGATGCCGAAGCTGGTGGCCGGGTTGATGCGCAGCGAAGTGAGGTCGTAAGAGGCCAGATCGGGTAGGTTCATCATTTCCGTGTTCATGGACACGGTGCCGTAGAGTTTGGTGCACTTTAGCTTGTCTATGGCCGCGGCCATGGTGGCCGGGTCGAAACGGGACATGATGACCATGGTGCAGCCCGCGTAAACCGAAGCGGTCATCCCCCAGAGCATGCCCGCGATGTGGTAGATGGGCATGGCGGTGAGCATCACGTCATCGGGTTGGTACTTGTACACCTGAGCCTGGGCGGCCGATTTGTAAAGCTGATTGCCGTGGGTGACCATGGCCCCTTTGGGCAGCCCGGTGGTGCCGCTGGTGAACTGGAGCAGGCAAACGTCATCTTGGGATATCGTGGGAGACTCATAGGCGTTGTGGCCTTGATCCAGCGCGCTCAACAGCTCCACCGCGCCGGGGCAATTAACCCGAGGGGCCAGCATGGTTTCGTGCATAGGGATGGCTGGGTCCGCCGGCCGGTAGTCGGCGAAACCAGTGACGAGGATCTGGTCGAAGCGGCACTTGGAGTTTGCCTCGGCCACGTTGACGAATAGGTCGTCCTGGCACACGATTATCTTGGTGCCGGTCTGGGTCAGCTCCTCCTCCAACTCCCAAGCCTTGAACATGGGGCCGCAGGGGACCACGATCAGCCCGGCCTTGTGGGCCCCCAGCTGGCAGATGACGTATTGGGGGCAGTTCTGCATGTACAGGGCAATGCGGTCGCCCTGGGCGGCGCCCGATTTTTTCAGGTAGGAAGCGAAGCGGTTGGTGAGCCGATCCAACTCGCCGTAGCTGATTTCCTGGCCGTAATAGTTGATGGCCACCCGCCCCGGGTCTTCTTGGGCGTGAATGCGCAGGTACTCGCAGATGGGTTTTTCACCATGGCGATAGGTCAACTCCACTGGAACGCCATCGGGCCAGTTTTTCATCCAAACCTTTTCCAACTTCCCAATCTCCCTATGCTGAATTGATTCAGTCCCGCCCTTTACCGCCTCCGGACCGCAGGCCCTCCAAGACCAGGCCGCAGAAGAACTCGCCCACCTGGTCGGGGTTCATGGCGCCCCGGGGGGAGTACCACACCCGGCTGCGGGCGATCATGGAGGCTATGGCGTAGGCGGCCAGCTTGACATTGGTGGGCCGGAAGCGCCCCTGGTCGATGCCCGCCTGGATGATGCGGCCTAGGATGCGGTCGTACTGCCGCCTGAGGTCCACGATGACCTTACGGTTGGCGGAGGAAAGATGTCCCAACTCGGTGTCGAAGAGCATTTTGGCGCTACGGCGATAGCCCAAGGTCACCCGGGCGTGGTTCTGCATGAAAAACAAAAGCTGCTTCTCGGGGTCGCCGATTTCCTCCAGCTCCAGATGGGCCACCGGGTTTACGATTTGCTCCATCTCCTCGCGCAGCACCTCAAAGAGCAGCTCTTCCTTATTGGCAAAATAGTTGTAGATGTTGGCCGGTTTACAGCCGAAGGCCTCAGCCAAGTTCTTCATGCTGGCCCCGGCGTAGCCCAGGCGGGTGAAAAGCACCCGGGCCTTGTCCATCATTTGCTTTTTGCGTATTTTGTTGTCGCTCAACGATACACTCCCCGGTTATCGGATGAAATCCGGCCCGGCTGTACCTATCTGACCGCGCCTCTTCTTAGCCGCGACGGCTATCCTGGGCTGTCGCCATCGGCGGGCGTCCCGAGCAATCGGGGCGCGGTCTCTGGGTGTCGTAGGATCAATGCTGTAGCGAAACGGTGCAGAGCCGGAGGTGGTCAAAGGAGTTTGGGATGTTCTTACCGGCTCCCCAGGTTAATGAATATTCATTAACCTATGTTATGCGGAAAAGTTTTGTCAACCTCAAATCGGTTGTGGATGAACCAAGGCGGAAACTAACTTGTCTCCCTTATACTGGCCCAGTTTTTAGGCCGGGATTTGGGCCTGGAGAAGGGGACGGCGACAACCAGGGAAAACCGAGTGCTAAGCAGACAGCAGTCCAACCGCGCTCAATTCCTGCAACTTCAACGGCAAAAGGTAGATACAGAACCGAGTGAATGTATTCGGCTAAAAGCCAACCTGAGCCAGCCTCAACAATATTGCAGCCTGCCGATGCGAGTACAATTTTAGGCCGCTCTCCGTTGGGCAGGTTGACCTCAACCCTTGACCATCTATATGGGGGACCACCATGGAACCGGATTTCAAAAAGTTCCTAACGGCCCATGTGTTGCTCACGAGGAAATGGAGAAGCCCCAAGGCAGAGAACCGGGGCGGCCGTGGTGCCCGGTTTTGATGTTGGTATTTGTAGTGGGCACGGCGCCGGCGTGGTGGATGTCGGGTTAAGGCTTCCCGTGGACGCTGCGGTTAGATCCTAACCCAATTAAATGGAGCAGGATTTAGGGGCAGGTCACGTGTTGCTTGTGTAGCAATATTGCTACAGTTTGATTTGATCCTTTTGCTCTGGAAATGCTTCAAGGTGCTTATTTAATTTTTTGTATAGTAAAGTCCGATGGATGCCCAACAGGCGGGCGGCATCGGACTTGTTCCCTTCCGTCATACCAAGGGCATATGTTATTGCGTCCCACTCGGCTTGGGCCAACACCTCCTTCAGGTATCCATGGCCGATCTTGGCCGGCTCCTTGTGGCGGTTGTGGCTCAGATAAAGGGGCAGGGCGTTGGGAGTGATGGTCTCTCTTTCCAGCCGATGCAATATCCGATCTGTAACATTGAACAACTCACGCACGTTGCCGGGCCAGTTGTGATTGAGCAAGATTCGCTCCGCCCTCTTGTCAATGCGGATGCGGCCGGCCAGGTCCTTGTCGCTGGCCAAAGGCAGGTAGTGATGGATCAAGGCCAGGATATCCTCCGGCCGCTTGCGCAGGGGAGGTATATGGATGGGGATCACGTTCAGGCGGTAATATAGGTCCTTGCGGAACCCACCCTGGGCCATCATCTGCTCCAGGTTTTGGTTGCTGGCTGCCAAGAGACGGAAGTCAGCCTTGATGACCGATGTGCCACCCACTCGCTCAAACTCCTTTTCTTCCAGCACCCGAAGGAGCTTGGGCTGCATCTCGGTAGGCAGGTCGCCAATTTCATCCAAAAATACCGTGCCGCCACGGGCCAGTTCGAACTTGCCGGGCTTACCCTCCGAGCGGGCGCCGGTAAAGGCCCCGGTCTCGTAGCCGAACAACTCCGACTCCAATAGGTCCTTGGGTATGGCGGCGCAGTTGATGCGCACGAAGGGCTTGGTGCGCCGCGGGCTGGAGCTATGGATAGCCTGGGCGAACAACTCTTTGCCGGTGCCTGATTCACCGGTGATGAGCACGGGCAGAATTCCGGACGCGGCCCGGGCCGCCTCCTCCTTCAGTTCCCGTATACTTCGGCTTGTGCCCACGATACTGTCCAAGGTGTAGCGGGTGGTGCGCAGGGAAATCAGCTCCTGCTCGTAAAGCCGCACTTTGGACTTCAACACCGACAGGTTGTGGGCCAGTTTGTTCACGTCGCGC
The DNA here is from genome assembly GCA_018902755.1 of Pseudomonadota bacterium. GTDB lineage: Bacteria > Desulfobacterota > Desulfarculia > Desulfarculales > Desulfarculaceae > Desulfoferula. Next base: position 10,443 of record JAHIQI010000063.1, on the reverse strand, counting down.
ACATCCTTGAACATCACTTGCCCGAACACGGCGACGACCCGGTCATTTTTTTTGATGGGGATGCGCTGCACCACCATTTTTTGGCCCTTGATCCCGTGGGACTGGTTGATCTCGGCCCGGCCGGTACGGGCCACGATGTGCATACGCGTGTTCTCTATCACCTCGGTGCAGTGGCGGCCGATCTGCGCCTCTGTGTCGACGCCCAAAAACTGGCCATAAGGTTTGTTGAAATGGGTGACGTAGCCCTGGGCATCGGTCACCATCACCCCGTTGTGGATGCTGTCCAAAATCAGCCGGTACATCTCCAATTCGCCGATTCGCTCAGGCTTGTTTTTGGGTGGCACAGCCACCTTGAGTTCCCCGGGCCGGTTTGTTTCGCGACCGGTGACTTTTTCACCATTCATGAACAAACTCCTGTATCAATTCGGCTATATGTAGCAGCTATGCTACGACTGCAAAAACAAAATCCCCATCCGCCTGGAAGACGTTCCTGGTTGACCGGTTTCGGCTGATAAAATCTATAAGGCTGATTTAGCTGGTGATTTAACGGGAGTATCTGGCAGTAAACAGGCCCAGCACGCTAAGCATCCCGTTTTGGCCCGGTAGTTGCTTATATAGTATAACCAAATTCCACATCGTGATGCGCGACAAAAATCCATTCGCCCTTTCCAACCCGAGGGATGCCATGGATATTCGCGAACCCGCCATCACCCGCGACGAAATCCTCCTGCTTTCCGACCCCGAGTTCCATCAAGGCAACGTATGCATCGTCACCGGCGCGGCCGGGGGCATCGGCCGGGCCACGGCCGTGGCCGCGGCGGCCAACGGGATCATGACCGTGGGGTTGGATATCAACCAAGAGGGAGGCGAGCAGACCCAGCGCCTGGCCCGCCAGATGGGCGGCCAGATGATCTTCATCGCCGCCGACCTGACCAAGGACGCGGACATGGACCACGCCGTGGCCGAGGCGGCCAAGCTGGGCCGTATCCGTTATCTCGTCAACATCGCGGGCATGCAGCACATCGACTTTATCGAAGACTTCCCCATGGACAAATACGACTACATGCAACGCCTCAACCTGCGCGCGGCGGTCTACCTGTCCAAGCTGTGCCTCCCTCATTTCAAGAAAAACCCCGACGGCCGGGGAGTGGTGGGCAACATGGCCTCGGCCCACGGCCACATAGCCACTCTGGCCAAGGTCTCCTACAACATCAGCAAGTTCGGCCTGCGGGCCTTGGCCCAATCCATCGCCGCGGAGGGCGGGGGACTGATACGCGGCTTTACGGTGAGCACCGCCTTCGTGAAAACCGCCTTGGCCATGGGCCAGATACCAGCCCAGGCCCAGAAACGGGGGATCACCCCCGAAGAGGTGGTTTCCACGGTGATGTGCGGCGAAACCCGCTTGAAGGAACTGATGAACCCCATAGAAGTGGGCAATCTGTTCATCTTCGGCATATCCCGCTTCGCGCGCTTTTTGGTGGGCGGCGACTTGCTCTTCGACGGGGGCATGGTGCTCACCTACGCGGAAAAGAAAAATTGATCATCCGTTTAATTCTCCCGCCGCCCAGGGGACGGCGGGGTCACGAGGGCTGAGGCGCCGCCTGTGAGGGGAACAGGCCCGCGCCGCGGCCTTGGCGCGAATTTCGCTCTAACAGTCGGAAGATCATTCAAGGGAGGGTAGTGATGAGAACCAAAAGCCTGTTGTGTCTCGCGGCGGTTTTGGCTGTATGCCTGACATTGGTGTCCGGCGGCATGACCCAAGCCCGGGCGGGCGAACCTTACAACCTGGGGGCGGCCCTGGCCATAACCGGCACCGGCGCGCTCTATTGCCAAGACGGCGTGGACGCCATCAAACTGGCCGTGGAGGAGATAAACGCCAAGGGGGGCTTCCTGGGACAGCATCCCATAAAGCTCTACATTCGTGACACGCACACCAAACCGGACTCGGCGGTGCGGGCCACCCGCGACCTGATCCTGCGCGACAAGGTGCGCACCGTGCTGGGCACCTATTCCAGCGCCTGCGCCGTGGCCATCAAGCCGGTGTGCCTGGAGTACAAGGTCCTGCACATCCCGGCCATCAGCAACTCCGAGGGCATAACTCTCACCAACTTCAGCCCCTACACCTATCAGGTTGTGCCCAACAGCTATATGCAGGCCAAGGCCGTGGTGCTGGGCGTGGCCGCCCTGGCCAAGAAAAAGGGTTGGAAGACCTTCGCCACCATCGCCTCGGACTACGAGTGGGGCCGCTCAACTCAGCAGAACACCGTGGCCCTGCTCAAGCAGTTGGCCCCGGATCTCAAGCTGATCAAGGAGTTCTGGCCGCCGCTGGGCGAAACCCAGTTCACCTCCTATATCACCGCCATCATGGCCCAGAAGCCAGACTTCGTCATCGGCTCCATCGCCTCCAAGGACAACGTGGCCTGGATGAAGCAGGCCAAGGCCTACGGCTTCTTTAAAAAGATCCCCTACCCCGGCTCATTGATAAGCGTCACCGAGCTAATCCTGCAGGCCAAGACCCTGGACCGGGGTCTGGTGGGGCTGTGCCGTGCGCCCTTCTTCGCTCACATGGACGTGCCCATGATGGCCAACTTCGTCAAGGCCTTTAAGAAGAAGTACAACCGCTATCCCAGCGACTGGGCGGTTATGGAGTACGACGCGGTCTACGGCCTGAAGCAAGGCATCGAGAAGGCCAAGAGCATAGACTCGGCCAAGGTCAAGGACGCCCTCAAGGGAGCCACCATCGACACCACCCGGGGCAAACTCTACTTCCGCGACATCGACAACCAGCTTAGCTGCTCGTCCTATCTGGGCGTGGTGGCCGACGACCCCCAATACCCCTTCCCCATCTACCACGATTTGGTTGAGGTGAAGGGGCCCGACTCCTGGCGTCCCGAGAAGGAAATCATCGCGGCGCGGGCTGCGGAGAAGAAGAAGTAGGTAGGCGCCCATGGACCTTTCCCTGCTTTTTGCGCAGGCACTGAGCGGACTGTCCCGAGGCATGATGCTGTTCCTGATTGCCTCGGGACTGTCCCTCATCTTTGGGGTGATGAACATCCTCAATTTCGCCCACGCCACCCTTTGGCTGGTGGGCGCCTATGCCTGCTATACGTTCTGGTTCCTGCTGCAGACGCACGATTTCGCCGTCTGGCTGGCCATTCCCCTGGCCGCCCTCAGCGTGGGCCTGGTGGGCTGGGTCATCGAGGTGGTGCTCATCCGGCGGGTCTACGACCGTGAGCTTCCCGAGCAACTGCTGCTAACCTACGCCCTAGTCCTGATCCTGGGTGACCTGATCAAGATCACCTGGGGCGTGGATGACAAGCTCATCGCCCGGCCGGCCATGCTGTCGGAGCCGGTGTACATCGCCGGGGTGCCCATAGATTCCTACTTCATCTTCGTAATCGCGGTGGGGTTCGCGGTGTATTTGGCCCTGTGGTGGTTCCTGCAGAAAACCCGTTATGGCCATATCGTACGGGCGGCGGTGTTCAGCCGGGAGATGGTAAGCGCCCTGGGCATACCCATCCCCATTATCTACACCGGCGTTTTCGTGCTGGGGATCTTCATCGCCGGGCTTGCCGGAGCTATCCAGGGCCCGGTGGGCTCGGTGACCCTGGGCATGGACATGGCTGTGGTGATCCAGGCCTTTTGCGTGGTGATCATCGGTGGTTTCGGCAGCCTGCCCGGCACCATGGTGAGTTCCATAATCGTGGGCGAGGTGTACGCCTTCTCCATACTTTTCTGGCCCGGCGGCGCCCTGGCGCTCATATTCATTTTGACCGCCATCGTGTTGATCGTGCGGCCCTGGGGTCTGTTCGGGACCCCGCTACGGGCTTAGAGGGAGCGAGGATGGGTAAGAAAAAGTGGACCTGGGCGGGAGCGGTATTCGCGGCCTTGCTTTTGTTGCCAACGGTGCTGGGCGAGTTCTGGGTGCTGGTGCTCACCGAAATCCTGATCATGGGTCTGTTCGCGGTGAGCTTCAACATGATCTTCGGCTACATGGGCCAGCTCTCCTTCGGCCACGCCGCCTACTACGGCGTGGGCGCCTACACCACCGGCCTTTTGATGGTCAAATTTGGGTTGCCCCTGGGGCCGAGCCTTTTGGCCTCCATGGTCATGGCCGGGGCGGTGGCCCTGGTGCTGGGCTATTTCTGCATACGCCTGACCGGCATCTACTTCGCCATCCTCACCATGGCCTTCGGCCAGCTAATCTTCTACATCATCTTCCAGTGGTACAGCTTCACCGGCGGCGACAACGGCCTCCAGGGCATAAAGCCCCCGCCAATGCTGGAAGGAGCCTGGTCCTACTATTATTTCGCCCTGCTGGTGGTCACCGCCGCCGTGGCCGTGATGTGGGTCATCAGCGAGTCGCCCTTCGGCTACACCATGCGGGCCATCCGGGACAACATCCAGCGCACCCGCTTCGTGGGCCTCAACACCAAGAAGTACATGCTCATCAACTTCGTGGTGGCGGCCATGTTCGCCGGCCTGGCCGGCGGGCTTTGGGGGCCCTTCAACCGCAGCATCTCCCCGGACCTGTGCAATTGGCACCAGTCCGGGGTGCCGGTGTTCATGACCATCATCGGCGGGCCCGCCGGCTTCGTGGGTCCGCTGATCGGCTCGGTGATCTACACCTTCCTCATGGCCTTCGTCACCGGCTTCACCGAGTACTGGCCCCTGACCATCGGCATCATCATCACCATGGTGGTGTTGTTCCTGCCCGGCGGGGTGTGGGGCCTGGTGGAGCGCTACGGAGCGGCCCTGCCGGCCAGGGAGGGGCCGCCGGACGATCCGGAGGGGGGGACGCCTTGATATGAACGGCGATTACATCCTTGCAGTAGAAGGGCTGTGCAAGGCCTTCGGCGGGCTGCAGGCCACCTCCGAGGTCACCTACAGTATGCGCCCGGGCGAGCTGTCGGCCATCATCGGCCCCAACGGCGCGGGCAAGAGCACCTTCTTCAACCTCATAACCGGATTTCACCGCCCGGACAAAGGCAAAGTCCTGTTCAAAGGGGCGGACGTCACCTCCTGGTCGTCGTACCGCATCGCCCGCTTTGGCATGAGCCGCGCTTTCCAGGTGAGCAACATCTATCCAATGCTCACCACCTACCAAAACGTGCGCCAAGCCATCCTGGTGCAGCAGCGGCGCACCATGGACCTGTTCCGGCGGGCCGAGCATCTGGCCCGCAAGGAGACCACGGAACTCTTGGAGGTCACGGGCCTGGGCGAGCACCATCAAGAGATGGCCGGCACCATGTCCCAGGGCGACAAGAAGCGCTTGGAGTTGGCCCTGGCTTTGGCCATCAAGCCTGATCTGCTGCTCCTGGACGAACCCACCGCCGGCATGTCCGTGGAAGAGACTCACGAAACCATGGAGTTGGTGGCCCGCCTGAATCGGGAAATGGGTGTGACCATTCTTTTCACCGAGCACGACATGTCAGTGGTCTTCGGCTATGCCAGGCGGCTGACCGTCCTGCACCAAGGCGCCCTCATTGCCGATGGCGCGCCCCAGGACGTGCGGGCCGACGAAGAAGTGCAACGCGTTTATCTGGGAGAAGAGGTGTGATACTAGAAGTAAACAAGGTTCACACCTACTACGGCACCAGCCACATCCTGTTCGATGTGAATCTGTACGTGGACCGGGGCGAAATCGTATGCCTGCTGGGGCGCAACGGAGCGGGCAAAACCACCACCCTGCGCACCATCATGGGGTTGACCCCCTGCAAAACCGGAAGCATCAAATTCCACGACCGGGAGATGAAGGGCCGACCGCCCTATTACATAGCCCGCCAGGGCATGGGCTATGTTCCCGACAACCGTCTGGTGTTCCCGGATCTCACGGTGCGCGAAAACCTGGAGCTGGCCGTCAAGGTGCCCAAGGGGTTCAGCGGCGAACCCTGGAGCGTGGATCGGGTCTATGAGCTGTTTCCCTCGCTTAAAAAGCTGGACCGCAACCTGGGCGGCTACCTGAGCGGCGGCGAGCAGCAGATGCTCACCGTGGGCCGCACCCTGATGGGCAACCCGGAGTTGGTGCTCCTTGACGAGCCGGTGGAGGGGCTGGCCCCGCTGGTGGTAAAGGAGTTCGCCTCCCGCATCCGCGCCCTCAGGAGCCTGGGGCAGACCATCCTCTTCTCCGAGCAAAACCTGTCCTTCGCCCTGGCTGTGGCCCAGCGGGCCTATGTCATAGACCGGGGGCGCATACGCTATCAGGGAAGCATTGAAGAGTTGAGCGCCAACGAAGAGGTGAAGCGCGACTACCTGATGGTCTAGCGCTCCATTCCCCAAAGCCCTATTTGCCGTGCCGCTCCAGTTCCCTCTGGCGCAGTTCGTTGCGCTTTATCTTGCCGGTGGCGGTCATGGGCAGTTGGTCCATGAACTCGATGCGCCTGGGATACTCGTGTGCGGCCAGGCGGGTCTTGACGAACTCCTGTACTTCCCGCTCCAGGGCTTGGTCCCCGACCACTCCGGCTTTGGTCACGATGAAGGCCTTCACCACCTCCCCGCGAACCGGGTCCGGAGCGCCGATGACCGCGGCCAGGGAAACCTTGGGGTGCTTGATCAGGCAGTCCTCGATCTCAGAGGGGCCAATGCGATATCCGGAGCTGGTGATCAGGTCGTCCTTGCGGCCCACGAACCAGAAATATCCATCGTCGTCCTTTTTTCCCAGGTCGCCGAACAGGCACCAGTCGCCGATGAACTTTTCCTCGGTGGCTTGGGGATTGCGCCAGTACTCCAGGAACATCACCGGGTCGGGTCGGAGACAGGCCACCTCGCCCACCTCGCCCGGAGGCAAGGGCCTGCCTTGGGAGTCCACCACCTCCACCCGGTGGCCGGGCACCGGCCGGCCCATGGAGCCCGGCCTCACCTCCATCAACTCGGCGCAGTTGCTGAGCACCAGGTTGCACTCGGTCATGCCGTAGAATTCGTTGATGGTCAGCTTCATCACCTCCCGGCCCCAGTCCAAAAGCTCCGCGCCCAGAGTTTCACCTCCGCTGGCGATGGAGCGCATGGCGTAATCGTATTTTTCCCAGGGCCGGGGCACCTGGCGCATCATTTTAAGGGCGGTGGGGGGCATGAAAGAGTTGCGCACACCGTACTTGGCCAGGAGATGAAAGGCCTGCTCGGGGTCGAACTTGCGCGCCCGGTGGGCCAACACCGGTATGCCGTAGTGCCATGAGGGCAGCAAGGCATCCAGCAAGCCACCTGCCCAAGCCCAGTCCGCCGGGGTCCAGAAGAGGTCGTCTTCCTGGGGGAAGAAGTTCTGGGGCATCTGAATCCCAGGTAAATGGCCCAGGAGGGTGCGGTGGGCGTGCAGGGCCCCCTTGGGCGGGCCGGTGGTGCCGGAAGTGTAGATGAGCAGGGCCGGGTCCTCGGCGGCGGTATTGACCGGGGTGAACTGGGCCGAGGCCTGCTCCAGGGCTTCCCAAAAATCCACCACCCCGGCCGGAACTTTTCCCCGGGCCTGCAGCACGGTGGCCAACTCGGGCAGGGCCTGTTTTACCTCCATCACCTTGGCCAGGTTGGCCTCATCGGTGATGATGGCCTTGGCTCCGCTGTTGCCCAAACGATATTCCAGGGCCTCGGGCCCGAAAAGGGCGAACAAGGGCACCCCCACCGCCCCGAGTTTGTAGATGGCCAAGTGGGCCAGGCCAGCCTCCACGCACTGAGGCAACATGATGCCCACGCGATCGCCGCGCTGGATGCCCTGCGCCTGTAGGAGGTTGGCCAAGCGGTTGGATAACCGCATCAGGTCCCAGAAAGTGTATTTCTCAACCTGCCCGGTTTCGTTCTCGCAGATCAGGGCCAGGCGGTAGCGCTGGCCGGCCCATTTGTCGCAGACGTCCACACCCATGTTGAAATAGGCGGGAATCCGCCACTGGAACGCTGCGTACGCCTGCTCGTAGGTCTGTCCTTTGACCAGCATGGAACCTCCTGGCGACCCAAGGCAAGGGGGCGAATAAATTAGTAATGTCAAATTATGCCCCATACCCCAAGGGCAAAGAAAGAAACATCTACAAAAAGGTATTATAAATTTATTAAGTTTGTTTGGCCGATAGATAGGGCGTCTGTTCGCTTCCCAGCGTCCCAACGTTCAAATTCTCTCCTGTCGGCTGTCGCTAAACGAGGGAGGTTTACCCCCTAACCGCCGCAGGGCGTCGCATGGAACGCTTTGAGTGTTTGTGTGCTGGTTTGACTTGTAAACCTGAGCGTTATTACTATGCCCATAGATTGCTGACCGAAGCTATCTGGCGTGATTTCGATGGGAAGTGCCATGGGCGACCGCTGCTTTTCACACTGGGCGACTTGGCAGGGGCCGAAACCATGCGCCGTGCAACGATGTAAAGCTAAAATCGGCATGTAACGCGGCGTCGAACGCATAATCGCGGCTTATCATCCGGCCTACCGTTCGGGCTCACGCTCTGACGAAAGACCACGGAGGAAGGCCCATGTTGCGCCGTCTGCTCGCCCTTCTGATAATCTTCAAGGTGACTCTTGCGCTGGTGAGCCCGGTCCCCGCCGATGCGGCGGACAAGGGAAGGCGCAACGTTCTGTTCATCACCTGCGATCAGCGGATGTTCCAGCCGGTCCGGGCCAAGGGGTTCCGCCAGCCGGCCCTCGACCGGCTTGCGGCCCGCGGAGTCACCTTCGCCAACCACTACATGTCGTCGGCGGTCTGCACGCCGTCGCGCGGAGTGATCTACAGCGGGCTCGCCCCGCAGGTGACCAGGATCCAGGATGAAATGATGTTCGGCTGGACGCCGAGCCTCCCCACGAACGCAGTCTCCATCGGGACCGCCATGAAGCGGCTCGGCTACATGACGGCGTACTTCGGCAAGTTCGAGCTCGACCGGGATATCGTGTACCCGAAACCAGGGGTGAACTACAGCGACGCGCTCAAGAAGTACGGGTTCGACGTCTGGCAGCCCTACGGCGAGGTGACCGGGGAGCAGAACCAGGGATATGAGGTGGACGGCGTCATCGCCGCCGAGGGCATCCGTTGGCTGCGCACCAACGCCGCGCGCCTGCGAAAGGCGGGTGAGCCGTGGTTCCTCGTCCTCTCCTTTATCAACCCGCACGACATCTTCTTCGCCGACGTGAATCCTCCCGGCGGGTCCGTGCAGAAGGGCTTGAAGCCGGGGCAGATCGCGGCGATCCCCGCCGACGCCCAGTACCGCAAGCAGTGGGACTTCCCGCTGTGGAGCACACTCGACGAGCCGCTCCGGGCGGCCGGGCGGCCGGGCGCCCACTGGGAGTTCTATCGGGGGACCGCCAACGTCATGGGAGATATCCCGACCGAGCGGCGGGATATGTGGCGCGCCTATAACAACTACTACCTGAACCTCCTCAGCGAGAACGACCGGTACGTAGTGCAGGTGTTGGACGCGCTCGGCGACCTCGACCTATGGAAGGAGACCGTGGTGGTTTTCACCGCCGACCACGGGGAACTCGGCGGCGCGCACGGCGGGCTCCGAAACAAGGGGCCGGTCTCCTATGAGCAGAACGTCCACGTGCCGCTGATCGTGGTCCACCCGGAGGTGAAAGGGGGGCAAAAAACCCGGGCGTTGACGAGCCACATCGACCTGCTGCCCTCGCTTGTGGGAATGACCGGCGCTTCAAGGGAAGCCGCGGCCGAAATCACCAAGGGGCTCCCGGGCCGGGACTTCTCCACCGTCCTGGCCAGCCCGTCGAGCGCTCGGCCCGACGCGGTGCGTCCCGGCATCCTCTTCAACTACGTGGGGCTTTCCACCGTGGATGCGCGCTTTTTGACGAGCCTCTTCGCCGCCGGGATCGGGAAAGGGGCGTTCGCGATGACGCCCGCGGAACTCGCCGGGAACCACCCCGACCTCGCCAAGCGGGGCTTCGTCGCCATGACCTTCGATGGAAGGTACAAGTTCGCGCGCTACTACGCGCCGAGTCAGTTCAACACGCCACGGACCCTGGAGGATATCCTGGCTTGGAACGACCTGGAGCTCTTCGACCTGCAAAGCGACCCCGAGGAGCGGAACAACCTGGCGCTGGACCCGAGGCACAACGAGGTGCTCATCTTGCGGATGAACGCCCTGCTCAACGAGCTCATGGCCCGCGAAGTCGGGGCGAACGAAGGTCAGTTCCTCCCATCGGCGGTGCGCCCCAAAGGGAGCGTATGCTGCAAGGGGGGCCCGGCCGCATCCTCGAGGTGAGATGGAGCGCGGGGACGACGAGGAGGGATCGCCGACCAGGCTGCCGGGGCCGTCGGTGCGCCTGCGCCGGGTCCAGGAGCAGGAAGGTCCGTTCGGGGGCGCATGCCGGAGCCCGATGTTGCGCGCCGGGTAATCGCGAGAAGCTACTCTCCCCTCTGGCAACGAGGTCTGGGATAATCCAGCCTCAAAAATAATAGCCTCGTGAAGGGAGAGCAGCCATGGCCCATTATGTAGGATTGGACGTATCTTTGGAAGAGACTAGCATCTG
>JAHIQI010000009.1 GCA_018902755.1 Pseudomonadota bacterium | reverse complement strand
CTCCAGGGAGGCTGCAAGCCAAGGCCCAGGGCCAAAAGATCGCCGGCATCCATGATGATCAACTCCAGCTACAGGCTCAAATGGATCGGCCAATCATGGCATCGCAACTACACCAATTCCACTCGTAACGACGAAGAGGCAGGTATTTTTGGTAGCAGCGGTTATCATCACCGCTTCGGTGGTTGCCAGGGGAAGTCCCCATAGCCTGCTCAGTAACAGGCCGGAAACCAAGCAGGCAAGCAAAAGCAAGGCAGCGGCGGGCAGTACTTTAAGCACCAATGTCGGATGGGTCAGCAGCAACTCCCCGCGTTCGGCGAAGATGCTGAAGAATATGAACGCCAAACCGCACGGCCCAATTTTTTGCAAGTAACCCTTGAAACGTTCTTTTTGTTCCTCCGTGGCCCTGCGAAGAACGGTAAACCGCAAAATGCGGGTAATCAGTAAAGGAACGCCGATAACCAGCAAAAATGCGCGTACTATGACCGCCACTGGAATTGGGATAAGTCTTCCCAGAAGCAATTGGCTCCAAACGGGAACCAGTACCAGGGCGAACAAATAGCTCACCGCGTAGAATAGAACAGGCAGCTTAGTATCGCCTTGGCGCATCTGGGTGAAAATAGGTGCCAGGACATTACCTGGCGTGATGGCGAACAGGGTGAAGCCCACGATAACATAGGTCGGGGTGCCCTCAAGCAGAGAATGGCTAATCAGGTAGGTCCATAATGGTGCCAGTAAGAACCCCACCACCGCGATTAGCAGAATTGGCTTAATATTTCGTAACGTGTCGCGTATGACTGCATAATGCAAGTCGATGAAATGTGGTATTAGAACCAGGATAAGGGCGGGAAGAATGAAGCCCGTCAAGGATATCCCCGGATACAGCCAGCTCAAAAGTAAGCCCAAAGCACCCGGCAGAACCGTAAAAAAAAGGAAATTTGTTTTCAACTTTATCCTGTTGGGCAAGTTGGAAGGCTTGAGCAACCCAGGAGAGCAGTGTCTCTGGCCTGGCTTCACCTACCTGTCAGAAAAAAATTAGTGTCGCAGTGATTCTCAAGCCTGTTCGGTACACCACCCAGCCGACGCAAAAACCCCAGATCCATGGTCAGGATTTCTTCACCACCACGCCGTGCATGGCCTCCCAAACCTTAACCATGGCACCCTTGTTCTCCTGTCCGTGTCCTGAGGCCAAAGCCATTTGATAGGTCTGCATGGTCGCGGCAGCCACGGGCAAGGGGATTTGTTGTTGTGCAGTTAACTTGTTAAGGTTGGCCATGTCCTTGTAGGCATTGTTCATGGAGTAGCCCGGGCCGAAATCGCGCTTGAGCACCAGCGGAGCAAAAAAATCAAAGCCATAACTCTGCCCCGAGCTGCTCGCTATCACCTTGCAGAATTCCTCGGGTGCAATTCCCATCTTCACTGCCAGGGGAAGAATCTCGGCCATGGCCGCGCAGGAGATGTTGAATAGCACATTGTTCAGGGTTTTGGTCAGCTGGCCGTTACCCGGCCCCCCCAGGTAGGCGATTGTGTTGCCCATGGCAGCCAGCAGGGGCCGTACTTTCTCGAAGGCCACCCTGTCACCGCCGACCATGATAGTGAGCCGGCCTTCGCGCACCTTTGAGGCCATGCCCGAGATAGGGGCGTCGAGGAAAGTTACCCCTCTTTTGCGCAGTTTTTTCTCAATGTCGCGCGCAAAAGAAGCGTCGGTGGTGCTACAGTCGATGATAGTCATGCCAGCCCGCAGGGATGGCTTGAGGCTCGTGCGCCCGAACAGGGCCTCGTCAACCACTTTGGCGTCGGGCAGGCAGAGGATTATTACATCGCACTTCTCGCCCAGGTCCAAAATACTGCTGGCGGCCCTCGCCCCTTGTCCCTGCAGTTCCTCCACCACCTCGGGTTGGAGGTCGTAGACCCAAAGCGGTTTTTGCTTCTTCAGAAGGTTGAGGGCCATCCACTTACCCATGGTCCCCAAGCCGACAAAACCAACTTTATTAGGCATAAACCGCCCCGATTGGGTGACAAAAGTAGTAACGGCTGCTCAGCGTCCTGACGAGGCACCAGCCGCCAATCGCAATCATGCGCGCCTCGGTCGTCAGGACAAACCCAGGATGGTTCTGGCTTCGCTTGGGGTAGCCACCTCCCGGCCATATTCGCGGGCAAGACGCACAATGCGCTCCACGAACTGGGCGTTGCGCGTGGCCAATTTCCCCCGGCTGTAATAAATGTTGTCCTCCATGCCCACTCTGATGTGCCCGCCCATGAGCATGCCCATCATGGACATTGGCATGTGCCCCTTGCCAATGCCGATCACAGACCATGTGGCGTCAGGGGGCATCATCTCATACAGGTGCAGCAGGGTTTTTGGGGTGGCCGGCGCACCCCAGGGGGTGCCCAGAACGAACTGGAAATGCAGAGGTTCTAGCAGCTTGCCGGCATCGCGCATACTCAAGGCGGTGATGAGCATACCGGTGTCAAACACCTCTATCTCCGGCTTGACCCCTTTCTCTTTCATGATTTGGGCCGCCTGGTCCAGGAAGTCAGGGGGATTGCTGAATACCCCGCCACCCAGATTAATGGAACCCGCATCAAAGGAGGCCATCTCCGGATTCAACTGCAAAGAAACAAGCCGCTCCTCCACCGGCAGGTTGCGGCCGGCTATGCCCGAGGTGGTCAGGCTGAAAATCAGATCGGTCTTTTCCCGCAGGGGCTCCACCACCTGCCGGTACAACTCAAGGTCCTGGACGCCCAGACCGGTCTCCAGTTCCCGGACGTGAATATGCACAATCGAGGCGCCGGCTTCCCAGCACTACAGGCTATGGCGAGAACCTTAGAGGCTTCTTTGCCAAGAATGCCTGCATAGAGCAAATAGTCGATTTTGGCCACGCCAAGACCATTTTCCCTGACGCCGATGTGTTCCCGTGCATAGTCTCCATACAAAAACCCGAAGAAATGGTGATGGGGGCGGCAGATACCTTGGTCTGCTCTGTGCCCCGCAAGGAATTGCAAGAGATCAATCTCAATCAGTACGTGCGCGAGCATGGATATGAGGTGCCTGGGGGGCGTTTTTCACCTAGCCCCTGGAGCCTGGAGCACCCAGACGTAGATATGTTGATGCAGAAGATCCGCGAGCGGGGAATTCCTTTAACAGAGTATGCCGGCGTAAAGCCGATGTATGGGATAAAAACGGGGCTTAACGCTGCATTTTTAATCGACACCGCCACCAAGGAGAAATTAGTCCGGGACGATCCAAAGTCGGCCGAGATCATCAAGCCATATTTGCGTGGCCAAGATATTAAGCGGTGGACTCCTGAATGGGCCGGACTTTGGATGATCGTTTTGAAATCGAGCGGAGATCACGCGTGGCCTTGGTCCGGTGCGAATGAATCGGAGGCCGAAGTAATATTCCAGAATACCTATCCTGCAATATATGCTCTTCTAAATGAGTACAGAACAAAATTGATAGCAAGGCAGGATCAAGGCTTGTATTGGTGGGAACTGAGATCCTGTGAATATTACGACAGTTTTGAGAATCATAAGATAATTCATACGGATATTTCCTGGAGACCACAATTCGCAATTGCAGAGCACCCTTACTATCTCGTCAACACAGCATATCTCTGGCCCACGGAAGACTTTTATCTTCTGGGAGTCGTGAATTCGCCGTTACTGTGGTCTTATATGTGGCGCAATGCCATCCACGGGAAGGACGAGGCCTTGAGGCTGATCTACTCATTCACGCAAAATCTTCCAATTGCGGCACCTACAAAAGACCTAAGGAGCCAAACTGAACGAGCGGTAGCAACTTTGGTCGGGCTCAATCATGAGGATAAAACCGCATCGCGTGAGGTCTTGGATTGGCTTTGGCATAGACACGAGATAGATAAGCCTGGTAATGGGCTGGCGGCCTTTCATAACCTTAATCTGGATGGTTTCATAGCTGAAGTGCAAAAGCGCCTACCCAAGGGTGCAGGCAGCCTAAGCCCAAAAGACATCACGGAATTAAAGCAGGTCTACGGCGATTATGCTCTACCGATGCAGGCCCACCAGGCCGAGATTGAAAAGCTGGAGCATATGGTTTCTGACCTAGTGAACCGAGCGTATGGGTTGACGCCAGAAGAGGTGGACCTGCTTTGGAAGACGGCTCCGCCAAGGATGCCGTTCGGCATACCTACTGGCCGATAGGGGGAAAAATTGAATCTTACACAGTTCAAGGAAACGAAGTACTACGTAAATAAGCTGGTTGAGGATATTCACAGAGGTGAAATAGGCTTGCCGGAGCTGCAGCGCCCCTTTGTATGGCCCTCAGTAAAAGTGCGGGATCTATTTGATTCAATGTACAAAGGATTCCCCGTAGGCTATTTACTTCTCTGGGTTAATGGTGCGGAAGAACATAGCCGACAGATCGGAACCAACCAAAAACTTAGTATCCCACGCCTTTTGGTAATTGACGGCCAGCAACGGCTCACTGCGCTTTATGCCATTATCAAGGGGCAACTAGTATTAACTAAGGATTTCGTGGAAAAAAGAATTGAGATAGCCTTTAATCCTTTGGATAACACGTTTGAAGTGGCCGATGCTGCTATATGTAAAGATCCGTCGTTCATCGCGAATATTTCAGATGTATGGTCACCAGAAACAGATATCTTTGAAGTAGTAGAAAAATACTCTGAGAGGTTGGGTAATACGCGAGACCTCACCGATCAAGACATAAGTACTATAAAAAAATCCCTCCAAAAGCTACACGGCCTGACCAATTATCCGTTTACTGCATTAGAGCTGGACTCAAACCTCAACGAGGAGCAGGTTTCGGATGTATTTGTTCGGATAAATAGTAAGGGTACTAGATTAAACCAGGCAGATTTCGTACTCACATTGATGTCCGTTTTTTGGGAAGAAGGCCGCAAGCAACTAGAAAAATTCTCTCGCAATACGAGAATCCCGAGTAGCCATGACAACACACCATATAATTACTTTTTAGAACCAGATCCAGATGATTTGTTGAGAGTAAATGTGGCCTTGGGCTTCCGAAGGGCAGCATTACATTATTTTTACCCGCTTCTACGTGGCAAGGATATGGAAACGGGTACATATAGTGACGTAAAACGCGAAGAGCAATTTGGAAAATTGAAAGCGGCGCAAGTTAGGGCATTGGATTTACAAAACTGGAAGGAATTTTTCAAGTCGATCATCAAGGCAGGTTATCGCAGGGGGAAATACATTACATCAAAAATGGGTCTGGTTTACACCTATGCAATATTTTTAATAGGCAAGACGGATTTTAAACTAGAACCTCACCGATTACGTCGCCTGATCGCAAGGTGGTTCTTCATGGAAGCCCTGACCGGACGGTACACCAATAGTCCAGAATCTCAAATGGAATCTGATATGGGTGGCTTGCGAGGTTTAAATAATGCTGACGATTTTGAAGCGCATCTTGAAAAAATAATCCATGACACTCTAACCGAGGACTTCTGGAACATTGGGTTGCCTAATCTACTGCATTCGTCGGCCGGCTGGAGCCCGGCCTTATATGCTTATTACGCTAGCCTAAACCTACTGGAGGCAAAGGTCTTGTATTCGGAAACGGAGATGAAAGTATCTGACCTAATGGATCCTGTTTCATCGGGAAAACGTTCATCTTTGGAACGCCACCACCTATTCCCGAAAAACTATCTGAAAAAAATTGGAATCACAGGGACCAAAGAAATCAACCAAATTGCAAATTATGCCTTGGTAGAGTGGCATGACAATAAGGATATATTAGATAAGTCTCCCACAGAATATGTGCCGCGATATGAAGAGATGTACTCAGTGCAGCAATTAGAAAAATTGTATGACTGGCACGCGTTACCCCTGAATTGGTGCCAAATGGAGTATGGGGATTTCTTAGAGCGGAGAAGGGTTTTGATGGCCAAGATTATTCGCAACGGGTTTGATAAGTTATCCTAGTATAAAATTGTTATCGCAGGGTTGGCTTTCAGGTAAAAACCTTAAGTAACTTTTTATGTAAACACATTTTAAGCTTCATTTGGGAAGACAAATACATGGGATTTCCGCACAAAAAACTAAATGTAAATGAAATGGATAATTATTATGATTTAGGTGATTGCTGTTGCCGTAGCGCACCGAAAATATGCATTAATGCCAGTTGATTAACGTAGCTTTGCCTATGGTAAACGCTGGGGAAATGCTGTCTATAATACTGTCGCAATGTTGAGGACCACCATGGACCATCAGGCGTTGACAAGATTTGTACAAGAACAATTCACTGATGGTCTCGCCATGGTGATTGGGTCCGGCTTATCCTTGGCTGAAGGGATTCCTGGGATGCCTCAACTTGCGGCATATCTGTGTGATCATGCTGGCGCACTAGCCGGAGCCGATGCACACCTCTGGTCCAAGATAAAAACAGTTCTTGATGCAGGTGAAGGCTTGGAGGCCGCACTCCTCAAGCACCAGCCAACCGATACACTTGAAATTTGGATTGCACAAAGGACTGTCGAGCTGCTGGTGCCAGAGGAGCTCGAAATAATGAGTTCGGTTCTCAGAGGGGAGCATACGCTTCGCCTGACAACATTCCTGGATAAGGTATTGAAGCCACCCTCTGGATTGCCAATCTTGACCACAAACTATGACCGTCTAATAGAGCTCGCTTGCGAAATTTCAGGATTCCACGTTGACTCCACTGCAGTGGGGCACTATGCGGGCGCATTCGATCACACCCGAAGTTGCATGGGATCATGTCGGGGCATCATACCACGCACCAAGACCCCCGTCCTCGACCACTTCCCACGTGCGATAGTCCTAAAGCCGCACGGAAGCTTTGATTGGTACAGATTCGGCAATGACGCGCGACGCTGTAGTTTGGACCTGAATGCGGAACGGCTCATAATCACGCCTGGTCTCAATAAATACCGCGCTGGCTATAATTCCCCCTTCGACAAGCATCGCGATTTGGCAAATGATTACATCAGGAAGGCGAGCCGTTTGCTGATCGTGGGGTATGGATTCAACGACGATCATCTGCAAACCCACCTTGTGAAGAAGATTGAAGATGGTACGCCCACGCTGATCCTTAACCAATCAGCGAGCATGAAGGTCAGACAACTGGCGACTAAAACTCCTAACTGTGTACTTCTATCGAAACCTGGGGCATCGACGGGCGTTGAGATGGTAACAAATGGCCACCAGTTCGAGCAGACTGGTCAAGACTTGTGGGATCTCGGTGTTCTGGCAGAGGAGATGCTAGCATGAGCGATGAACCTGTTCTTACGTTCGAAGAATCGAGCAAACTAGGCAAGGTCGCCTCCGTGGACACAAGTCGCGTTCTGATCGCTGTCGAAAACGCTGCACTCTTACCACGTGCTGCTGTCGGGAGCCTTATCGCAATACAGGGGGCGACAGCTCAGGAATTTTTAATCGGTATGACCGAGCGTGTGACCCGACAACTTCGCGAGCAGATGGCACAGGTTGATCCAATGGAACCCACAACGCTTGCGTTGGAAGTCGTCCCAGACGATTCGATACGGGTCGTCTTGCTAGGGACCTATCGCACCATTGAGGGCTCCATCCGCAATCGCTTTAAGCGTGGGGCGGACTCTTTCCCTCAAATCGATCGCGGTTGTTTTCTCCTGGAAGGCGGCAACCTTCAACGGTTTATGGGGTTGCTAGGCAAAGACTTGGATGAGAAACAGCGACTCGAACTCGGTCACTTCGTAATTGATAGCTCGGCCGTCGCGATCGCGAATGGTGATCGCTTTTTCCAGCGACATGCGGCAATCCTCGGTAGTACCGGATCAGGCAAGAGCTGCGCAGTGTCTCTGATTTTGGAGAGAGCAAACGCCCGTGCGCACGTAAATATCGTCGTGTTCGACATGCATGGTGAATACGCCTCCCTGGCCAACCCGCCCGCCCCCCCAGGTGGAACTGCGCCACAGCCGATTGCCGGGGCTTTCAAGATAGCAGGGCCGGGTGATCTGGATGCGCCTACCGACAATGCTATATTCCTGCCATATTGGCTACTAAATCGGGAAGAAATGCTCTCGATGATTTTGGACCGAAGTGATCAAAATGCGCCTAATCAGGCATCTCGGTTCACGTTGCACGTGCGGGGGTTGAAGGAAGGCACACTAGATGCGGAGACTAAGCCTGATGTTAAGGCAACTTTTACCGTCGATTCACCGATTCCGTACAAGCTGAATGATTTAATTGCCAGATTAAAATTTGACGATACGGCGAAGGGTGTCGGAGCAAAGGGACAACCAGTAAAGGGCGATTGGGAAGGACGGCTTACACGTTTTATCTCTCGTTTAGAAGCAAAGGCTGAAGACCGCCGATACGGCTTCATGTTTAAGCCACCTGAGGCGGCCCTAAACTATAACTGGCTCGCGACGCAGGTATCAAAAATACTTGCTTCAGGCCAAGGTAATTCCGGCATCAAAATAGTGGACTTCTCAGAAGTGCCGTCGGATGTGCTTCCTGTTGTGACCGGTGTATTCGCAAGGTTGCTATACGATGTCCAGTTCTGGATGGATCCCGAAAAACGCACACCGTTCGTGTTCGTGTGCGACGAGGCCCATCTTTACTTGCCGGTGCGCGAGAACGCAGGTGCGATTGAGAAACAGGGGCTTTACTCCTTTGAACGTGTCGCTAAAGAAGGCAGAAAGTACGGAGTTTCCTTGCTGGTGGTTAGCCAGCGCCCATCGGACGTGAGCCGAACAATCCTCAGTCAATGCAATAATTTCCTAGTCCTCCGCCTGACAAACGATCAGGACCAAAATGTTGTCCGTCGACTCATGCCGGACTCGCTTGCGGGCGTCCTCGATGGCCTGCCATTACTCGATATCGGAGAGGGTCTGTTGCTTGGGGACGCAATCCTTCTCCCCGCAAGGATCAAATTGAAGTTCCCAGCAATTGAGCCTCTCAGCCAAACTAGGAACTTCTGGCAAGAATGGGAAGAAATGGCTCCGGACACCAATGCCGTTAAGGCCGCAGTCGAAACTCTGCGCCGGCAGTCGCGCACTACATATGAGGGCTAGCTTAAAAAGACGATTTTTGTAGGAAAAATTGTTAGAGATTCGGTGCCTACGCGGGAGTTATGGCTTGGTCAATATCTGAGGGTGGGATTATAAGGATGGTCTCCTCCTCGAAAAAGAACCTCTTTGTCCCTTGGAGACACGATTTTAGTTGTAGGTAATCGGTTATGGCCTGTTTTTTTTGTCGGGAAATGAACTGTAGCAACCCAGAGATATCTCTTCAAGTATGGTATTAATGTCAATGTGATATCGTTTTGATTCATAAATCCACGCTCTTCTGCTTTTGCTATAGTTTCCACATAGCATTCGCCGCGCCGCTTATCAATTTTTGTCCTGTCGTATTGTTGATCAAAAGGTAAATGATATATTTGATCCCCCGTTGTTTGGTTAATGTTGCATTTGATCATTGGATAATTTAAGTCAAGCGTGATCATTTCGACACGGACACCAAGTTCTCTCGCCGCTGCAAGGGCTACTTCTGACAAATCAGTTGTTACAGCGAGTACAGGGTGGACCACGTGAGACGGATTTTGAATCCTATATAGAAGCGTTGTACCATACAACTGAAAAACGTGTTTTTCATGAATAGTCTTGGTAGCGCTCCAGCATTTTGCTTGTACGATTTCAACGTTATTTCCGCGCTTACAAATCAAATCTCGGCCCAGGTCTTCGAAACCATGTAACGCACCGTGGTATGTAACATCCCATTCATTTTCTTCCCAAAGATAACCAAGATACCTCTCATACAGACGGCCAATTTCCCAATTCGTTTTTTGGCGCTTGACATAACGATCAAGCGCAATTTGGTTTTTTTCCGACTCAGGAAGAGAGTTCCACTCTTGATTAGATAGAAATTTTACTGTTTGGTCTGCGGTTTAAAGTGCCACCACATTTGAAAAGTCAGAACACAGCGGGATCGTTTCATCAAGTATTGCATCTTTAAAATCGACTAGCGCGGGAAAATATTCCTCATAGCTCTTAATTTGATATTCAGCAAACTTAAGCTGCGTTTTAAGCTCCTTTTTCTCTTGTTTTATCTCCGCCACACATTCAGCTGCTTTTCTGGCAGGGTGTTTTTTATTTTTGAGGTATTCATCGCGATTATCTAAAGCGCGTTCAGCTTCGGCGATAAACTCTGCTAACCATTGTCTCCCTTGCAAAATACCTTGCTTAAAAGCGACATTCCGCTCTTCGAGGTATTCCCCAAGTCGTTTATTATACATGCTAGTCCGGATAGATACTGTGAGAGCTTTGGCGATCCCGAATACAATTCCGCCAAGAATCAACCCATAAAAAACCCATGCCATATGGCACCCCTCAAGAGTTTTTTTCTGTTTTATTGTTTGGTTGGAATTTACCCGATTATCACCGCAGAGAATGGTAACCTTCTAGCATTACTTCTGTCAATTTACATCCTTACAACGGTTTCGCCAGCAATTGCATACGTGGCGTTCAATAATTGACCCTATCAAGTCTTTTGCAAGCATTGCTAGGCATCCCATCGCACAGGTACAGTTTTTCGACAATTCATTACCTTTTTGGGAAAAATTAGCCCGCTCGCTTCCGCTAGGCTTCCACAAAAGAAAAGCGGTCACGGACATATGCCGTAACCGCTTGATTTTACTGGAGCCGGCGGTAGGATTTGAACCAACGGCCTGCTGATTACGAATCAGCTGCTCTACCCCTGAGCTACGCCGGCTTTTATGTTGCGAACCGGCCCGCCGGTAGCGGGCCCCGTGGCGCTTTTAGGTCCCCATGTTCCAGGAGTTGAGGTATTTCTCCTGCTCCTCGGTGAGCTCGTCGATGTTCACGCCCAGGGCGGCCAGCTTGAGCTGGGCCACCTCGGCGTCGATGAACTCGGGAACCTCGTAGACCCGCTTCTCCAGGTCGGCGGCGTTGTCCTTCATGTAGGCGGCGCACAGGGCCTGGTTGGCAAAGCTCATGTCCATGACGCTGGAGGGGTGCCCCTCGGCGGCGGCCAGGTTTATCAAGCGGCCCTCGCCCAAGACATAGACGTTCTTGCCGTTTTCCATGGTGTGCTCCACCACGAAGTCGCGGATGGTGCGGCTCTCCTTGGTCACCTCGCCCAGGCCCTCCAAGTCCAGCTCCACGTTGAAGTGGCCGCTGTTGGCCACGATGGCCCCGTCCTTCATGGCCTGGAAGTGCTCCTTGCGGATCACGTGGATGTCGCCGGTGACCGTGCAGAAGAAGTCACCGATGGCCGCGGCCTGCTCCAGAGGCATCACCTGATAGCCGTCCATCACCGCCTCCAGGGCCCTGAGCGGGTCCACCTCGGTGACGATGACCTTGGCGCCCAGGCCGTTGGCCCGCATGGCCACGCCCCGGCCGCACCAGCCGTAGCCGCAAACCACGAAGTAGCTGCCCGCCACCAGGCGGTTGGTGGCCCGGATAATGCCGTCCATGGTGCTTTGGCCGGTGCCGTAGCGGTTGTCGAACAGGTGCTTGGTCATGGCGTCGTTCACCGCCACGATGGGATAGGCCAGCACCCCGTCGGCGGCCATGGCCCGGAGGCGGATCACCCCGGTGGTGGTCTCCTCGGTGCCGCCGATGATGCCGCTGATCAGGTCCTTGCGCGCGGAGTGGATCTGGCTTACCAGGTCCGCCCCGTCGTCCATGGTGATATTGGGTTTGGCGTCCAGCACCGCGTTGAGGTGCTGGTAATAGGTCTCGGTGTCCTCGCCCTTGATGGCGTAGACGCTGATGCCGCTGTTCTCCACCAGGGAGGCGGCCACGTCGTCCTGGGTGGACAGGGGGTTGGAGGCGCAGATCACCACCTCGGCCCCGCCCGCCTTGAGCACTTCGCACAGGTTGGCGGTCTCGGTGGTTACGTGCAGGCAGGCGCCCAGGGTCACGCCCTCCAGGGGCTTTTCTTCCTCAAAGCGTTTGCGGATCAGATTGAGCACCGGCATGGAGCGGCCGGCCCACTCGATGCGCAGGCGGCCTTTTTCGGCCAGGGCGTGGTCAGCTATGTCGCACTTCATTATTCAACTCCACTCAAGAGCACTGGCCGCCCTTGAGCCCAAAGTATTCGCGGATTTTGTCCACCCGGTCGGTCAGCTCCCAAGTGAAGCCTTCCTCCTCGCGGCCGAAGTGGCCGTAGGCGGCGGTGCGTTTGTAGACCGGACGCTTGAGGTCCAGTTGATAGATCATCTGGGCGGGGCGGAAGTCGAACAGCTTGGTCAGGCCCTCGGAGATCTTTTCCTCGGCAATCTTGCCGGTGCCGAAGGTGTTCACCAGGATGGAGACCGGCTCGGCCACGCCGATGGCGTAGGCCACCTGGACCTCGCACTTGTCGGCCAGACCCGAAGCCACCAGGTTCTTGGCCACGTAGCGGGAGTAGTAGCTGCCTGAGCGGTCCACCTTGGAGGGGTCCTTGCCGCTGAAGCAGCCGCCGCCGTGGCTTCCCTGGCCGCCGTAGGTGTCCACGATGATCTTGCGGCCGGTGAGCCCGCAGTCGCCGTGGGGGCCGCCCACCACGAAGCGGCCGGTGGTGTTGATGAATATCTTGGTGTCGCCGTCGAACATCTCCGCGGGGATGATCTTCTTAATCACCTCCTCGATGATGGCGTCCTTGAGGGTGGAGTACTTCACGTCCGGGCTGTGCTGGGAGGCCACCACCACCGCTTCCACCCGCTTGGGCTTGCTGTCCTCGTACTGGATGGTCACCTGGGTCTTGCCGTCGGGGCGCAGGAAGCCCAGGGAGCCGTTCTTGCGCACCTTGGCCAGACGCCGGGCCAACCGATGGGCGTAGTGGATGGGCGCGGGCATCAGCTCAGGGGTCTCGGTGCAGGCGTAGCCGAACATGATGCCCTGGTCGCCGGCGCCCTGCTCTCCGAAGAGGCTGGTCTCGGCGGTGACGCCCTGGGAGATGTCGGCCGACTGCTTGTCGATGCTGGTGAGCACCGCGCAGGTTTCCCAGTCGAAGCCCATGGAGGAGTTGGTGTAGCCGATCCCCTTGATGGTGTTGCGCACGAGATCGGGAATGTCCACGTAGGTGTCGGTGGTTATCTCACCGGCCACCATGGCCATGCCGGTGGTAACCAGGGTTTCGCAGGCTACCCGTGACTCGGGGTCGTCCTTGAGCATGGCGTCAAGGATGGCGTCGGAAATCTGGTCCGCCACCTTGTCGGGGTGTCCCTCGGTTACCGATTCGCTGGAGAACAGGTAGTCGTAACCCATCCCTAAACTCTCCTTTTTGCCTCGTAATTTTAGTGGGGTATGAATTAAACCACCCACATGGGGCCTTGTCAACAAAGGGACGTCGTCACCCCGTCCGGGCGGCGAAATCGCCGGTTATTTACTTCAGGGTGCGGGCGCTTAAGTTGGCCGTACCTATGTTGAAAATAACCAAGGTGCGGGCAGTGAAAGAGTCGCCCTGGCCGTCCTTGGCCTGGGGAGGCGCGAAAACCGCCGCCTCGCCGGGGTTCAGCCCCGCCGACACCCGGCGGGGATCAGTCTGCACCGAGTAGAGCCAAAAACCCAGCACCGTGCCCCCCTTCCCATGGTCCAAGTTGACCACCTCCACCGAAAATGGCTTGGGATCCATGCTCAGGCTGCACTGGCCGCCGGGGGGGATGACGCATTGGCCCGCCCAGGCCGGGGAGGCCAGCATAACGACCAAAGACAGGGCTGCGAGAATGCGTTTCATGACCGCGCCTACCCGGAAGATTTCCTGGCATTCAATTCTAGGCCAAAGCCGGCGGCCACGCCAGGGCAAGCAGCCCCCAAAACGAGCCGCCGCTCCCCCGAAGGCGGAGCGGCGGTCATTTTGGCTAATTTTAATATCACTCACACCGATGGCTCTAAAAACCAATCGTTATCAGCTGGAAGGTATGTGTAGCCGACCGGCAGATTATGATGCACCCTTTCATATTGGTCCTCAATGCTGACATTTACTTTGAGTGTAATTTTTTCAGAATAATTTTTAAAACTGTCGGGCAGGGAAAAGTGTCCGCTTGTCGTGTGGCTAGGGTTTAAGTGCCACAGTCTCTTACCACTGTAATAATCACCACCGAGGGGGATCTTTTGGTTTGGAACAACAAAAGAAACTTTAACTGTAGCCTTGACTGGCAGTGAATTCCCTAGATTGCTAATAACAAAACCAACGTCTGGCAATTGCCGGTTTTCCCGGTCATGTATTCTCTGAGTAACTATGTAATGAATCGGGGGGACTAAATAGCGAGTAAACTCCTCATACACTTGTTCTCTTCTTGCCTTAAGTTCTTCCGGTTTATATTTATTACCTAAGGGATGGTAATCATTATAATTTTGTACTTTACCATGACAATCAAAACACAAGGGGATCGCATTTTCTATACGATTTGATCCTCCATTAGCTTCCGGAACAATATGGTGGACTTCGATATTTGTGTCACACGGTTTTTTACATAGGCAACAGTGTCTATCAGACCAGAGCAGGACCTTGGTTCTGGCTTTGGGGCTGAAACCCATTATTTTTCCTTAACAAAAAAGCTTAAAAGAACAACTGACCTTACTGGGCCACGCGCAGGCCGTGCTGCTCCTCGCGGGTGATCTTGACGATCTTGTTGTCCTCGCCCAGGAGCACGGCCAGGGGCTGGTGCTTGGCCAGCTCGGCCTCGTCCAGCCAGCAGGTGGTGACGATGATGATCTTGTCGCCCACCTCGCCCTTGCGGGCCGCCGCGCCGTTGAGGCAGAACACGCCGCTGCCCCGGGGGCCGGGAATGATGTAGGTCTCGAAGCGTTCGCCGTTGTTGATGTTGTAGACCTGGATCATCTCGTTGGGAATCATCTCGGCCGCGTCCATGAGATCCTGGTCCACCGACAGGCTGCCCTCGTAGTGCAGTTCGGCTTCGGTCACCGTGGCCCGGTGCAGCTTGGACTTAAACATATGACGTTGCATGATCGTCCTCAGTTCAGGGCGTCGTTGTCTATTAAACGGGTGGTGCCCAGCCACACGGCCATGGCCATGCGGGCCGGTCCGTCCAGGCGGGCGAGCGGCGCCAGGTTATCGGCGTCCACCACCTCCAAATATTCCATACGGGCCAGGGGGGCCCCTTCCACCACCTGGGCGGCGGCGGTCTTGATCGTCTCCACGTCGCGCTCGCCCCCCTGGGCCAGCTCGCGGGCCTTGTCCAGGGCCCGGCGCAGGCACAGGGCCTGGGCGCGCTCCTCGGGGCTCAGATGCACGTTGCGGCTGCTCATGGCCAGGCCGTCGGCCTCGCGCAGGGTGGGCCGCCCGATCACCTCGAGGTCCATGTCCAGATCAGCGGTCATGCGCGTGATGATCTTGAGCTGCTGATAGTCCTTTTGCCCGAACACCGCGATATGGGGCTTGGCCGCGCCGAAGAGCTTGGCCACCACCGTGGTCACCCCGTCGAAGTGCCCCGGCCGGTGGGCTCCGCAGAGGCCCTGGCCCAGCCCGGCCACGGTCACCTTGGTGGCGAAGCCCTGGGGGTACATGGACGGGACCGTGGGGGCGTAGATGGCGTCCACGCCGTGCTCGGAGCACAGGGCCGAATCGGCCTCCCAGGTGCGGGGATAGGCGTCCAGGTCGGCATCGCGGTCGAACTGCAGGGGATTGACGAAGATGCTCACCACCAGGAAGTCGGCCTGAGCGCGGGCGTGGTCGATAAGGGAAAGATGCCCGGCGTGCAGGGCCCCCATGGTGGGCACCAAGGCGATGCGCTTGCCCGCTGAACGCACTTCGTCGCTCAGGGCATGCATATCCTTTGGCGTACGTATGACTTGCGGTTGTTGAGCCACGCTCTCGTCCCGGTCGCCCTGGGCGATCCAAGCAATTGCGGTTGAGGCCGGTTCTGCCTTGCGCTCATGACCTGCCCGTAGCCTGGGGGCTCTCGAGCGGCCGCGCGGCCTTTGCCGGCCGGGGAAAACCAGTTAATGGGTAGCACAGGCCCGACCGCCTGTCAAATTAAAGATAGAATCGGTTTTGGGGATTGCAAATACCTACTTGAACGGCTCCAGCACCAGCTCCTGCCCCGCCTTCAAATCCACCTTGCGCTCCCGGCGCTGGTCCAGGACGTAGATCACCGCGCTTTGGGAGCGCCAGCGTGGCTCGTAGTCGCGGTAAACCTCGCCGTCCTTGGTGCGGCGGTAGGTGTAGGGGTCGCCCACCTGCTCCTCCCAGGAGCGGTTTACAAAGGCCTCCAGGCGGAAGCGCAGCTCCTGGGCTCCGGGCGGGGCCAAGAACACCCGCTTGCCCTCGACCTTGTAGCCGTCGGGCAGGTCGGGCTGGTTGGGGGCCTGGGACAGGCGCCGCCAGGAGCCGTCCGGCTGGCGCTGCTGGGCGGAAATCTCCCAGAACGGCCCCAGGAAGTTGTCGAAGCGCACCCAGGCGCCGGGAAAGGGCCCCTGGCTGGTCATGGCCCGGCGAACCTGCTCGTGGCTCAGGCTGCTCTTGACCGACACCACCACCCTGGCCGGGTCCGGGCCAGGGTCCACCGCCGGGCCCATGCATGCCGCGATAAGGGCCACCAGGCCCAGCACCATGAATATCTGCAGGCGTTGCGGCACAAGACACCTCCCCCGTTGACGGCGGAATTTCCCCTTAAGTTTTATTGTGGCACAAGCGGGTGAGAGAAACAGGGACTATGCCCGGATATTCCATGAAGTTTGGGCGGCAGCGAACAACGGATTAGTATTTATGAGGTCTGTATGAAAATTGAGACGGTCTTTCCGGAGGGCGGTTCGTATCCGGCCCCGGCACAGCCAGACGCCGACAACGCAGCCATGTGGGGTCTGGCGAAGCCGGTCTACAGGGGTTGGAGAGCTTTGGTCACGGCGGCGAACTCGGCGATGGATAGAGTCTCGGCCCGGCGGGTGGGCTCCACCCCGGCCTGCTCCAGGGCCTCGGCCACCGGGCCGCGCTCCCGGCGCAGGCCCCCGGCCAGGCTGTTGGCCAGCATCTTGCGGCGCTGGCTGAAGGCGGCCTTGATGACCTTGGCGTAGTCCTCGCGGGCCTGGGGGCCCTCCAGGGCCACGGCGGGACGCTCCAGAGGCTCCAGGTGCACCACCTGGCTGGCCACCGCCGGGCGGGGAAAGAACTGGCTGGGCCCCACCTCCATGCCCCGGCTGACCGAGCACCAGGTCTGGATGAGCACCGACATGCGGCCCCAGTCCTTGCTGCCCGGCGAGCTGAGCAACCGGTTGGCCAGCTCCTTTTGCACCATGAGGGTGGCGCGCTTCCAGCAGGGCAGGTTGTCCAGGAGGTTGAAAAGCAGGGGGCTGCTGATGGCGTAGGGCAGGTTGCCCGCCACCACCAGGGGGCCTCCGGCATCGGCGGCCAGAGCGGGCCAGTCCAAAGTCAGGGCATCGGCCAGGAGGGGCTCCACGTTGACAACCCCCGCGCCGGCCAGCACCTCCTGGAGCGCGGCGAAGATGCCCCGGTCCACCTCCACGGCCACCACCTT
Organism: Pseudomonadota bacterium; assembly: GCA_018902755.1. GTDB lineage: Bacteria > Desulfobacterota > Desulfarculia > Desulfarculales > Desulfarculaceae > Desulfoferula. The sequence continues at coordinate 12,776 of JAHIQI010000009.1, read as the reverse complement.
GGCGGCGGCCTCGGCCAGAGGCAGGGTCAGGGCCCCCAGCCCGGCCCCGATCTCCACCACCGTGTCCGTGGCCTGGGCCCCGGCGCTGGCGGCGATGGCCCCGGCGGTCGCCGGTTGCACCAGATAGTTCTGGCCCCGTTTCTTGCCGGCGTGCAGGCCGTGGGCCTTGAGCAGGGCGGCCGGATGCATCAGGCCCCCGGCTCGGCGGGCAGGGCCCCGCCCTTGGGCAGGCGGCTGATGGCGTCGGCCTCCAGGGGCATGCGCCTCCCGGCGCGCAGATGGTGGCAACCGGCGGCGGCGATCATGGCCGCGTTGTCGGTGCACAGCGCCAGGGGCGGCAGGGTGACCCCCAGGCCCGCCTGGGCCGCAGCCTCGGCCATGGCCGCGCGCAGGCGCTGGTTGGCGGCCACCCCCCCGGCCAGGGCCAGGTGGCTCACCCCCCGCTGCTGGGCGGCGGCCAGGGTCTTCTTGACCAGCACCTCCACCACCGCCTCCTGGAAACCGGCGCAGAGGTCCTCCATGCGATAGTCCACGCCCTGGTTGGCCTCGCGGAAGCGCACCACCGCGCTCTTGAGGCCCGAGAAACTGAAGTCCAGGGTGCCGTCGTGCATGCGGGGGCGGGGAAGCTGGATCACCGAGGGGTCGCCCTGGGCGGCCATGCGGTCGATGATTATGCCGCCGGGGTAGCCCAGGCCGTAGAGCTTGGCCACCTTGTCAAAGGCTTCGCCCGCCGCGTCGTCCACGGTGGAGCCCAGCTCCTCCTGTTTGCCCGGCGCGGACACCAGGAAAATGGAGGTGTGCCCCCCGCTGACCAACAGGGCCATGAAGGGAAACGGCGGCGGCTCCTCGGCCAGGCCCAGGGCGGCCAGGTGGCCTTCCAAATGGCTGACCCCCACCATGGGCAGGCCCCGGGACCAGGCCAGGGCCTTGGCCAGGTTCAGGCCGATGAGTAGCGCTACGATGAGCCCCGGACCCTGGGTGACCGCCACCCCGCTGATGTCAGCCAGGGTGACGCCCGCCTCGCTCAGGGCGGCCATGACCGTGGGGGCCAGGTTCTCCAGATGGCGGCGGCTGGCCAGCTCGGGCACCACCCCGCCGAAGGGGGCGTGGTCCTTGATCTGGCTGGCGATCACCGAGGAGAGCACCCGGCGGCCGTCGGCCACCACGGCGGCGGCGGACTCGTCGCAGGAGCTTTCGATGCCCAGGACCAGGCGGCCCGGATCCGAGTTATTCGCTGCGGTCGCCACGGATGAAATCTATCGCTTCCTCGACGTCCTCGCGGCTGCCGGCGATGAAGGGCACCCGCTGGTGCAGTTCGGTGGGCTCCACCTCCAACACCCGGCCCTGTCCGGTGTCGGCCAAGCCCCCGGCCTGCTCGATGAGGTAGCCCATGGGGTTGCATTCGTACAACAGGCGCAGCTTGCCCCAGGGCTTCTTGGGGTCCTTGGTGTCGTTGGGGTACAGGAAGATGCCGCCATAGAGCAGGGTGCGGTGGATGTCGGCCACCATGGAGCCGATGTAGCGCAGGGAGTACACCGGCTTGGTCTCGGTCTTCTGGCGCAGATAGCGCAGGTAGTTCTTGAGATTTTCGTCCCAGTAGTCCCAGTAGCCCATGTTGGCCGAGACGATCTTGCCCCGCTTGGGCACCTGGATGTTGGGGTGGCTCAAGAGGAACTCGCCCACCGAGGGGTCCAGGGTGAAGCCCGAGACGCCGTTGCCGGTTGAGTAGACCAGCATGGTGGAGGAGCCGTAGAGCACGTAGCCCGCGGCCACCTGCTTCACGCCCTTTTGCAGGAAGTCGGCCATGGTGCATTCGGGGCCGCTGCTCACCCGCTTGAGGATGGAGAAAATGGTGCCGATGGACACGTTGGCGTCGATGTTGGAACTGCCGTCCAGGGGGTCGAACACCACCATGTAGTCGCCGGTCACCGCGTCGCGCGGCGGCTCGATGGGGTCGGCGTCCTCTTCGCTGGCCAGCATGGCCACATGGCCGCTTCGGTAGAGGCGCTCCACCATGAGGCTGTGGGCGAACTCGTCGAGTTTCTTGACGGTTTCGCCCTGCACGTTGCGCCGCCCGGTGCTGCCCAGGATGTCCACCAGGCCCGCCTTGGTCACTTCGCTGTTGATGATCTTGGCGGCCATGACGATCTCGTTGAGCAGGTGGGTGAAGGCGCCCGTGGCTCCCTGGCTGGCGTACTGCTGCTCCAGGATGTGGTTGATTATGGTGACTCCGGTGCCGCTGCCGTTCATGGCCCCTCCTCCTTGTCTCCGTCCCCGGGCGACGGTTTTTTCATTTTCGCTTAATTTATCACAAAATCGCCACACTGGCCGATTCGGTGAAGGGCTTGGCCCGAATGACGCCGCCGCCGTCCCCAGCGGAACGGCGGCGGCGACTTTTGGATTTGTCGGGTTTGGCTTCGCTCTACCCAACCTACGCTATTTCTGGAACCTCGCAGGAACGATGATTTTCAGCGGGTTCCCAGGTGTTCGTGGGCAAGGCGTCCGGCGAGCGCAGACCGCATCTTAGCGGCACAGCCAGGGAGTGCCAGGCAAGGCGCTCGGCGAGCGAAAGCCGTAGGCGTAGTCTTTACTACGTCGAGGCTTGAGCGGCGCCGACAACGCAGCATGGCGCTTCCTGGCGAAGCCGCCTAGCCTTGCATCATCTTGAAGAGCTTGTACCGAATGCCGTCCCCCAGCGCCTGCCAGGAAGCCTCCAGCACGTCGAAGCTCACGCCCACGGTGCCCCAACGGTTTTCGCCGTCGCCGGACTCCACCAGCACCCGGACCCGGGCCTCGGTGCCCGCGCTTCCGGCCAAAACCCGGACCTTGTAGTCCTCCAGGCGCACGGTGTTGAGCGCCGGGTAGAAGCGGGCCAGGGCCTTGCGCACGGCGCGGTCCAGGGCGTTCACCGGGCCGTCGCCCAGGGCGGCGGTGTGCTCTTCCACGCCTTCCACGCGCACCCGCACCGTGGCCTCGGCCTGGGGCGGGGTGTGCTCGGCCTGCTTGTAGTCGGCCACGCGGAAACCCAGCAGATCGAAGAAGCGGCTGGGCCGTCCGCTGAGGCGGCGGTTCACCAACAGCTCCAGGGAGGCCTCGGCCGCCTCGTAGACGTAGCCCTCGTTCTCGCGCTCCTTAAGCTCGCTCAAGAGCTCCTTGAGCCGGGGGTCGTCCGGGGCCAGGTCGTAGCCCCAGTCGGCCAGCTTCTTGAGCAGGGCGGCCCGCCCGGCCAGGTCGGACAGCAGATAGCGGCGCACGTTGCCCACGGCCTCGGGGTTGATGTGCTCGTAGAGGCTGGGGTCTTTTTCCACCGCGCTGATGTGCAGCCCGCCCTTGTGGCTGAAGGCGCTGGTGCCCACGTAGGGGGCGAAGGCCAGCGGGGGCTGGTTGGCCTGCTCGCGGATGAAGCGGGCGGTCTCGGTGAGGCGCAGCAGATGGTCCGGAGGCAGACAGACATAGCCCATCTTCAACTCCAGGGCCGGGGCGATGGCGGTGAGGTCGGCGTTGCCGCAACGCTCGCCCATGCCGCCGGTGGTGCCCTGCACCTGGGTGGCTCCGGCGGCCACGGCGGCCAGGGTATTGGCCGTGGCCATGTCACCGTCGTTGTGGCAGTGGATGCCGATGCTCACCTCGGGGAAGGCGGCCTTCACCTTGGAGACGCCCTCGGTGATCCAGGCGGGCAGGGAGCCGCCGTTGGTGTCGCACAAGACCAGGGCCTCGGCCCCGCCTTCCACGGCGGCTTTGAGCACGGACATGGTGTAGTCGGCGTCCTCGGCCAGGCCGTCGAAGAAGTGCTCGGCGTCAAAGAACACCCGGCGACCGTTTGCGACCATGTGGGCCACGCTGTCGCGGGCGATCTCAAGGTTGCGCTCCAGGGGAATCTTGAGCTGGGCGGTCACGTGGCGGCTCCAGGTCTTGCCCACCAGGGCGCAGATCTCCACCGGGGCGGCGATGAGCGCGGCCAGGTTGGGATCGTTGTCCGGGGTGCGCGAGGCATGGTGGGTGGAGCCGAAGGCCACCAGCTTGGCGTTGCTCAGCTTCAGCTCGCCGGCGCGGGCGAAAAACTCCTGGTCGCGGGGGTTGGAGCCGGGCCAGCCGCCTTCGATGTAAGCCACTCCCAGTCGGTCCAGATGGCGGGCCACCTTGAGCTTGTCCTCGGGGGACAGGACAAAGCCCTCGGCTTGGGTGCCGTCGCGCAGGGTGGTGTCGTATAGCTCGACGGCCGGTTTTTCATTAGGCATAGCTTATACCAGGTCCTCGGATACCGGCGTCGACCCTTCGGCCAGGCCGAAGGCGTCGTGCAGGGCGCGCACCGCCAACTCAGTGTATTTCTCCTCGATGACGCAGGAGATCTTTATTTCACTGGTGTTGATGGTGATGATGTTGATGCCTTCTTTGGCCAGGACGCTGAACATCTTGGTGGCCACGCCGGCATGGTTGCGCATGCCGATGCCGATGATGCTCACCTTGGCGATGTCGGGATTGCCGCTCACCGCGCCCGCCTTTATCTCTTCGGCAGTCTTGGCCAGGATGGCCTTGGCCTTTTCATAGTCGGTCTTGGGCACGGTGAAGGTAAGGTCAGTCTTGCCCTCATCGCTGGTGTTCTGAATAATCACGTCCACCACGATGCCCGCCTGGCTGATGGGGGTGAATATCTGGCTGGCGATGCCCGGATGGTCGGGGACGTCCTTCACGGTGAGTTTGGCCTCGTTCTTGTTGTAGGCCACGCCAGAGATAATGAGCCTTTCGGTGATCTGGTCCTCGGGAACCACCATGGTGCCCTCCCGGTCGGTAAAGGTGGAACGAACGTGAATTTTTACGCCGAATTTGGCCGCGAACTCCACGGAGCGGATGTCCAGGACCTTGGCCCCCAACGAGGCCATTTCCAGCATTTCTTCATAGGAAATGACGTCCAGCTTGCGGGCGCTGGGCACCACGTTGGGGTCGGTGGTGTACACCCCCTCAACGTCGGTGTAGATCTCGCAGACGTCGGCCTTGAGCGCGGCGGCCAGGGCCACGGCCGAGGTGTCCGAGCCGCCCCGGCCCAGGGTGGTCACGTCGCCGCTGTCCCAGTCCAGGCCCTGGAAGCCGGCCACCACCACCACCTTGCCCTCGCCCAGCAGCTCCTGGACGCGCCCGGTCTCCACGTCGGTGATGCGGGCCTTGCCGAACATGCGGTCGGTCAGGATGGCCGCCTGGAAGCCCAGCAGGGAGGCGGCGGGCAGGTCCATGTCCGAGGCGGCCATGCAAAACAGGGCCACGGACTGTTGCTCGCCGGTGGCCATCAAGACGTCCAGCTCGCGCACCGCCGGGTCCGGGCTCATTTCCTTGGCCAGCTTGATGAGGCTGTCGGTGACTCCGGCCATGGCCGAGAGCACCACCACCATCTGGTTGCCCGCCTCGGCCCTGGCTTTCACCTTGGCCGCCACGTTCTTGATGCGCTCAATGGTGCCCACCGAGGTGCCGCCGTATTTTTGCACAATGAGGGCCATCTTAAATTTCCTCGCGCCCTAGGGCTTGCTCCAGGTTGCCGATTATTTCCCGCGGTCCGGTTATTTGCGCCAGCCGGGCTCCCCGTCCCTGGTCCACCAGCTCCACGCCAACCGCGTGGGGGGGCCACAACTCCGGGGCCCGCTCGGCCCATTCCACGGCCAGCACTCCGGCCGCGGCCTCTTCCAAAAGCCCCAACTCCGCCGCCTCGCCGCCGCCCAGGCGGTAGAGGTCGGCGTGGAAAAACTCGATCCGGCCCGGATATTGGTTCAGTAAAGTGAAGGTGGGCGAGACTATGGCGTAGTCCCCGCTCACCCCCAAACCCGAGGCCAGGCCCCGGGCCAAAACCGTTTTGCCCGCTCCCAGGCGGCCGGTGAGCAGAACCACCGCGCCGGGAGCGAGCAGACGCCCCAAGGCGGCTCCCAGGGCCAGGGTGGCTTCTTCGCCCTGTAAATGCCGCGTAAGGCGGGCGCGCTCCGAACTCATGCTATTAATTCCGATTTACCATGGGCTCGGCCACCTAGCAAGGGGCCCCCTCTTCCAGGGACTCCTCTTCGCCGCCCTCCAGGGCCGCGAAAGCCTGGGGCAGCCAGTCGGCCAGCTCCTCGGCGGCCAGGCCCCTCTGGCCGTATTCCTGGGCGGCCAGATCGGCGGCCAGGCCGTGGGCGAAGGCCCCCACCAAGGCCGCTTCCAGGCTGCCCAGGCCCTGGGCCATGAGCCCCCCGATGACCCCGGCCAAGACGTCGCCGCTGCCCCCGGAGGCCAGCAGAGGCCCGCCGGTGGGGTTGATCCAGGCCGCGCCGCCAGGCTCGGCGATAACCGTGCGCGCCCCCTTTAACACCGCCACCACCCCGCCCTGGGTTGCCAGTTCGCGGGCCGCCTTCAGGCGGTCGGCCTGCACCTGGGCGCTGGTTATGCCCAGCAGACGGGCCGCCTCGCCGGGATGGGGGGTTATCACCGTCTGGGCCGCGCCGCTCTTGGCCTCGCCCCAGCCCTGGGCCAGGGCGAACAGGCCGTCGGCGTCCATCACCAAAGAGCCGGAGCAATCGGCCCACAGCCTGCGGGCCAGCTCCAGGGAGGCATCTTCCCGGCCCAGGCCGGGCCCCAACACCAGAGCCTGGCGGGTCTGCATCAGCTCCAGCACCGTGGGCAGGGCCTCCAGGGCCAGGCCGCCGTGGGCGCTCTCGGCCAGGGGCTGGCTCATGGCGGCGGTGAGCTTGATCTCGGCCGCCAGGCCCAGGCCCGCGGGCAAGCAGGCGGTGACCAGCCCGGCCCCGGCCCTGAGGCCGCCCATGGCCGCCAGGCAGGGGGCCCCGCTCTTGCCCGGGCTGCCGCCCACCACCAGGAGGTGGCCGAAGCTGCCCTTGTGGGCGCCCGCCGGGCGGGGGTTCAAGAGCGCGGCGACCAGATCGGCCTCCAGCAGGTGGCACTCCACCTCCAGGTCCATTTCCACCGCCGGGGGTATGGAGATGTCCACCAGGAAAAGCTCGCCGCAGTATTGGTCCCCGTCCAGCAGCAGGCCCTGCTTGGCCAAACCGAAGGTGGCGGTGAAGTCGGCCATCACCGCCGCGCCCAGCACCGCGCCGGTGTCGGCGCACAGGCCGCTGGGGATGTCCACGGACATCACCGGGGCCTCCAGCTGGTTGAGCAGATCCACGGCCATGCGAAAGCGCCCGCTCAGCTCCTTGCTAAGGCCGGTGCCCAGCAGGGCGTCGACGAACAGCTCGTGGCGGGCGATCTCCCCGCTAAGGGCCTCCAGGCTTTCCTCGTCCGGGGCCTCGATCACCCGCACCCCGCAGGCCAGGGCCACCTTGAGGTTCATGGCCGCGTCGCCGGTGAGCTGGGATTTCTCGGCCAGCAGGTAGACCTCGCACAGGGCCCCCTGGCTGGCCAGGATGCGGGCCATGGCCAGGCCGTCGCCGCCGTTGTTGCCCCGCCCGGCCAAGACCGCCACCCGCGCCCCCTCCAGGGAGCCCACCTGGTCCAGGAGCACCCGCACCGCGCCCTGGGCCGCGTTTTCCATGAGCACCATGCCCGGCAGGCCGATCTCATTGATGGTCCGCTGGTCGCAGGCGCGCATCTGCTCGGCTGTCACCAAAATCATGATTTCTCCAAAACCACCACCGCCGCGGCGAAGTCGCCCTCGTCGGTGAGGCTGATATGGGAGGCCTGCACCCCGTTGGCCTCCATCCAGGCCAAAGCCCGGCCGTGCAAGGCCAGGGAGGGCTTGCCCCTGGGGTCGTGGACGACCTCGATCTCCCGCCAGCCCAGGCCGCGCATGCCCAGACCGGCGGCCTTGGAAAAGGCCTCCTTGGCCGCGAAGCGCATGGCCAGGGCCGAGGCGGGGCGGGGCCGGGGCAGGCAGATCGCCTGTTCGCCGGGGGTGAAGCAGCGGTTCAGGAAGCGCTCGCCGAAGCGCTCCAGGGCCAACTCGATGCGAGCCACCTCCGCCAGGTCCAGGCCTATGCCCACGATCATGTTTAAGCCCTCGCGGCCCGGCTAGAGCCGCCGCTGGGGCGGCTCGGCGGCGCTGCGGGTGGCCGCGCCGCGGGCCAGGGCCAGCATCTCGCCCACCGCAGCCTCCAGGCCCACGAACACCGCCCGGGCGATGATGGAGTGGCCGATGGAGTATTCCTCGATGTCCGGGAAGGCCAGCAGGGGATGGATGTTGCGCAGATTCAGGCCGTGCCCGGCGGCCACCTTGAGCCCCAGGCGGGCGGCCAGGCGGGCCGAGTCTTCCAGGGCTCCCAGCAGCTTTTGGCGGGTGGGCTCGTCCGGGGCGTTGCAATAGGCCCCGGTGTGCAGCTCCACCACCTGGGCCTCGCACTGGTGGGCCGCCTTGATCTGCTCGCTGGCGGGGTCGATGAACAGGCTCACCGCGATGCCCGCCTCGCGCAGGGAACCCACCGCGGCGCGCATCTTGTCCATGTGGCCCGCCACGTCCAGGCCGCCCTCGGTGGTCAGCTCCTGGCGCTTCTCGGGCACCAGGGTGCAGATGTCCGGGCGCACCTGACCGGCGATGCCGATCATTTCCTCGGTGGCGGCCATCTCCATGTTGAGCTGGCCCTTGACCACCTGGCGCATCACCCACAGGTCGCGGTCCTGGATGTGGCGGCGGTCTTCCCTGAGGTGCACGATGATGCCGTCGGCCCCGGCCTTTTCGGCCAGCACCGCCGCCCACACCGGGTCGGGCTCGTCTATGCCCCGAGCCTGGCGCAGGGTGGCCACGTGATCGACATTGACACTTAGACGGGCCATAAGACCCCTCCTTCCTACAGAACGGCCGCGAACACGCCGCCGCGCCGAACGCCTACGCGGCGCTGGCCGTGAGCAGCTCCTCGGTCTTTTCTTCCATCAGCCGGGCGGTCTCGCCGCCCTGCTCGTGCTCGTATCCCAATATATGCAATATGCCGTGAATTATCAGGCGGATCAAGTGCTCGTCCGGAGCCAGGCCGTGTTCTGCGGCCTCGCGCCGGGCGGTGTCGGCGCTGACCACCACGTCGCCCAGGATCTCGGGGTTGAGCGCCGGGCCGTCGCCCTCGTTCTGGGCGAAGGAGATGACGTTGGTGGGGCCATCGCGGTTCAGCCACTGTTGGTTGATGGCCGCGATCTCCTCGTCGCCGCAGATCACCAGCGACAGCTCGGCCTCGGGCGGCTGCCCGGCCAGGGCCAAGACCCGCTCCACCCGCTCCACCAGCCCGGCGGGCAGCTCGCCGCCTTCCCAGGAATTGTCCAGAAGCACGTTCATGCGCCACCGTTTCTCATCTGGTCGTAGGCCTTGATGATCCGGCGCACCAAGTGGTGGCGCACCACGTCGCTCTCGTCGAAGTCCACGAAGGCGATGCCCTCGATGTTATGCAATATCTGGCTGGCCCGCACCAGGCCCGAGACCACCCCGCCGGGCAGGTCCACCTGGGTCACGTCGCCGGTGATCACCGCCTTGGAGTCGAAGCCCAGGCGGGTGAGGAACATCTTCATCTGCTCGCTGGTGGAGTTCTGGGCCTCGTCCAGGATCACGAAGGCACTGTTCAAAGTGCGCCCGCGCATGAAGGCCAGGGGGGCCACCTCGATAACCCCCTTGGACATGAGCCGCCCGGCCTTGTCGAAATCGATCATGTCGTGCAGGGCGTCGTACAGGGGCCGGAGGTAGGGGTTGACCTTCTCGGCCAGGTCGCCGGGCAGAAAGCCCAGCTTCTCCCCGGCCTCCACCGCCGGGCGGGCGAGCACGATGCGGTCCACCTGGCCCTTGAGCAGGGCGTCCACGGCCATGGCCATGGCCAGGTAGGTCTTGCCGGTGCCCGCCGGGCCGATGCCGAAGACGATGTCGTGGGCCCGGATGGCCTCCAGGTACTTTTTCTGGTTCAGGGTCTTGGGGCTGATGATGCGGTTCTTGCCGGTGAGGTAGACCTGATCCAGGAAGATGTCCTTGAGCTTGGCCCCGGGGTCGGCGGCCAGGATGCGGTAGGCGAAATCCACGTCCATCTCGTAGACCGGATAGCCCTGCTGAATCAGGTCGTAGAGCTGCTTGAGGGCCAAGGCGGCCAACTCCAGGGCCTCGGGCTCGCCGTTCAGGCTGATCTCCCCGCCCCTGGCCCGAGCCTTGACTCCGGCCTCCTTGGCCAGCAGGCGCAGGTGGGCGTCGCGGGCCCCCAGCAGGGTGCGCAGGGCCTCATGATCGGAAAAGCTCAGGCGAAGCTCTTGGCTTTGGCTCATATTCCCCTACCCGCCCTGCACGGTCACCACCACCTTGCGGCGGCGGGGCCGGTTGTCGAAATCCAGCACCACGATCTGTTGCCAGGCGCCCAGCATGAGGCGGCCCGCCTCCAGGGGCACGGTGAGCGAGGGCCCCAACAGGGCCGAGCGCAGGTGGCTGTAGCCGTTCCCGTCGCCCCAGCGCAGGTTGTGGGCGTACTCGCCATCCGTGGGGGCCAGATCTTCCAGCAGGCGCCTGAGGTCGCTCAACGCGCCGGGCTCGTACTCGATGGTGGTCACCGCCGCGGTGGAGCCGGGGGTGAACACCAGCACGCTGCCCCGGCTCAGGCCGCTGTCCGCCGCCACCGCCGCCACCTGGCTGGTGACCTCGTGGATGTCGGTGCCCGCCGTGCCGTCCAGCTCCAGGATTTGGCGATAAACCGTCATGGTTTCTCCTGCCCAATCTTTACCACGCGCCCACCCGCCCTAGCAACAAGCCCCCGGCGGGGACCGCGAAAGAGCTACCCACACAAACTATTGTTATCACTTACCTATCAAATTAAAAACCACAGCTAACTTCTTGACTTTTTAGCAGCCGCCGTGCTACAGGTGTTGGCACTATGCAACAGATGCCTAACTTATTGGACCTGGGGCTTTTGATCATCATGGTCTTCTTCTTGGTGAAGGCCCTGATGCGCGGTTTCGTGCGCGAGGTCATAGGCCTGGTGGGGGCGGTGGCCGCCATAGTGGCCAGCGTGATGTTCTACCAGGATCTGGGGAGCATTCTGGAGCGCCTCAGCGGGGTGCAGGCCTCCTGGTGGCCCGCGGTGGCCTTCGCGGTCATCCTGCTGGTGGTCTTCGCCATCTTCCTCTATATAGGCGGCATGTTGCAGCGGCTCATCCTGGCGGGCCCCCTCTCGGGCCTGGACCGCCTCTTGGGCGCGGGGGTGGGCCTGGTCAAGGGCCTCTTGATCTGCTACCTGCTCATCAACCTGCTGTTGTTGGTCAATCCCTTCGGCACCATGGACCCCCTGCGCCAATCCATGGTGGCCCCCTACGTGGTGCGCGCGGGCAACTTCATCAAGGACATGATCCCCGACAACTTCCTGGGCAACCTCCAGGAGAGGGCCGGGCTGGTCAAGCCGGACCCCAAGCAGAAAAAATAACCATGACGGATAAACCCGGCGGAGACGGACTCGGCCACGCCCTGGAAGCCCTGGCCGAGTTGGCGGCGCGTTTGCGCGCCCCGGACGGCTGCCCCTGGGACCGGGAGCAGACCCCGGTCAGCGCGGCGGCCTATCTATTGGAAGAAGCCTACGAGGCCACCGAGGCCATCGAGTCCGGCAGCACCGAGGAGGTGCGCGGCGAGTTGGGCGACCTGCTTTTTCAGGTGGTGTTCCAGGCTCAGCTCTTCGCCGAGGCCGGGGGCTTCGACCTCACCGAAGTCATAGAGGAGGTGCGGGCCAAGATGGTGCGCCGCCACCCCCACGTATTCGGTGAAGCCGAGGCCAAGGACGCCGGCGAGGTGAAACAGCGCTGGAGCGAGATCAAGCGCCAAGAGCGCCGGGACCACCCCCAGGGCCTTTTGGACAGCGTGCCCCTGGGCGCGCCCGCCCTGCTCAGGGCCCAGCGCCTGGGCTCCCGGGCGGCCAAGGTGGGCTTCGACTGGGACGACGCGGCCGGGGTCTGGGCCAAAATCGGCGAGGAGACCGCCGAGTTGGCCGCCGCGGGGCCGGAGAGCGAGCAGGCCGAGCTGGGGGACGTGCTTTTCTCCTGGGCCCAGTGGGCCCGCCACCGGGGATTGGGGGCCGAGGCCGCCCTTAGGGAGGCCAACCGGCGCTTCACCCGGCGCTTTGAGGCCATGGAGGCCATGGCCGCCCGCCTGGGGGTGGCCCTGGAGGATATGAGCCCCGATAAGCGGGAGGAGCTGTGGGCCGCGGCCAAGGCCCAGGAAGCCCCGCTCTCGGAGAAATAGCGCACAGGCAGTATGGTTTTTCAAGGGGTTAGGTGTGCGGGTTTCTGGGGAAAACCCTTGACAACCCCCCGCCCCTTGTCCTATATAATGCCCAACTAGTGAAGGTTTTCGCTTTTTACGAAGCTCGTAGCAATCGGGGAGGATACAGGGACATGAAGAAGTGCAGCATCGCCGTATTGGTGGCGTTGGCCTTTGCCGTAGCGGCGCTCATGGGCACGGCGGCCATTGCCCAGGACACTAAGTCCGGCAAGGTAGCCGACAGCTTCAAGATCAAGGATCCGCTTTTCAAGGACAGCAAGAAAAGCGCGGTGGAGTTCACCCACCTGAAGCACTCCGTGGATCACAAGCTGGCCTGTACCGAGTGCCACCACGTGTTCAAGGACGGCAAGAACGTCTTCAAGGACGGCGACAAGGTGCAGAAGTGCTCGGCGTGCCACACCAGCCCCAAGAAGAACCAGGGCAAGGTGCTCAGCCTGTACAACGCCTTCCACAAGAACTGCCGGGATTGCCACAAGGCGGCCAAGAAGGGCCCCCAGAAGTGCAACGAGTGCCACCCCAAGTAGGCGCCGTGCGCTAGCCGCGATTCTAGAGAGGGTAGAGAGGGGGGGGGGGGGGGGGGCGG
>JAHIQI010000062.1 GCA_018902755.1 Pseudomonadota bacterium | reverse complement strand
GGTTGAGGCCGCAGTACTCGGCTATGACCCCGGCCGGGGAGCGCTGCTTGTCGTACTCCGGGCTGGAGCAGATCACCGTGGCCCCGATGTCGCTGTTGCTGGCCCCAGCGTCGGCCATGGCCTCGGCATAGGCCTCGAAGGTCAGTTCTCGTATAGAGCCGGGATAGCCGCGCACAAAGGCCGACTGACCAACTCCGATTACGGCAACTTTGGGCATAGTTAACTCCTTTTGGCGAGGCCGCGCAAAGCGTCCCTACCTATCCCAAATGAGGATTCCTCTAGGCGATAATCTTGTGTGCAAAGGCCGGCGGGCCGCCATGGCCACCGGCGCAATGCCTTTTAGCGAGATGGTGGTCCATCTCTATGTACTCAAAGGCCGCCAGACGAAACGGTTCACCTTGGGCGTGCCCCTGCTCGTGAACCAACTCATCCTTGAGCCGATGAAAAAAGGAGCAGGCGCAGGCCTCTTCGTTTGGATGAGGGCCCCCTGCCCCGTTGCTTGTCAGGTGATGCTTACCGTGCCGTTGCATCTTCTTGGCATTTCCCGTCATGAGCCACCTCTGCGTCTAACATTTCCCGATCAACCGGCTTTGCGGTCCAAGGCCTCGGGCTCTTCTCCAAGCTCCCAACGCAGCTCCACCAGGCCGTCCTGGGGCCGATCCACTTTAAAGCCCACGCTGCGCCCCAACTCCTGCATGGCCCGGTTTTGCCGCAGCACCACCCCCATGATCTTTAGCTGCCCCTGGGAGCGGGCGATCTTGGCCATGTGGGTCAGCAGCAACTTGCCGATTCCCCGGCGCTGCCAGCCGTCGGCCACCAACACCGCGAACTCGGACCACTCCGAGCTGGGACGCAGGGACAGGCTGCACAACCCCAGTATTTTTTCGCTGAGCCCTTGGACCGACATGGCCGCCAGGGCGATCTCCCGGTCATAGTCGATCTGGGTAAGACGTACGAGTAACTGCGGGCTCAGCTCCGGCATCTCCCGGAAGAAGCGCTGATAAATGCTCTCGGGTGAAAGCCGGGCGAAAAAATCCTGCACCAGGTCAGCGTCCTCGGGCCGCACCGGCCGCAACAGCAGCTCGGACCCGTCTTGGCAGCGGGCCCGCACTTCGTGATCTTCTGGGTAGGGCCTCACGATCAGGTGCGTGGCGACGGGCCGCTGCGCCGGGGCTAGTTCAATCCTGGCGTCGGCCAGCCAGGCCACCTTGTCGGCCAACAGCACCGGGTTGACGTCCAGGTTTTTTATCTGGGGCAGATCCTGGGCCATCCGCGACAGGTTGATCAGCACTTCTTCCAGCATGGAGGGCCAAACCCGGCCGGGCCCCTGGGCTCCGGTCACCGCGGCGTACACCTGGGTGCGCCCCATCATGGCATGGGCCTGGGCGCGGTTCAGGGGCGGCAGGCCCCAGGACTTCTCCCGTAGGGCCTCGGAGCGCTCCCCACCCTCTCCAAACACCAGCAAGGGTCCCAACTCCGGGTGTCGGCGCCAGCCCATGGCGAGGCTGGGCTCCGCCGTGGGGGGCCAGGGCTGGGCCAGGACCGCTTGCACCGAAATGCCCTGGCGGGCGGCCTGCTGGTGCAGGGCCTGCCAACGCGGTTGGACCTGGGCGGGGTGTTCCAGGCGGGCGGTCAGCTCCGGGAGGGCGTCCCCGGCCGAGGCGGGCCGGGGCAGCAAGATAAGCCGGGCGGGATAGCCCCAGGCCTCGCAGACCCGCTGCAACTGCGCCGGGCTCTCCACGGCCCGAACCGGCAGCACCGGCAGGCGGTACGCGCTGAGCAGTTCCAGCCGCTCCCCGGCGTAGAGGCCGCTTCTGCCTTGCTCCAGGGCCTCCTCCAACAAACGCCGGGCGGCGTCCCGGTCAAGCTGGAACCGGCCCAAGGGCCTCGGGGGAATCTGCTCGGCGGCGCGCATGATTTGGGTGTAGCGCCACAAGCCCGCGAAAGCCTCCACCGCCCTTTCCGGGGTGGCGAACACCGCCAGGGATCCGGCGCAGGGGTCATTTGCAAAGGCTCCCGGCGCATCGGGCCAGGCCGCCAAGGTGACCACCTGGCGCGGACCAGCCTGGCTTTGCGCGGCGGCGCGGCGCAGGGCCTGGGCCATGGCGGCGGGCTCCAGGCTCTGGCCGAGGTCCAGCGCCACCAACAGCCCGTCCACTTCCGGTTCCTCCAGGCAGGCGGCGGCCACCGCCTGAAAAACGGCTTCGTCCACGGCGGGCCCCAGCAGAACCAGCCCCTGTTCGGAGGCCTCCAGGCAACCCAGCCCGGCCAGGGCCAGGCGGGTGGACGGCCTCAGCGGGGCAAAGGCCAGGCCGTGGCGGCGGTTGGCGTCCAGGGCCAGCCGCCCCGCCCCGGCGGAGGCGGCCACCACCAACAGCCTAGGCCCCCGGCAGGACTGCCGCCGCGCCGCAAGCTCACCGATGGACAACAGCTTGTCCAGGCCGTCCACGCACAGCACCCCCGCCCGGCTCAGGGCCGCTTCCCAAGCCTCACCCGGCGAGGGCTCGGCAAAGGCATCGGACGGCCGGGATGAGGCGTATTCCCCGGTCTTCAAGGCCACCACCGGCTTGAGGCGGGCGGCGGCCAGGGCGGCGGACAAGAGGGAGCCGGGGCGCTCGACCCGGTCCAGGTGCAGCAGCAGGCTCTTGGCCTGATAGTGGGGAGCCAGGTAGTCGATGACCTCGTCATGAGTTAGGTCGGCCTGCTCGCCCAGGTCCAGCACCAGGCCCACGCCCAGAGCGCGCCGGGCGCCCTCGGCCAAGCAATAGCCGCACACCGCCCCACTCTGGGTGACCAGGGCCAGCCCTCCCGGGCGCAGGGAAATAGGCTCCTGAGTGGCAATCAGGCCGATGGCGGTGTTGACCACCCCCCAGGAGCCGGGGCCCACCAAGCGCACCCCCGCCGCCAGGGCCGCGGCGCGCACTGGTTCCCGCCAGGCCTCGCCCGCGGGAGGCGGGCCGTAGGCCACCACCGCCTTGACCCCGGCACGCCCCATGGCGACCAGGCTGGAGCATAGGCTTTGGGGGTCGCCGACGACCAGGGCCAGGTCAAGGTCCGACCCCGCCTCGATGGACGATGAGTGCCGTTCAAAGGGAGGCGGCGGAGTAGGCCCCTCGCCCCAAAGGACGATGCGGCCCTTGTATCCGCCCGCCAGGAGATTGCGCGCCAGTTGCGGAACACCATCTCCAGAGCCATTGGGAGCCGAGACGATCACCCCCCGAGGGCGGAAAAGCCTCTTGAGCGCTTCGGTAAACATGGCTGGGCCCTTGCATAGACCTTGGCCGACGTGGACGGAGAAGGGTGGACGATGTCCACGCCGGCCGTGGCCCTATTTACCTATAACTAAGCGCTGGGGGTCGACCTGCTCGCGCAGCACTCTCAACGCCTCGGCGGTTGGCTCCGGGGTCAGGGCGACCTTTTCCGGTATCTCCAGGGCGAACCCGGTGTTTTCGCGCACCTTGTCCACGCTGACCCCGGGGTGCAGGCTCTCCAGGCGCATGCGGCGGCTCTTTTCGCCATAGCCCAGGATTGCCAGGTCGGTGATGATCTTATAGGGGCCGGTGTTCGGCGGCAGGCCCGCCTCTTCCCGCTCCCCAGGACCGCCCAGATAACCCGGCGAGGTCAAAAACTCCACCTTTTCCACGAAGCGCGAGCGGTTGTGCACGGTCATGATCATGGTGCGCCAGCACAGGGAGGCGAAGTCGTTGGCTCCCCCGCTGCCGGGAAAGCGCACCTTGGGCTTGTTGTAATCGCCCACCGAGGTGGAGTTCAGGTTGCCGTACTGGTCGATCTGGGCTCCGCCCAAAAAGGCGTAGTCGATCATGCCCCTGGCGCAGGTGGTCATCATCTCCGCCATGCTGGCGGCACAGTCCGCCTGATAAAAGGTGCACGAATCACCCACGGATATGGGCATCCGGCTCAGGCGCGGCGCCAGGCCGCCCGCCTCGAAGGCGATCATCAGGTTGGGGGCGTGGGTCTTCTGGGCCAGCATCGCCGCCGCGCAAGGCGCGCCGGTGCCCACGGCCACGGTACGGCCGTCCTCCAAAAGACGGGCGGCCGCGCAGATCATCATTTCCATCATGTTGTAGGGGGCGCTCATTACGGGCTCCTTTGAGGGAAAAGCAGGCTGAAACGGCTCTAGCCGTCGGCCAGGCATTCCAGGTCGCGCAGCTCGCGCAAGCGGTCCAGCCCGCCGCACAGTTGCAGATACTCGTTGAAGTCGGCCACCTGGTAGATGTACTTGTCCAGGAACCGCGCGAACTCCTCGGGGTCCTTCTCGGCGTTAAGCCAATCCCGCAGGTGATCCTCGTCGGAGAAATATTCATAGGGCATGTTGCCCGGGTAGCTGCCGAAGGGGGCGTGCACCACCGCGTCCACCAGGTAGTAGGGGATGGAGGTGCGGGTGGGGTCCTGGCGTATGGCCGAGTTGGGCACCAGGCGCTCGGTGGTGATGATCAGCCGCTTGGCGGCCCGGGACAGCTCCAGGTCGGCCACGGAGATGCCCTTGATGCGGGCGTTGCCGAACATGTCGGCCTCGTGCACGTGGATCACCGCCACATCGGGCCAAAGGGCCGGCAGGGCCACGAACTTCTTGTTGGTGAAGGGGCAGCGCACCACCTTGCCGGCCGAGCGCCGGAAGGTGTCGGTGCCCAGCATGGAGCGCAACAGGCCGTAGGAAAGGCCCGCCGCCGCCGCCTGCAGGCGCACCGACAGGGCGTGGTTGGTCCACTCGCACAGCTGTACCTCGCCGGACTGGATCACCCGCCGGGCGTTGGCCGAAAGCCCCCGGGCCTCCAGGCCCACGATGTAGGCGGCGTCCACCCGGTTCAGGCAGTGGCCCGCGCACAAGAGCTGGAAGTCGTGGGTGGCGGTGTGCCCCAAAAAGGCCATGTCCCGCCGCCGGGCCCTCAGAATCTCATGGACCACCGTTGTGGGGATGCGGTTGGAGCCGAATCCACCGATGGCCAGGTAGCAGCCGTCGGTGATGAAACGCTCCACCGCTTCCTTGGCGCCCATGCGCTTGTCGGTCTCGGCCCGGGATTTTTCCATGAAAAAGGCTCGGGCGGCGTCCGGGTCGGGGTCCCCGAAAAGCGGGCCAATGCCCTGGGGCAAATCCTCCGCGGCTTCGGCGGCTATTTGCTCTAGTACCGTAGGGTTTTCTTGTGTATCCATCTGCATTTTTCGCACCCTATCGCGGCGGCTCCAAATTGGCTTTGGCCGTCCGGCTTTGAGATTTTGGCGACAGTTCCTTTATTGGCATGGCCCGGCCCCCCTTGGTAAGGAGATTCGTGGTTGTGGGGGCCGAGCCTGCCTTGGATGCCGCTCTTTTGCTTAATGCCTGCTTAAACCAGTGTGTTCTTCGCCTTTGCCTTGGCGTTGCGTATCCCTCCGATGACCATCCAGACGATGCCCACCACCGCCAGGCTCAGGAAGGTTCCCGAAATGGGGTGAGTGAAGAAAATGGCCATGGACCCGCCGGACATGAGCAAGCTCTGCCGGAAGGCGCCTTCCAGAATCGGCTCCAGCATGAAGGCGATGAGCAAGGGGGCCAGGGGGAATCCGTTGCGCCGCAACAGATAGCCAATCAGGCCGAAGATGACCACGATCCAAACATCGAAAAGGCTCTGGTTGAATCCGTACGCTCCAAAGAAGCAGAAGGCCAGGACCGCGGGGAAGATGTATCCCTTGGGGATCAACACGACCTTGCTGGCGAACCGGATGTAGAAGATGCCGATGAAGTAGTTGAACACGTTGGCCAGCATCAGGGCCATGAATATGGCGTAGACGGTGACTATGTTCTCCTGGAACAGCATCGGGCCGGGATGCAGGCCTTGGATCATGAAAGCGCCCAGCAGCACCGCGGCGCCGATGTCGCCGGGGATGCCCAGGGTCAGCAGGGGGATCAGGTTGGCTCCGCACACGGCGTTGTTGCCGGACTCGGCCGCGGCCACGCCCTCCAGGGCTCCCTTGCCGAATCTCTCGGGATGCTTGGAGATCTTCTTGGCCTGGGCGTAGCCGGCAAAGGCCGCGATGGAGGGACCGATGCCTGGGATGGCTCCCAAAAGGGTGCCGATGCCCGTGGAAAGAAGGATGGGGGGCACGCAGGCCCTGAACTCCTTGCCCGAGACGCGGTTGTCTTCCGGCTTGGTGGAGCGGGCGAAGAATTGCACGACCTTGCCCATGCCCACCGACTCGGTGTTGATTAAAAACTCCGAGACCGCGAACAAGCCTATGAGCATGGGCACCAGGGAGATGCCCTCGTCAAGTTCGGGGAAGCCGAACCCGAAGCGCCTCACGGCGGTCACCGAATCCAGCCCGATGGTCCCCACCACGAGGCCGATGGCCCCGACGATGAGTCCCTTGATCATGGACTCGCCGGACACGGTGGTGATGATCAAAAGCGAAAGGAAGATCAGGGCGGCCATCTCAGGCGGCCCCATCTTAAGGGCGATCAGGGCCAGGGGCGGCGCGACGAGGATGAGAACCAAGTCGCTGAGGGTGTCCCCCATGACCGAAGAGTAGATGGCCATCTTCAGGGCCTTGAGTGATTTGCCCTGTTTGGCCAGTTCGTGGCCGTCCAAGAGGGTGGCCGATGCGGCCGGAGTACCCGGCGTGTTCAACAAAATGGCTGGGATCGACCCGCCATAGTTGCCGCCCTTGTAAGCTCCGACCAATAATCCAACCGACACCACCGGGTCCAAGGTGAAGGTCATGGGAATGATCAAGGCAATGGCCATGGTGGCGGTGAGGCCCGGTATGGACCCCAGGATGATGCCCAAGAACACTCCCACGAAGACGCCGGCAACGACGTGAAATTGGAAGAACATGTCAAAAGCGGCCATCAAGTTATCCATGCTGCTTCTCCTGGATAAAACCGTATAGCTCAGTACAAAAGACCATCGGGCATGACCACTTTCAGCGCTTGGATAAACAGCACGTAGATGAAGCCCAGGACGACGACTAGGAACAGCACGATGCCCACCCAGCGCCTCACACCGAAGTAGAGGAGAAAGGCGGTCATGGCCAAGGCGGTGCTTACGAAAAAGCCGATGATACCGGCCAATGCAGCGTAGGCACAGGCGATGGCGGTGCAGAACAGGCCCCGCAAAAGCGGCTCCCAGGATGTCGGGTGGGCGTCGGCCTCATGTCCTTTTTTAAGGCTGGCAATGATCAAGACCGCCGACGTTAGCCCCAGCAGGCCGGCCGTGATGTAGCAGAACAGCCTTGGCGATAGGGCAAGCAGGGCTACGCTCCGGTGCATCTCCACCTGGTCGGGCGTAATGATAAATGCGAGAATCAGGGAGAAGGCCAGCAGTATCGAGCCGGCCATGGTATCCCGATTGAACTTCACCATGTTTGATAACTCCTCATCCCTGCCGTGGTCAGGGGGACCCGGTGGCCCCCCTGACCCTCCATCTGCCAAGCTACTTGGACTGGTAGCCCAGGCCCAGGCTATTTACCAATTTCCTCTTCAAGGGAATCGACTTGGTGATGTAGTCCTCGAACTGCTTCTTGTTGAGCGAGTAGGGCAACATCTCCAGCTTGCTCAGCAGGTCCAGGAACTCCTTCTGCTGGCTGGCCTCGGTGAAGGCCTTGGTCACGTAGGCCACGACCTCGGGCGGCATGCCCTTGGGACCGGCCAGACCGGGGCCGGACACCACTTCATAGTCGTATCCAAGCTCCTTGAGGGTCTTGACGTTGGGGAAGGCGGGAATCCGCTGTCCGCCCAGCACGGCCAAAAGCCGCAGTTGGCCGGACTCCACGTAGGGCTTCCATTCCACGGCCTGGGCGCAGGCGGTCACGTGGCCGCCCAGCAGGGCGGTTACGGCGTTGATGCCGCCCTTGCAGGGGATGTGGGTCCACTTGATGCCCTTAAGCTGAGCCAGGTATTCCATGGCCAGGTACTGGGCCGAGCCGGTGCCCGCGGTGGAATAGGTGACCTTGCCGGGGTTGGCCTTGGCGTAGTCCAGGAACTCGTCCAAGGTCTTCCAGGGAGCGTCCTTCTGCACCACCAAGCCGTACTGCCACAGGGCGAAGAGCATGATGTAGGTGAAGTCCTTCTCGGGATCGTAGCGCACCTTGCGCAGGAAAGGGGTGCGGGTCAGCACGCCGGTGGAGACCACGCCCAGGGTGTAACCATCGGGCTTGGCCTGGGCCAACAGCTCGTGCATCAGCACGCCGCCGCCGCCGGGACGGTTCACCACCACGATGGGGGAGGCGAAGTTTTTCTGGGCCAGGTTGGCCAGCATGCGGGCGCATACGTCGGTGGTGCCGCCGCCGCCGTAGGGGATCAACAGGTTGACCGGTTTTTCCGGGTAAGCGGCGAATGCCGGCGCGGCAAAGGCCAGGGACAACAGAATCAAGCATCCTACGATGATTCTCAACAGACGACTGTCAGTCATAACTCCCTCCAGTACCAAATTATGGCCACGGTGTTTAGGTAGTGGCCTAGTTTCATTCAGTCCCGTTTCCCATCCCCCCGGCTTTGAATTTCTTCTTCTCAACCAATGGGGCAATCCGAATATTTTTTTGAATCCACCGGCTTAATCTTGGAGATCCCGGCGGGCCGGGGCCCCATCCAGGTCTTTGTCCTGCTCCCGGAGGCCGCCCGCCTCGGCCGCGGGCCCATCCTCCGAAAGCGACACCCCCTTTTACAGCAGCCGCTTTTTCTCCAGGCAGAACTGCAAGCTGTTCACCACCTTGAGCAGGTAACGGTCCCGGTCCTTGATGACGTCGGCCTTGTCGCGGCCCCGATAGTCGTACACGCCGATACCGGTCTTGATGCCCAGGTGGTTCTTCTTAACCCGGGAAACCACAAATTCCGGCTCGTCGTCCACGGGGGCGTCGACAAATTCCTCGTTGTGCAGGTTGGCGTAAGTCAGGTCCAGGCCGGTGAAGTCGTAGCGCTGGGCAAGGCCCAAAACCATCATCCGGGGCGCGATGCTGGCTTTTACGGCCATGTCCAGGTCTTCGGGGGTTACGTAGCCATTGTCCAGGAGGAAGTAGGTCTCCCTGCCCAGGATTCGCAAAAGACGGTTGATTATGAAGCCGGGGACGTAGTTCTTGATCAACACGGGCCGCTTGCCCAGCCCCTCCAGGAAAGGCAGGGTCAGATCCACGACCTCCGGCAGGGTTTCGGAGCCCTGGACCACCTCGATCAGGGGCAACACCTGGGGCGGCGCGAACCAGTGGACGATGATGGTCCGCGGCAGGCGGGCGGGCACCATCAGGTCGAAGATGTTCAGGGTGGAAGTGTTGCTCCAGATCATCGCATCCGGAGAGGCGATCTTGTCGATCTCCTCGTACACGGCCTTTTTGATGGGCCGCTTCTCGCTGACCGCCTCCACCACGACCTGGGCGCCGTCCAGCGCCTCTTCCATGGTGTCGACCAGCTTGATCTTGGCCATGGTCTTGTCCAGGTCTTCCGGCTTGGCCATGCCGGCCTCGATCAACAGGTCCAGGTTGTTGGCGATGACCTGGCGGGCCAGGGGGTAGCTGTCCTTGTTCAGGTCGTAGCCGGCAACCTCGTAACCGGCGTGGGCCATGACCTGGGCGATGCCCGGCCCCATGGTCCCCATGCCGATAACCGCTATTTTTTTGATGTCCGTGATGTCCATGATTGTCCTCGCTTAGCCGGCGACCGGGGTGAGGCCGAAGTAGGCCCGAGCTTCATCCGGGGTGGCAGGCTCTTTGCCCAGATCCCGGGCGATGCGCACGATGCGGGCCACGAGTTGGGCGTTGCTCTTGGCCAGCTCGCCCTTGGTGTAGTAGAGGTTGTCCTCCAGGCCGACCCGCACGCAGCCTCCCAGGAGCATGGCCATGGTGGCCATGGGGGTTTGCATGGAGCCAACGCCGGTGCAGTTGAAGATGGTGTCCGGCGGCAGGCTTTTCACGATGGAGTACAGGGTGTCGGGGGTGGCCGGCTCGGCGCCCTGGTAGCGCATGCCCAAGACGATGTTCACGTAATAGGGCTTTTTGACCAAGCCTTCCTTGATCACCCGGCGCACGTCGACCAGCATGCCGTGGTTGAAGACTTCCATCTCCGGCATGACGTTGTATTTGGCCATTTCCTTTACGTAGTGGTCGATCTCCTCGGGCAGGTTGGACCAGGCGGTGCCCTTGTAGGGGCCGCCGATACGCATCAGGGAGCCCATGTTCAAGGAAGCCATCTCAGGGCCGGTCTTGAGGCACTGGATGCGCTCTTCCTGGCTCAGGTTGGGGCCGCCGCCGGTGGAGTCCTGGATGATCATGTTGCACTTGGCGCGGATGCGGTCGTGAATGTCCTGGTAGATATCGGTGTCGGCGGTGGGCAGGCCGTCCTTGCCCCTGGCGTGGATGTGGCAGATCGCCGCGCCTTCGTTGTAACACTCATAGGCGGAGTCGGCGATTTCCACCGGCTGTTCCGGAACATTGGGGTTCATGCTTTTAGAGGACATGGCCCCGGTCTGGGCCACGGTGATGACAACTTTATTCTTGGCTAATGATTCCATTCTTCTTTCCCTATGATGAGATACCCGGTTCAGCGTTTTGGACCCCCAACGCAAACGTTTGCGTTAATTGACAAAAAAACACATGGTTTTGAAGGCCCTGGGTTCGGCCAGAGCTTTTTGGGCGACAAATGGCACAGGTGTACGATGGGTTGAAGGGCAGGTCGACGGTTTCTTGGGTACAAAGTCACTCATGTCGTGTCCCAACGGTGATGTTTATCCCATCGTGGGGCCATCGGAACACAAACGTTTGCGTAATGTCAAGCCAAATTATTAGGTTTTTCGCGATGCGAAATGGTTACAGCATGTAACCTGCTGCTTTTCTAGTAAATTTTTTTGAATGGGGCCCGCAGGCCGCCGAAACGCTACTCTGGCCGGGGACAGGGGCCGGTGGACTTTCGAATGGTGAAAGTTGAAGGTATCTTGGGTATTTCCCGCGGGGCCTCGCCCGTTTCGATCATCTCGATGAGGGCGCTGGCCGCGGCCTTGCCCACCGAAACCACCGGGACCTTGATGGTGCTCAAGGGCGGGTCGTAGTGCGCCAACATGTCAGAGGCGCAGGTCACCACCACCGAAAGCTCGTCGGGAATTCTCAGATTGCGGGACTTGATCTGATCCAGCGTTCCGATGCTGATGGAGTCGTTGAGGCACAGCACCGCGGTGGGCGGCTGGGGCAGGTCCAACAGATCGCCCATCACCCGGAAGCCGTCCGCCACGGAAAAGTCGCTATACGGCGTATATTCCTCGCGATATTCCAGGCCGTGATCCCTAAGGGCGTCCTGGTAGGCAATGATGCGCTCCACGGAATATTTGGAGTTGGGGTAGCCGAGGATGAAGGCAATGCGGCGGTGCCCGAGTTGGATGAGATGGCTTACCGCCTGGTAATTTGAGTCGTAATTTTCGGAGTTGACGCTCAGGGGGTTTCGGGGCGAATCATCGATAAAACCAGGCACCACCACGCTGGGGATGCCGCTCTCGGTCAGGGGCCATATTTTTTTGTCGTCAAAATGGTTTCCCACCACCAGGATGCCATCCACCATGCGGCGATGATAAAATGCGGCGTAACTTTTCCGCTCGTTGATGACCAGCATGACCTGGTAGCCCCGCTCGGTGACCACGGCGCTGATTCCCAGCAGGATGTGGGAATAATAGGGGCTGGTGAAGGTGTACTCGCTGGTGCGGGGGATGATCAGACCGATGACCCCGACCCGCTTGCTTACCAGGGCCCGGGCGGTGGAGTCGGGGTAGTAATCCAAGTCCTGGGCCAGTTTGACGATCTTGGCCCTTATCGCGTCGCTGACCCCTTTTCGCCCGTTCAGGGCGCGGGAAACCGTGGAACAGGAAACATTGGCCAACTTGGCGATTTCCAGTATGGTCGACATCTTTGCCGCTCTTGCTCCCTAAAACCCGAGATCACCAACTTGGCGAAAGCATGTTCCAGTCAGGAATAGGCCGGTCCTGGCTTTCGGGATATGTCATCTCGCTTGGAATTTTCTATCAATAGGCTGAAGTTACGCAATAAATCGCCACCATGCACCGTTGCGGCGGAATTAAGAAAATTTGCCGGTAGCCGCAAAAAATGCTGAGTGAAAGATTACTGAATAACTCATAGCAGCGTTCCCTCCCAAACTCAAGCAAATGCGAAGGCCGTCGGACAATTATTGGCAATAATAATTGACAATTAAGCTATCCCCGCTCCCTTTACCCGTGCCGGAAGGCAAACGTTTGATCTAACAGCCGGATATTGCTCTTTAGATCATTATTTAGGTCGCTGTTCAGGCGGAAGGCGAAATTTTTAATTGGGGCTTTGAAGTCAATTTGCGCCCCCAAAAGGGACGATCGAATCGGCCGCACCCTTTATCTATTGGTACGCCAGGAGGGATTCTGGCTTCCGGCCGGTGGCTTGGGCTGAAAAACTTGAAAGCCAGCGCCCCTGCAGCGTCCCATAAGAAGCCCGCGCAAGAACCAACCGGCTGGAGGTAGGTGTCAGGTAAATGCCGCCACTGTACGCTAGATCATACTTCTCAGTTGGTTGGACAGGCTTACCTTTTCGTTGGTAATGCTGAGCTTTTTGCGAATTTTGTTGCGGTGAAAATTAACCGTGCCGACTGATATATTTAAATGTTCGGCAATTTCCTTGCTGGACCATCCCTCGGTTATCAAGCTCGCTATCTGCACCTCTCTTGCTGATAATTTATAGTATCCCCCGCTGATTTTTTTGGCGAAAGGAGAGATAATTTGATCGAGTCTGGTTTGTATCAAATCAACCAACTTAGTATTTTCTTCCGATAGCCTTCCGTTGATTTTCAGGTCTTGCAAATGCGGAGATAGAAGACTCTTTACTTGATAAACAACGTTCTCTTGCAGCTCGGACTTGTCTTCTTCTCTCCGGCGTAGCAACACCTTGAGGGCGGTGTTGGTTTCCTCCAGTTCCTTGGTCTTAAATTCCAACACCATCTTTTGCTGGCGTACTTCGTCTTCCGCGTGTTTTCTTTTGGTGATATCGGCAATAAGGGCGAAGGTGCCCCTCATCTCACCATCTGAATTGTATATAGGCCGGGGAGACACGGTAGTCATGATCGGGTGGCCATCCTTTCTGGTCCACTCCAAGTCGACGCTGACCGACTCTCCTCGGCTTATCCTACCAGCCAGTTTTTTCAACATCGTACGATTGGTGCTGTCCATGAAATCGTGCAAGGTGTTGCCGATAAGCTCTTCTTCCACCGCGCCCAGCATCTTGCAAAGGCTGGTGTTGACATAGGTGAACACGCCCATGATGTCCAAAACCCCGAGGCCTTCGTTCATGGTTTCAACCAGCTTGCGGTAGCGCTCCTCACTCTCTCGCAAAGCCTTCTCAGTGCGCCTTATCGCATCGATATTACGCCGCAGTTCCAGGTTCAACTTTAAAAGCTCCGCGGTGCGCTCCTGGACTCTGATCTCCAGTTCATCGTGCGCCTTCTTAAGTTGCTGCTCCGCCCTTTCACGTTCGGTGGTGTCACGTGTTATCACAAACAGGGTATTCTTATTTTTCACCTTCATCTTGGCGCCCGATGTCTCAACCGGGAAAACGGTGCCATCTTTTTTACGATGCAATCTTTTTGTGAGGTAGCCTCTGCCCTCCCTGAAAGCCTCTTTCATGGAAGCTTCAACCTTGCTTGGCTCTGCGGCAATATCCCATGAGGACATATGGGCTATATCACTTTTATCGTAGCCATACATTTGCGACCACGCGTAATTTGCATCTAATATTTTCGATGATTCCTGGTCGATTATGGATATACCATCCATGGCGTTTTCAAAAAGCAGTTTATATGTCTCCTGCTGCTCACGCAGCTCTCTAACAGCCAAATATTTTTCTGTTATATCGTGTGCCACCAATAAGGCATGAGTTATTTCCCCACCGTTGTCGCTATATGGCCGGTATATAATGTCAAAATATCTTTTGCTTTTCTTTGGATATCTCACCCAGGCCTTAAATTCGAAATGCTCTCCATTCAGGCACCGATCAACATTGATTTTTATGACACTGTTGAATAGCTTCTCGCCCCATAGATCCGCGACAGTCTTGCCCTCTATCTCTTCACCTACACTTCTTCTGGCTTGTTTATATTCCTCATTCACCATCTCATATACGTAATCACGATTAATTAAACTTATATAATCGGTGGAGTGATTGGCCATGAACTCGTATTTCCTGGCCATCTCTATATATCTATCTTGGTCCATATCCCTATCCATTTTTAAATTGGTTTACCTGGGCGACATGAACATCACCTACTGAACCGGCAGCGTCTAACTTGCCGGGCGCGCCTATCGATGATGTTTCCAATTTGGTGGATGCGCCTTACAAGGCAAACAAGGCCGGCAACGACCGGGATTGTCTAATTTGATATATGGCCAGCCGTGCAAAAGCCAGCAAAATATTCCCGATCAAGTGCATCTATACTATATGTTTTTATTATACATTTCAATTACAATCTATATATATTTAACTAAATTTTTTCCATGCCATAATTAGTCAGCAAAATTATTGAGGCACCCCTACCTCTCGCCAGTATTTTTATGGAGTAAGGTTTAAGTTGCAGCCACTCGAGGGAATCTTGGTCTTGGATTTCAGCTACTTCTACCCAGGTGGCTACTGCACCAGATTCCTGGCCGACTATGGGGCCAAGGTCCTTAAAATCCAGCGGCCTGAAGACCTTTCCGATATTCCCACGCTCTGGCCCTGGGGCGATGATGCGTCCTCAGAGGGTCGCAGGGAGCGTAGCGGTAGATTCATCCAGTTCAATCGCAACAAACATAGCTTGCAGTGTAATTACACTACCCCTGAAGGCGTCGCCTTATTGACCAAACTCATCAAAAAAGCCGACGTATTGGTGGAGGGCTTCCGCCCGGGAGTAATGAAGAACCTTGGCCTTGATTATTCAACCGTAAAAAATATCAATCCCGATCTGATTTACTGTTCCATCAGCGGGTTCGGCCAGAACGGCAACCTCTCTGAACATCCGGCCCATGATTTAAACATACAGGGGATGAGCGGGCTTTTTTCCCTAAACAGCGAAACCCACGAACCCGGCATTTCCGGCATTCCTATAGCCGACATTATCTCGGGCCACCAAGCCGCGATCGCGGTGCTTCTGGCGCTGCTGGACCGCCGCAACTCAAACCGTGGCGGGCAACACTTGGACATATCCATGCTGGACAGTCTTAGCTGGGCAACCGGCCTTAGCCGTTCCGACGCCTATTGGGCGACCGGCCAATATATCAGGGCCCATCGCCGCCACATATATTTTTTCCAGACCAAGGATCGCCAATACATCTGCATCCAGCCGCTGGAGTACAAGTTCTGGGAAAAATTGTGCCGTGGCCTTGATCTTGATGAATGCATCAGCCAATGGAGGGAAATTCAGCCCTTCTCGGAAGACACGGAGCACAGGCGCCGTTTGGTCGACCGCCTCCAAGAGCGCTTCAGCCGGCAGACGCGCGACTATTGGTGCTCTAAATTTCATGATTGCTGCGTAACCCCGATCATGTCTTTTGAAGAAGCCTTTGACCCCCAAAATCCCAACATCGCCAATTTGGTGGAATGGGAACAAGACCCCGAGTTGGGGGATATCCCGGTTTTTGGCTCGCCCTTTAAGATGAGGGGTTCCGATACTACCGACACCCAGGCCCCGCCCTTGAAGGGTGAGCATACCGAGGCCATATTGCGGGAGTTGCTAAAAGCGGACCCGCCCAGTTCTTCCTAAATGCCTAAGCAAAATCTGACCAGTGGAGGGATCGTGTCGCAGCCTGATCTGGAAAAATCGTTTTTTTATCAAGACAAACCCAAGGGGGGAGCCAGCAAAAGCGACCTGGGGCTCATCCACGCCTGCTTTGGCCAAGGCGTCGGCAAGTCCACCCGTAGCGTCGGGCTGGCCGTTCGCGCCGCCGGCTCCGGGCTCAAGGTGTTTTTCGTCCAGTTCATGAAATCCGGCGACTCGGGCGAAGTAGGCATCTTATCCGGCATCGACAATATCGACTACCGGTCACCAGGCGATCATCCCTTCATCCTTGCCGATGGCCCCAAACCGGTGCACCTGCAGCACGCCGAGCAGGCCTTGAGCTTTGCCAAGGAGGCCGTAGCCCAGGGCAGGCAACTCATAGTTTGCGACGAGCTTTTGTCGGCCCTGCTGTTCAAGGTGGTTTCGCTTCAGCAGGTCCTGGAGTTGGTGGAACTCTGCCGGGGCAAGGCCGACTTGGTAATGACCGGAGTGGACGCGCCGCCCGAAATTCAAATGGTCTGCGATTACGTCACCGAGTTCCGACAAATAAAACATCCCTATTATGATGGCTACAACTCCCGTCGGGGTATCGAGTTTTAAACCTCCACCTGCCGGCGGCGAGTCCAAGCCAAACTCACCGATGGAAATGATCTCATGCAACACTCTCTACTGGTGTATTTGACCAGCGAAGAGGTATTGAACCAGTTGACCGCCGGGCTCCCCACCTGGGGCCTGCTCTTGCTTCTGATCGTCTGTATCGTGGTGCTGTCCAAGGGGGCGGACCTCATGGTGGACGGCGCGGTGGCCCTGGCCCGGCGCACCGGCCTGCCCCGCATCGTCATCGGGGCCACCATCATCAGCCTGGGC
>JAHIQI010000061.1 GCA_018902755.1 Pseudomonadota bacterium | reverse complement strand
GAGATGGTGATGCCTGGTGACAACGTGGCCATCGAGGCCAACCTGATCACCCCGATCGCCATGGAAAAAGAGCTTCGCTTCGCCATCCGTGAAGGCGGTCGTACCGTCGGCGCGGGCGTGGTCAGCGAAATCATCGAGTAGCGGGAGCAATCATGCCACGCGACATAATCCAACTGGTGTGCTCCCAGTGCAAGCGCAAGAACTACAGCACAACCAAGAATAAACGGCGCACCCCTGACAAACTCGAGTTCAAGAAGTACTGCCGCTTCTGCGGCAGCCACACCTTGCACCGAGAGGGTAAGTAGATTTTCATGTTTGGTTGCAGGCCTGTAGCTCAACTAGGCTAGAGCGTCGGACTCCAAATCCGAAGGCTGGGGGTTCGATTCCCTCCAGGCCTGCCAAATTTAAAAAGTCCTCCGCGCCGAATCCTCGGCGGGAGGCGGGTCTCGAGGCGGGAGAGATTCAAAAGCGGGCGGCGGGCATTTTGCCAAAGTCCAGTGTAAGTTTATCGCCTTGGGCGGTGCACCCTGCGCCAGGGGATGCGCGGTCGAAGGCTCTTAGTGCTTGTGGCGGGAGGGCCCGCGCCGGCCACCGGGGAAGTTTTGATGGCCACTAAAACACCGAAAGCCCAAAAGCCCGCTACCGCGGTCAAACCGGTTAAGCGTCTGGCCAAGCCGGCCAAAAAGGCCGCGGCCTCCAAGGCGGCCCAGACCCCCGGGGCGTGGGACCGCGCCACGCAGTTTCTGCGGGAAGTGGTTCAGGAGCTCAAACGGGTCACCTGGCCTTCGCGCCGGCAGACCCTTTCCACCACCGGCGTGGTTCTGGCTTTGGTGATTTTGGTTTCCATTTTCCTGGGGGTGGTCGACTTCGCCCTTTCCAGGCTGGTCAGGCTGATAATCGGTTAGGGGGAAACGTGGCCAAGAATTGGTACATCGTCCATACCTACTCTGGGTTTGAAAACAAGGTGCGCGACGCCCTGTTGGAGCGCATCAAAAGCCACGGCTTGACCGACTACTTCGGCCAGGTCCTGGTGCCCATGGAGAAGGTGGTGGAGATGGTCAAGGGCCAGCGCCGCGAGTCGCAGCGCAAGTTCTACCCCGGCTACATCGTGGTGGAGATGGAGATAAACGACGAAACCTGGCACCTGGTCAAGAACACGGCCAAGGTCACCGGTTTCGTGGGCGGCAACGAAACCCGCCCCACTCCCATCACCGAAGATGAAGTGGCCCGCCTGATGAGCCAGATGGCCGAAGGCGCCAAGCAACCCAAGCCCAAGTACAGCTTCCAGGAGGGCGACGAGGTGCGGGTGATCGACGGCCCCTTCAACAACTTTAACGGCACCGTGGAGGAGGTCTCCCCCGAGAAGGGCAAGCTGAGGGTGCTCATCAGCATCTTCGGCCGGGCCACCCCCGTGGAGCTGGAGTTCGTGCAGGTTTCCAAGGTATAAGCCCCCGGCCCAGCGCGCCGGTGACAAAGAGGTGATTTAATGGCTAAGAAAGTCGTTGCCAACATAAAGCTGCAAATTCCCGCGGGCAAAGCCAACCCCAGCCCGCCGGTGGGCCCGGCCCTTAGCCCCCACGGGGCCAACATCATGGAGTTCTGCAAGGCTTTCAACGCTCGGACCCAGAACGAGGGCGACACCATCATCCCGGTGGTGATCACCGTCTACGCCGACCGCAGCTTCTCCTTCATCACCAAGACCCCGCCGGCGGCGGTGCTCCTGCGCAAGGCCGCGGGCGTCCCCAAGGGATCGGGCGTGCCCAACAAGGAGAAGGTCGGCAAGATCGCCATGGCCAAGGTCAGGGAGATCGCCGAGCTGAAAATGAAGGATTTGAACACCCGGGACCTGGACCAGGCAGTGCGCACCATCATGGGCACCGCCCGCTCCATGGGCTTGGAAGTGATTCGTTAAACGGCCCCTTACACATCTAGAGCCCGTGGAGGCCTGGCCAGGCCGAGTGCACACGGCGCTCCGCAAACATGACGGAGAGTGATTATGGCCAAGCATGGCAAAAATTTCGCCGGTGCCCGCGAGAATATAGACCGCGAGGCCCGTTACACCTTCGCCGAGGGCCTGGAAGTGGCCTTGAAGGCCAAGTACGCCAAGTTCGACGAGACCGTCGACGTGGCGGTTCGCCTGGGTGTTGACCCCCGCCACGCCGACCAGATGGTGCGCGGCACGGTGGTGCTGCCCAACGGAACCGGTAAAGAGGTGAAGGTCCTGGTTTTCGCCAAGGGCGAAAAGGAAAAGGAAGCCACCGACGCCGGGGCCGACTTCGTGGGCAGCGACGACCTGGTGGAAAAGATCACCGGCGGCTGGACCGACTTCGACCGCGCCATCGCCACCCCGGACATGATGGCCACCGTGGGCAAGCTGGGCAAGATCCTGGGCCCCCGCGGCCTGATGCCCAACACCAAGAGCGGCACCGTGACCTTCGACTTGGCCAAGGCGATTCAAGAGGTCAAGGCCGGCAAGATCGAGTTCAGGGTGGACAAGGGCGGCGTGGTCCACGCGCCCATCG
The DNA here is from genome assembly GCA_018902755.1 of Pseudomonadota bacterium. Classification (GTDB taxonomy): domain Bacteria; phylum Desulfobacterota; class Desulfarculia; order Desulfarculales; family Desulfarculaceae; genus Desulfoferula. The sequence goes on along the minus strand of JAHIQI010000061.1, from coordinate 13,470 downwards.
GCAAGTCCAGCTTCGGCGCGGAAAAGCTTCTGGTCAACCTGACCGCCCTGGTGGAAAAGCTCATCCGCATGAAGCCCGCCAGCAGCAAGGGCACCTACGTGAAGGGCATCACCCTGTCCACCACCATGGGCCCGGGCATCAAGCTGGACACCGCCGAGACCAAGACCCTGGGCATTAAGTAAAGATATTACGGCGGATTTTCCGCCGAGACGTAGACAGAGGGTAAACCAAAACTGGACCTGTCACGCGGGATTCAGAGAAAGCAGGCGGCCGTCAGCGGCCTTAAGGCTCTTCAGGGAGCGCCCGCCGAGACCGAAGCTAGGCAGGTGACGCAAAGACGTTCACGATCCGGTGCCAAGGTTCTGATACCAAGGCCGGTCCAGGAAACCCGCAAAGGAGGTGGAATCACGTGAACCGCGAGCAAAAAGAAGCCGTCGTCTCCCAGGTGAGCGAACGGCTGTCCCGCGCGCGGGCCGTGGTCTTGACCGACTTCCGGGGCCTAAAAGTGGAGCAGATGACCGAACTTCGGCAGCAGCTCCGCGAAAAGGGCCTGGACTACATGGTGGTCAAGAACACGCTGTTGCGCCTGGCCTCTTCCGGCACGCCCACCGAGGCTCTGTTGGAAGGGCTGGAGGGGCCCAACGGAATGGCCGTGGGCTACGACGACCCGGTGGACCTGGCCAAGGTCCTCACCGAGTTCGCCAAGACCAACCCCAAGTTCGAGGTCCGCAAGGGCCTGCTCGAGGGCAAGGTCATCGATTCGGCCCAGGTCGAGGCACTGTCCAAGCTGCCCAGCCGCGAAGTGCTGCTGGCCCAGCTCCTGGGCACCATGAATGCGGTCCCGCAAGGTCTGGTCACGGTTATGGCCGGTATCGTGCGCAGCCTGCTGAACGTGCTCAAGGCAATCGAGGATCAAAAGGCCGAGGCGGCTTAGCCCCCGGCCCGGCGAAACGTTTATTTGCGTTGGCCGGCCGGGTGCCGGCTCCATTGAAAGGAATAGATAAGTCATGGCAGATATCACCAAAGCGGACGTCATCGAGTTCGTTAAGAATATGTCGGTCCTGGAGCTCAGCGAGCTCGTGAAGGAAATGGAAGAGGTCTTCGGCGTGAGCGCGGCGGCTCCCATGGCCATGGCCGCGATGCCCATGGGCGGCGGCGAGGCAGCCGAGGCCGAGGAGCAGACCGAGTTCGACGTGATCCTGGAGGCGGCCGGCGACAAGAAGATCCAGGTGATCAAGGTCGTGCGGGCCCTCACCGGCCTGGGCCTCAAGGAGGCCAAGGAGCTGGTGGACGGCGCCCCCAAGGCCGTCAAGGAAGGCGTGGACAAGGCCGAGGCCGAGGGTGTCAAGGCCCAGTTGGAAGAGGCCGGCGCCTCGGTGGCGATCAAGTAGGTTTCCTTCGCCGACCAGCAAACCACCCCTGCTCCGCGCCCCGGCGGCCTTTTGAGGCCCCGGGGGCGGAGGCGGGTTATATAGGGCGAATCCCGGTGGTTCCGGGCCGTGACCAAGGCACGCACGGCCCCGGGGCCGCCGTGCGTCCGTGGCCCCCTGCCCCGGGGCGCGGCAGCGCAAAGGTCCTTTTTCCTAGGCTTCGGGCTTTGCCCGCCAAGGAGATTTCATGAGCCAGGCGACCAACGGCAATTACACCGTCCGCAAAAACTTCGGCAAGATCTCCAAGATCGTTGAAATCCCCAATCTCATCGACATGCAAAAGCAGTCCTACGAGCGCTTTTTGCAGAAGGAGACAACCCACGAGCAAAGGCGCGACGTGGGCTTGCAGGGGGTGTTCAAGAGCGTCTTCCCGATCCGCGACTTCTCCGGCACGTCCTCGCTGGAGTTTGTAAGCTATACGTTCGGGGAGGTCAAGTACGATGTGGACGAGTGCCTGGCCCGGGGCATGACCTACGAGGCGCCGCTGAAGCTCACCGTGCGCCTGGTGGTCTACGACATGGACAAGGAGACCGAGACCCAGTCCATCCGTGACATCAAGGAGCAGGAGATATTTTTCGGCACCTTGCCCTTGATGACCGCCCGGGGCACCTTCATCGTAAACGGCACCGAGCGGGTGGTGGTCAGCCAGCTGCACCGCAGCCCGGGCATCTTCCTGGACCACGACAAGGGCCGCACCCACTCCAGCGGCAAGCTCCTTTATTCGGCGCGCATCATCCCCCTCCGGGGCTCCTGGATCGACCTTGAGTTCGACCACAAGGACATCCTCTACGTGCGCATCGACCGCCGCCGCAAGTTCCCGGTGACCCTGCTCCTGAAGGCCTTGGGCTACAGCGCCCAGGAGCTTCTGGACATGATGTACCGGCACGACGTCTATGAGATGGACGGCGAAAAGCTCTACCGCAAGGTGCATCCGGACATGCTCATGGGCCGCGAGGCCTCCAAGGAGATCAAGGACCCCGAGACCGGCAAGACCCTGGTGCGCGAGGGCCGCAAGATGACCCGCCGGGCCGTCAAGCGCCTGGAGGAGTGCCAGGTGGGCCGCATCGAGGTGTCCGAGGCCGAGTTGATCGGCCGCTACGCCGCCTCAGACCTGGCCGACCCGGTCACCGGTGAGCTGATCGTGGGCCTCAACCAGCCCATCACCGAGGACACCATCAGCAAGATGCGCGCCGCGGGCGTGGGCCACGTGCCGGTGCTGTTTATCGACGGGGTCACCGTATCCAGCAGCTTCCGCGACACCCTGGAGTTGGACAAGGTTGAAGAGACCGACGAAGCCATCGTGGACATCTACCGCAAGCTTCGCCCCTCCAACCCGCCCACCCTGGAGGTGGCCCGCACCTTCTTCCATAATCTTTTCTTCAGCTCGGAGCACTACGACCTTTCCGCCGTGGGCCGCCTGAAGATGAACCTGCGCCTGGGCCTGGACGTCCCCGAGGACGAGCGCACCTTGCGCCGCGAAGACATCATGACCGCGGTCAAGGAGCTGATCCACCTCAAGGACACCGAGGGCCCGGTGGACGACATCGACCACCTGGGCAACCGCCGGGTGCGCGCCGTGGGCGAGCTGCTTGAGAACCAGTATCGCATCGGCCTGGTGCGCATGGAGCGGGCCATCAAGGAGCGCATGAGCCTGCAGGAGATCGAGGCGCTGATGCCCCACGATCTGATCAACTCCAAGCCGGTCAGCGCGGTGGTCAAGGAGTTCTTCGGCACCAGCCAGCTCAGCCAGTTCATGGACCAGAACAACCCCCTGAGCGAGGTGACCCACAAGCGCCGCCTCAGCGCCCTGGGCCCCGGCGGCCTCACCCGCGAGCGGGCGGGCTTCGAGGTGCGCGACGTGCACTCCACCCACTACGGCCGCATCTGCCCCATCGAGACCCCGGAGGGCCCCAACATCGGGCTGATCGTTAGCCTGTCCACCTACGCCAGGGTCAATGACTACGGCTTCATCGAGACTCCCTACCGCACCGCGAGCGGGGGCAAGGTGAACAAGGAGGTCCGGTTCCTCTCCGCCCTGGAAGAGGGTAGCCACGCCATCGCCCAGGCCAACGCGCCCCTGGACTCCAAGGGCCGTTTCGTCAACGACATCGTCAACGCCCGCCGCGAGGGCGAGCCCATGATGGTGGGCCCGGACGACGTGGAGTACATGGACGTCAGCCCCAACCAGCTGGTGTCGGTGGCCGCCTCCATGGTGCCGTTTTTGGAAAACGACGACGCCAACCGCGCCCTGATGGGCTCCAACATGCAGCGCCAGGCGGTGCCCTTGCTCCGGACCGACGCCCCCTTGGTGGGCACGGGCATGGAGCCGGTGGTGGCCCGCGACTCCGGGGTGTGCGTGGTGGCCGAGGCCGACGGCGTGATCAACGACGTGGACGCCGGGCGCATCGTGGTGCGCTACGACGAGCCGCTCACCGCCGAGGCCCACAGCCAGGTGAAGATCTACAAGCTCATCAAGTTCCGCCGCAGCAACCAGAACACCTGCACCAGCCAAAAGCCCATCGTAAACCGGGGCCAGCGGGTGGTGAAGGGCCAGATCCTGGCCGACGGACCGGCGGTGGACATGGGCGAGCTGGCCCTGGGCCAGAACATCATGGTGGCCTTCATGAGCTGGGGCGGCTTCAACTACGAGGACTCCATCCTCATCTCCGAGCGCATCGTAAAAGACGACATCTTCACCTCGGTGCACATCGAGGAGTTCGAGACGGTGGCCCGGGACACCAAGCTGGGCAAGGAAGAGATCACCCGCGACATCCCCAACGTGGGCGAGGAAGCCCTCAGGAACCTGGACGAGAGCGGCATCATCCGCATCGGCGCGGAGATCAACGCCGGCGACATCCTGGTGGGCAAGATCACCCCCAAGGGCGAGACCCAGCTGAGCCCCGAGGAAAAACTGCTGCGGGCCATCTTCGGCGAAAAGGCCGGGGACGTGAAAGACACCAGCCTCCGGGTTCCCCCCGGAGTGGAGGGCATCGTCATCGACGCCCGGGTGTTCTCGCGCAAGGGCATCGAAAAGGACGAGCGCGCCCAGTCCATCGAGGACGAAGAGGTGAGCCGTCTCATCAAGGACCAGAACGACGAGGTCCACATCATCCACCGCAACGCCTTCGACGAGTTGCGGCGCCTGGTCACCGGCACCTCCCTGGCCGCGCCCATCAAGGACGACAAGGGCAAGGTGGTGGTGAAAAAGGGCGACGTCGACCTGGATCTGCTCAAGGGCGTGCCCCTCAAGTATCTGAGGGACATGGAGTTGGCCGGGGTCAGCGAAAAGGTCCAGCGGGACCTGGAGCGGCTCATCGACGGCTACCTGGAGCAGGTGGACATGATCCGCAGCGCCACCGAGGAAAAAATCAGCCGCTTGCGCAAGGGCGACGAGCTTCCTCCGGGCGTCATCAAGATGGTCAAGGTCTACGTGGCCATGAAGCGCAAGCTCTCCGTGGGCGACAAGATGGCCGGACGCCACGGCAACAAGGGCGTGGTCAGCCGCATCCTGCCCGAGGAGGACATGCCCCACTTCGCCGACGGCACCCCCGTGGACCTGGTTTTGAACCCCCTGGGCGTGCCCAGCCGCATGAACGTGGGCCAGGTTCTGGAAACCCACTTGGGTTGGGCCTCCAAGGAGCTGGGCTACCGGGTGCGCGAGCTGGTGGAAGCCCTGGGCGCCAACCGCGAAAAGACCAAGAAGACCCGCGTCAAGGAGATCAAGGATCTCCTGGGCAAGGTCTACTCCAAGGACGAATACAACGAAGCCACCGCGGGCCTGGACGACGACGGGATCATGGAACTGGGCAAGGAGCTGAGCTACGGCGTGCCCATGGCCACCCCGGTGTTCGACGGCGCCAGCGAAGCCGAGATACGCGAACTGCTCAACCTGGCCGGCGTGCATGACACCGGCCAGTCCTGGCTCATCGACGGCCGCACCGGCGACACCTTCGACCGCGAGGTCACGGTGGGCATCATGTACATGCTCAAACTCCACCACCTGGTGGACGACAAGATACACGCGCGCTCCATCGGCCCCTACTCCCTGGTTACCCAGCAGCCCCTGGGCGGCAAGGCCCAGTTCGGCGGCCAGCGCTTGGGCGAGATGGAGGTCTGGGCCATGGAAGCCTACGGCGCGGCCTACTCCCTGCAGGAGTTCCTCACCGTCAAGAGCGACGACGTGGCGGGCCGCACCCGCATGTATGAAAAGATAGTCAAGGGCGAGAACAATCTTGAGGCCGGGCTTCCCGAAAGCTTCAACGTCTTGGTCAAGGAGCTGCAGGCCCTTTGCTTGGACATGGAGCTCATCGAGAAAAAAGAACTGACCACGGCCCTAGACTAAAGGAGATATCCCTTGGAAGATCTCTACAGCTACTTCGCCAAGCCCAAAGACCCCCTGAGCTTCGACGCCGTCCAGATTTCCCTGGCCAGCCCGGAGAAGATCAGCGCCTGGTCTTTCGGCGAGGTTAAAAAGCCCGAGACCATCAACTACCGCACCTTCAAGCCGGAACGGGACGGCCTGTTCTGCGCCAAGATATTCGGACCCACCAAGGACTACGAGTGCAACTGCGGCAAGTACAAGCGCATGAAGCACCGCGGCGTGGTCTGCGAAAAGTGCGGAGTCGAGGTCATCCAGTCCAAGGTGCGCCGCGAGCGCATGGGCCATATCGACCTGGCCAGCAGTGTGGCCCACATCTGGTTCCTCAAGTCCCTGCCCTCCAAGGTGGGCAACCTTCTGGACCTGACCCTCAAGGAGCTGGAAAAGGTCCTGTACTTCGAGTCCTACATCATGTTGGACGAGGGCGAGAGCGGCGTGGCCAAGGGCACCATGGTGCCCGAGGACAAATACCGCCAGCTCATCGAGGAATTCGGCAGCCGCTTCCGGGCGGGCATCGGCGCCGAGGCGGTCAAGGAAATGCTCTCGGACCTGAACCTGGACAAGCTCTGGGACGAGCTCCGGGTGGAGATGATGGAGACCGCCAGCGAGGCCAAGCGCAAGAAGCTCTCCAAGCGGCTCAAGGTCATAGACGCCTTCAAGAACTCCATCAACAAGCCCGAGTGGATGATCATGGACATCATCCCCGTGCTTCCCCCGGACCTGCGCCCCCTGGTGCCCCTGGACGGCGGACGTTTCGCCACCAGCGACCTCAACGACCTGTACCGCCGGGTGATCAACCGCAACAACCGCCTGCGCCGGCTCAACGAGCTGGCCGCGCCGGACATCATCATCCGCAACGAAAAGCGCATGCTGCAAGAAGCGGTGGACGTGCTTTTCGACAACGGCCGCCGGGGCAAGACCATCACCGGCCCCAACAAGCGCCCCCTGAAGAGCCTGAGCGACATGCTCAAGGGCAAGCAGGGCCGCTTCCGCCAGAACCTTTTGGGCAAGCGCGTGGACTACTCCGGCCGTTCGGTCATCGTGATCGGCCCGGATCTGCGCCTGCACCAGTGCGGCCTGCCCAAGAAGATGGCCCTGGAGCTGTTCAAGCCCTTTATCTACAACCGCTTGGAGGTAAAGGGCCTGGTCACCACCATCAAGGGCGCCAAGAAGATGGTGGAGCGCGAGACCGCCGAGGTTTGGGACACCCTGAGCGAGGTGGTGCGCGAGTACCCGGTTCTTCTGAACCGCGCTCCCACCCTGCACCGCTTGGGCATCCAGGCCTTTGAGCCCCTGCTGGTGGAAGGCAAGGCCATCCAGCTTCACCCGCTGGTCTGCCAGGCCTACAACGCCGACTTCGACGGCGACCAGATGGCCGTGCACATCCCCCTGAGCATCGAGGCCCAGATCGAGGCCCGGGTGCTCATGATGAGCACCAACAACATTCTCAGCCCGGCCAACGGCCAGCCCATCATCGTGCCCAACCAGGACATCGTGCTGGGTCTGTACTACATGACCCGCGAACGGCCCCTGGTCCAGGGCGAAGGCAAGATCTTCTCCGACGAGGCCGAGGTCATCATGGCCTACGACGCGGGCGCGGTGAGCCTGCACGCGGCCATCGAGGTCCGCATCAAGGGCCAGCGCATGCGCACCACCGTGGGCCGGGTGATCCTGTCCCAGGTGCTGCCCGAGGAGCTGGGCTTCGACGCGGTGAACATCGTCATGGACAAGAAGGCCCTCAAGGAGCTGGTGGGCAAGTGCTACCGCACCGCGGGCACCAAGGCCACGGTCATCCTTTCCGACCGCCTCAAGGACATGGGCTACAAGTTCGCCACCAAGAGCGGGCTGAGCATCTGCGTGGCCGACATGGTGATCCCCCAGCGCAAGCAGGGCATCATCGACCAGGCCATGGCCGAGGTGCAGGAGATCGAGAAGCAGTACAAGGACGGCATCATCACCGACGGCGAGAAGTACAACAAGGCCGTGGACATCTGGGCCAAGGCCACCGAGGACGTGGCCCGGGAGATGATGGAGGAGATCTCCACCGACGTGGTTTCCTCCCCCGAGGGCCAGGAAGTCACCACCGACAGCTTCAACCCCATCTACATGATGGCCGACTCCGGCGCCCGTGGCTCCAAGGACCAGATGAAGCAGCTGGCCGGCATGCGCGGTCTGATGGCCAAGCCTTCCGGCGAGATCATCGAAACCCCCATCACCGCCAACTTCCGCGAGGGGCTGACGGTGCTGCAGTACTTCAGCTCCACCCACGGCGCCCGCAAGGGTCTGGCCGACACCGCGCTCAAGACCGCCAACAGCGGGTATCTCACCCGCCGCCTGGTGGACGTGAGCCAGGACGCCATCGTCACCGAGATCGACTGCGGCACCATCGACGGCATCGAGGTGGAGGCCCTGCGCGAGGGCGGCGAGGTTATCCAGCGGGTGGGCGAGCGCGTCTTGGGCCGCACCGCCCTCAAGGACATCACCGACCCCCTGACCGACGAGGTGCTCATCAAGGCCGGCGACGAGATCGACGAAACCGGCGTGGCCCTGCTGGAAGAGGCGGGCGTGGAGAAGGTGGACATCCGCTCGGTGCTCACCTGCGAGTCCCGCCGGGGCGTGTGCTCCAAGTGCTACGGCCGCGACCTGGCCCACTCCAAGCCGGTGGACGTCGGCGAGGCGGTGGGCATCATCGCCGCCCAGAGCATCGGCGAGCCCGGCACCCAGCTGACCATGCGCACCTTCCACATCGGCGGCGCGGCGGCCAAGGCCGTGGAGCAGTCCCGGGTGGAGGCCCGCTTCCCGGGCAACATGAAGTACATCAACCTGTCCACCGTGGAGAGCGAAGAAGGCTACCGGGTGGTGATGAACCGCAACGGCGAACTGGCCATCATGGGCGAGGGCGGCCGCGAGCGCGAGCGCTACAAGATCCCCTACGGCGCGCGCCTGAACTACCGCGACGGCGACCGGGTGTCCGCCGGTGACATGGTGGCCCAGTGGGACCCCTACACCAGCCCCATCCTCACCGACGTCAACGGCGAGGTCAAGTTCGGCGACATCCTCGAGAACGTGACCATGACCGAGCGTTTCGACCCGGTCACCGGCCGCTCCACCAAGGTCACCGTGGAGTCCAAGAACCAGGACATGCGCCCGCGCATCTCCATAAAGATGCCCGGCACCTCCAAGACCACCGACCTGGGCGGAGGCCGCGGCGACGCCCGCTACCTGTTGCCCGTGGGCGCCATCATCATGGTGGGCGAGGAGCAGGCGGTCAAGGCGGGCGACGTGCTGGCCCGCATCCCGCGCGAGACCACCAAGACCAAGGACATCACCGGCGGTCTGCCCCGAGTGGCCGAGCTGTTCGAGGTTCGCAAGCCCAAGGAGTGCGCGGTCATCACCGAGATTGACGGCGTGGTCACCTTCGGCAAGCAGACCAAGGGCAAGCGCAAGGTGGTCATCAGCCCCGAGGTGGGCGAGGAGCGCGAGTACCTGATTCCCAAGGGCAAGCACGTCACGGTGCACGAGGGCGACTTCGTGCGGGCCGGCGAGCCCTTGATGGACGGCTCCATCAACCCCCACGACATCCTGAGGGCCCGCGACATCAAGGCCCTGGCCCGCTACCTGGTGGACGAGGTGCAGGAGGTCTACCGCCTACAGGGCGTTAAGATCAACGACAAGCACATCGAGGTGATCGTGCGCCAGATGCTCAGGCGCGTGCGCGTGACCGACCCCGGCGAGAGCAACTTCCTCTTGGGCGACCAGGTGGAGAAGTGGCGTTTTGAGGGGGAAAACCAAAGGCTTATAACCGAAAGCCTGCGCCCGGCCTCGGCCGAGCCCATGCTCTTGGGCATCACCAAGGCCAGCCTGTCCACCGACAGCTTCATCAGCGCGGCCTCCTTCCAGGAGACCACCAAGGTGCTCACCGAGGCGGCCATCGCCGGCAAGGTGGACGACCTCAAGGGTTTGAAAGAAAACGTCATTATGGGCCGCCTGGTGCCCGCGGGAACCGGTTTGCCGCGCTACCGCGACATATTCATTCCCCATGCCGAGGCGCCGCCGGCCGAGGTGGGCGTGGCCCGCTTCACCGACGAAGAGGTGATCAGCGCCCTGAGCGAGGAGAGCGGCGGAACCGGCGTGAGCGCCGACCTGCTCAAGCGCAAGGTCAGCGACGGCGAGATCGCCGGCTAATGTTGCGAGCATAATGATGATACCTCTTGACAGCGACGGGTCGGCAGGGTAGATATAGGAATTCCATTGACTGGCCCCCTTACCAGTTGCCCTCACACGGGGCAAAGAGGGGGCGAACGTGCTTTAATCGGGGTCCCAAGGACCCAAAATAAGCAAGGCCGGGCAACGTCCGGTTAGGGTTTAACCGCCCGATGCTTATAGTTGATTTGGAGGCGAGGCTTTGCCGACCATCAACCAGCTCGTGCGCAAGGGGCGCGAGCAGCAGCGCAAAAAGAAGACTACGCCCGCGTTGCAGAATTGCCCCCAGAAGCGCGGTGTTTGCATCCGCGTATACACCACCACCCCCAAGAAGCCCAACTCGGCGCTTCGTAAGGTGGCCAGGGTGCGGCTGACCAACGGCATTGAGGTGTCCAGCTACATCCCCGGTGAAGGGCACAACTTGCAGGAGCACTCGGTGGTGCTCATTCGGGGAGGCCGCGTAAAGGACCTTCCCGGTGTTCGCTACCACATTGTCCGAGGCACTTTGGACGCGGTGGGTGTGGCGGATCGGCGACAAGGCCGGTCGAAGTATGGCGCCAAACGCCCCAAGTAACTTAGAGCTGGTGAAATCCCCGCGAACGGCGGGGAGCGGCGATGCCCCTTGCGCGTTATGAGGGGCATCTGTCGTGAGGGCCGAAGATAACGGAGCAAGCTGGTAGGAGCCCATGCCCAGGAGACGCGAAGTTCCCAAGCGGGTGATGATTCCCGACCCCCGCTACGGCAGCCAAAAGCTGGCCCGGTTCATAAACAAGCTCATGCTGAAGGGCAAAAAGTCCACGGCAGAGCGGATTATGTACGGAGCCATGGATTTAATCGCCGATCGGACTAGTGAGGACCCTTTGAAGTTGTTCGAGAAGGCCTTGGATAATGCCCGGCCCATGATCGAGGTGAAGTCCCGCCGTGTCGGCGGTTCCACCTATCAGGTGCCCGTGGAAATCCGGCCGGAACGGCGCCAGGCCTTGGCCATGCGCTGGTTGATCAACTACTCGCGAGCCCGCGGTGAAAAGACCATGGCCGAACGCTTGGCCAACGAGCTGATGGATGCTGCCAGCGGGCGCGGCACCACCGTGAAGAAAAAAGAAGACACCCACCGCATGGCCGAGGCCAACAAGGCCTTTGCCCACTACCGCTGGTAGGCGGCGGAAGCAAGAAGAGGATATCTGGTGGCACGCACCACACCCATAGCTCGTCAGCGCAACTTGGGCATTATGGCTCATATCGACGCGGGCAAGACCACAACCACCGAGCGCATCCTGTTTTACACCGGGGTGAGCCACCGGTTGGGTGAGGTGCATGACGGCCAGGCTGTGATGGACTGGATGGCCCAAGAGCAAGAGCGGGGCATCACCATAACCAGCGCAGCCACGACTTGCTTCTGGAAAGAGCATCGCATCAACATCATCGACACCCCCGGCCACGTGGACTTCACCATCGAGGTGGAGCGCAGCCTTCGGGTGCTCGACGGCGTCATCGCGGTGTTCTGCGCGGTGGGCGGGGTGCAGCCCCAGTCCGAGACGGTTTGGCGCCAAGCCGACCGCTACGGGGTGCCCCGCATCGCTTTTATCAATAAGATGGACCGCGTAGGCGCCGACTGGCGCCGTTGCGTGGAGATGATCCACACCCGCCTCGGCGCCCGTCCCCTGGCCCTGCAAATGCCTTTGGGGCAGGGCGAGGACTTCGCCGGGGTGGTGGATCTGATTCGCGGCGAGGCCCTGACCTGGGACGAAGACTCCCAGGGCATGACCATCTCCGCCGGGCCGGTGCCCGCCGAGGTGGCCGAAGAGTATGCCGCCCTGCGCACCGAGCTCATCGACACGGTCTGCGAGTTCGATGACGCGCTGATGGAGCGCTACCTGGAAGGCGAAGAACCCACCCCGGCCGAGCTGTCCGCTGCCCTGCGCAAGGGCGTGTTGGCCTCGGCGGTGGTGCCGGTGCTTCTGGGTTCCGCTTTCAAGAACAAGGGCGTCCAGCCCCTGTTGGACGCGGTGATCAGCTATCTGCCTTCCCCGGTGGATGTGACCCCCATGAGCGGTCTGAACCCCCAGGGCCAGACCGAAGAGCGCCCGGCCGACGACGACGCCCCCTTTGCCGCCTTGGCTTTCAAGCTGATGAGCGACCCCTACGTAGGTCACCTGACCTTCCTCAGGGTCTACTCCGGCCGCCTCAACAGCGGCGACAGCGTGGTGAACGCCAACAAGGACAAGCGAGAGCGTGTGGGCCGCCTGCTGAAGATGCACGCCAACCAGCGTGAGGAGATCAGCGAGGTAGGCGCGGGCGACATCGTGGCCGTGGTGGGGCTCAAGAACGTGGCCACCGGCGACACCTTGTGCGCCCAGGACCATCCGGTGGTTCTGGAGAGCCTGTTCATACCCGAGCCGGTGGTGGCCGTGGCCATCAAGCCCGCTTCCCAGCCCATGGTGGAGAAGCTGGGCATGGCGCTCAAGCGCCTGTCCGACGAGGACCCCAGCTTCCGGGTGGACTACGATCACGAGACCAACCAGACCGTGATCCGGGGCATGGGCGAGCTGCACCTGGAGATCATCGTGGACCGCCTCTTGCGCGAGTTCAAGGTCTCCGCCGAGGTGGGCGCTCCCCAGGTTGCCTACCGCGAGTCCATAACCCGCGAGGCCGAGGCCGAGGGCCGCTATGTGAAGCAGAGCGGCGGTCGCGGCCAGTACGGCCACGTGAAGCTGCGCATCCTGCCCGCCGAGGCCGGCAGCGGGGTCATCTTCACCGAGAAGATCGTGGGCGGCACGGTGCCCAAGGAATATTTCACTCCCATCGAGCGCGGCATCCGCGAGGCCTGCCAAAAAGGCGTGCTGGCCGGATTCCCCCTGGAAGATGTGGAAGTGGTGCTCTACGATGGGTCCTACCACGAGGTGGACTCCAACGAGCGCGCCTTTAACATCGCGGCTTCCATGGGACTCAAGGCGGCGGCGGCCAAGGCCGGCGCGCAGCTCAAAGAGCCCATCATGAAGCTGGAGATCACCACCCCCGAAGAGTACATGGGCGACGTCATGGGCGACCTGAGCTCCCGCCGGGGCCGGGTGGTCGCCATGGAATCGCGCCCCGGGGTGCAGGTAATCGACGCAACCGCGCCTCTGGCCGCCATGTTCGGCTATGCCGGAGATTTGCGCTCGGCCACTCAGGGCCGGGCCACTTTTAGCATGGAATTTTCTCACTACGACCCAGTGCCCGCTTCCATGGCGCAAGAAGTCATCGAGCGGGCGCGTGACGAGCGCGAGGCCCGGCAACGCGGCCTGGCGGCTTGAAGAGCCGATTAGGAGGATATAGGGATCATGGCCAAGGCAAAGTTTGAGCGAAACAAGCCGCATTGTAACGTTGGCACCATCGGTCACATCGACCACGGCAAGACCACGTTGACGGCCGCGATTACCAAGTGCCTTTCCACCCGTGGGGGGGCCAGCTTCGTGGCTT
>JAHIQI010000008.1 GCA_018902755.1 Pseudomonadota bacterium | reverse complement strand
GCGGCCGGGGTTCGCGCCCCCGGCCGCCCGGCCTCATATCGGACTCAGGGCTTGTGAATGGCGCGGCCCAGGCAATCCAGGGCCGCCTCTTTCACCGTCTCCGCCAGGGTGGGATGGCCCATGACCACCTCGCCCAGGTCGTCCACCGTGGCCTCCAGGTCCATGGCCAGGGCCACCGCGCCGATGAGGTCGGTGGCGTGCTGGCCCACGATGCAGGCGCCCAGAATCTCGCCCAGCTCGGGATCGCTGACGATCTTCACCAGGCCCTGATCCTCGCCCATGGCCGCGGCCTTGCCGCTGAAGCGGTAAGGGAACTTGCCCACCTTCACCTTGAGACCCCGGCTGGCCGCTTGGGCCTCGCTGAGTCCCACCGAAGCCACCTCGGGGAAGGTGTAGATGCAGTTGGGGATGCGGTCGTAGTCCATCTGGCGGCTGGAGCCCATGAGGTTCTCCACCGCCACCACGCCCTCCTCGGAGGCGGTGTGGGCCAGCATGGACTTGCCCACCACGTCGCCGATGGCGTAGACGCCGGGCACCGAGGTCTCCATGCGGGGGTTTACCTTGACGAAGGGGCCGTCCATCTCCAGGCCCAGGGCGTCGCGGCCCCAGCCCTCGGTGTTGGGCGCGCGGCCTACGGCCACCAGCACCAGCGAGGCCTTGAGGGCGCGCTCGTTGCCCGCCGCGTCGCTGATCACCAGGGAAGGCCCGTTCTTGCCCTTGGCCACTTTCTGGGCCCTGGCCTCGGTGATGATCTCGATGCCCAACTCCTCCAGGGCGCTCTTTAGCGCGGCCACTACCTCGGGGTCTTCCCCGGCGATGATGCTGGGCAACAGCTCCACGATGGTCACCTGGGAACCCAGCAGGCTGAAGATGGTGGCCAGCTCCACTCCGATGACCCCGCCGCCCACGATCACCAGGGACTTGGGAGCCTGTTTCAGGCTGAGGGCGTGGTCGCTGTTTATCACCGTCTTGCCGTCCACCGGCAACGGCGGCACCTCGGAGGGGCGCGAGCCGGTGGCGATGATCACCTTGGACGCGGTGACTTTCTTGGCGCCGTCCGGGCCGGAGAGCTCCAGGGTGTGGGCGTCCACGAACTTGGCCTCGGACTTGGCCAGGGTGACCTTGTTGGCTTTGAGCAAGCCCTCCACCCCGGCGGACATGCGGCCCACCACCTCGTCCTTGCGCTGCATCATCTTGGCCATGTTGGCGGCCAGCTTGCCCGCGCCGGTGTACACCGCCGACTTGCGGATCTGGTGCAGGGGGTGCACATCGGACAGCAGGGACTTGGTGGGGATGCAGCCCCTGTTCAGGCAGGTGCCGCCCAGGGCGTCCTTTTCGGCCAGGAGCACCTTGGCCCCCATCTGCCCGGCGCGGATGGCGGCCACGTAGCCGCCGGGTCCGCCGCCGATCACCGCCAGGTCGTAGTCGTAGTTTTGGGCCTCGGCCTGGGGAGTTGCCGCGCTGTAGGCATCGGCCGCGGGCTCCGGGGCGGGCGCGGCCGGCGCGGCCGGAGCCGGTGCGGCCGGAGCGGAAGCCTGGGAGGCGTCGGCCATGGGCTGGTAATTGTCGGGCACCGCCTCGCCCTGGGCCACTATGACCCCCACCACGGTGAGCACCGGAACCTCCACCCCGGCGGGGACCAGGATGCGGCCCAGGATGCCGTCGCTGGGCGACTCCACCTCGGTGGTCACCTTGTCGGCCTCCACCACGTAGAGGGATTCGCCTTTTTTGACCGGGTCACCCTCGGTCTTGAACCACTCGATGATGGTGCCTTTTTCAACCGTCACCCCAAGCATGGGGAGAACTATTTCAACGGCCACTTTGTGCCTCCTTGCCCTGCTGTCAACCAAGCTCCATGAACATGAGCGCCGGCCGTTCGAGTTTTTTCTTCAAGCTAGTCAGGAATTGCGCGGCCACCGCGCCGTCGATGATCCGGTGGTCCACCGACAGGCCCAGGGTGGCCACCTGGCGCACCACCACCTGTCCGTTTTCGGCCACCACCTTCTCCTGGGTCTTGCCCACCGAGAGTATGGCGCTTTGGGGCGGATTGATGATTGCCGTGAAGTGGGTGATCTCGTACTGGGCCAGGCTGGAGATGGTGAAGGTGCCCCGCCCAATCTCGTCGGCCGAGAGCTTGCGGTCCCGGGCCCGGTCCACCAGGTCGGCCCGCTGGGAGGCGATCTCCCACAGGGAGGCGATATTGGCCGAGGCGATGGCCGGCACGATGAGCCCCTCGTCCAGGGCCACCGCCAGGCCCACGTTGACGTCCTCCCACAGCTCGATGTTCTCGCCGTCGAAGGAGGCGTTGACGTTGGGGAACTCTTCCAGGGTCAAGGCCACCGCCTTGATCAGCAGGTCGTTGACCGAGATCTTTACGCCGTGGCGCTCCAGGACCTCCTGCTTGATGTCCTTGTACAAGGCCAGCAAGGAGTCCATCTTCACGTCGCTGAAGAAGTAGATGTGCGGCGCGGTGAAGGCCGAGGCGGACAGACGCCGGGCGATGGTCTTGCGCATGGAGGTGGCGGCCACCTTCTTGCCGGCCAAGGCCCCGCCCGCCGGGGCGGGAGCGGCGGCGGCCCGGAGCACGTCGGCCTTGGTCACGCGCCCGCGAGGGCCGCTGCCCTGCACCGTGGTTAGGTCCACGCCCTTTTGCTGGGCCAGCTTGCGGGCCAGGCTGGTCACCTTGGCCGGGCCGGAGGCGGCCGGGGCGGCCGCCGGGGCGGCCCGGTAGGCCTCCACGTCTTTCTTGAGGATGCAGCCCTCGGGGCCGCTTCCGCTTATGGCCGCCAGGTCCAGGCCCTTCTCACGCGCCAAGGAGCGCGCCGCGGGCATGGCCCTGACTTGGCTCTTCGTATTCACTTGCATGGCGGCCTCCCCCCTAGAGGTATTCCAGGACTCGGGCGACCGCGTCCTTGAGGTCCTGCTCACTGGGGATATAGGCCTGCTCCAGAGGAGGGCTGAAGGCCACCGGGGTGTCCGGACCGGCCACCCTGACGATGGGGGCCTGCAAGGAGTCCAGGGCCTGCTCGGCCACCAGGGCGGCCAGTTCGGCGCCCATGTTGCCGGTGTGGCAGCCCTCGTCGGCGGTGATCAGGGTGCCGGTCTTGCGCACCGAGGCCAAGACCGCTTCCCGGTCCAGGGGGCACAGGGAGCGCAGGTCGATGACCTCCATGTCCACCCCCTGGGCGGCCATTTCCTCGGCCACGGTGAGGGCCTTGGCCACCATGTTGAGCGTGGCCACCACGGTGATGTCCTTGCCGGCGCGCACCACCTTGGCCTTGCCGATGGGCACGGTGTAGGCCTCTTCGGGCACCTCGCCCTTGTCGATGTACATCTTCTTGTGTTCCACGAACAAGACCGGGTTGTCATCCTGGATGGCCTCGATGAGCATGCCCTTGGCGTCGTGGGGGGTGGAGGGCATGGCGATCTTGATGCCCGGTATGTGCTGGAAGATGGCGTGGAAGCTCTGGGAGTGCTGGGCGGCGGTGCCGCGGCCGGCCCCGATGTTCACCCGGATCACCATGGGCACCTTGGCCCGGCCGCCGAACATGAAGTGCATCTTGGCCATCTGGTTGACTACCATGTCCATGGCCACGGTGATGAAGTCGATGAACATGATCTCCACCACCGGGCGCATGCCGGTCATGGCCGCGCCCACCGCGCCGCCCACGAAGGCGGCCTCGGAGATGGGGGTGTCCATCACCCGGTCCACGCCGAAGCGGTCCTGGAGACCGGCGGTCACCTGGAAGATGCCGCCGTAACGGCCCACGTCCTCGCCCATGACGAACACGCTGTCGTCTTTTTCCATGCAATAGGCCAGGGCCTCGTTAAGCGCTTGAGCATAAGTGATAATGCGACTCATTTTTCTCACCCTCCCCTAGGCCAAAACATCCTGATACATTTCCGAAAGGGGCGGGAACGGGCTTTGTTCCGCAAACTCGATGGACTCGTTGATCTCCGACTCCACCTCTTCCCAAACCGCCTGCATCTGTTTCTTGGTCAATACCTTGTTCTTGGTCAGGTACTGCTCGAAGCGCTTGATGGGGCAATTCTCCACCCAGGCCTGGATGTCTTCCTTGCTGCGGTAGCGGCCGCCCTGGTTGGGGTCGCCCTCGTGGTGGCCCCGCCAGCGGTAGGTCTTGCACTCCAGCAGGGTGGGGCCTTCGCCTTTGCGGGCCCGGTCGATGGCCTCGCCCGCGGCCAGGTACACGCTGAGCACGTCGTTGCCGTCCACCGTCTGCCCGGGCATGCCGTAACCGGCCGCCCTGATGGATATGTCGATGATGGCCTGGTGCTGCGCCTGGGACACCGATATGCCGAATCCGTTGTTTTCACATACGAAAACCACCGGCAGCTTGTGCACGGCGGCGAAGTTCAGCGACTCGTGGAAGGTCCCGTTGTTGGAGGAGGCGTCTCCGAAGAAGCACACCGCCACCTGGCCGGGATGTTTCATCTTGCAGGAGAGCCCGGCGCCCACCGCGATGGGCAGGCCGCCTCCGGCGATGCCGTTGGCTCCCAGGATGCCCAGATTCACGTCGGCGATGTGCATGGAGCCGCCCTTGCCCTTGCAATAGCCGGTCTCCTTGCCGTAGAGCTCGGCCATCATGGGCTTGAGCAACGCGCCCTTGGCGATCACGTGGCCGTGGCCGCGGTGGGTGCTGGTGATGTAGTCCTTGTCGCCCAGATTGGCGCACACACCGGCGGCGATGGCTTCCTCGCCAATATAAAGGTGAGCCAGGCCGGGTATGTGCCCCCTGGCATAGAGATCTTGAACTTTTTCCTCAAAGGCCCGGATGACCACCATGGTCCGGTACAACTCGCGCACAGTTTTCGGGGGAATATCCATAACACCCTCCAGAAGGCGGCTAGACGTGGCACATTGATTATCGGGTTATGACTGTGCAGGAGGCGTGCCAGTTTCCCGGCAAAGACGCGGATCGCTAAGCGGCTGGAAACGCGATTAGTTTGTGGGTGGTTGCACAAGGGAGCCTGTGTCAAGGTGTGCGACATGTGTCGCATGAAAACGCGACTGTCTCATTTTGACACACTTTTAACGAATAAGCAGAGGGTACTCAGGCCTGGACAACCTGCGCGGCAACCAACAAAGAATCGGTGTCAATCCCTGCTATATGAAAAAAGGATCAGCTTTGCCGTGACAAGGTTCCATCCCACCCGGCTTCGCCAGCCGCCGCCAGACAAGGCGTCTGGCCGGCGATGAGGGACGCAGGCGTATTCTTACATACGCCGAGGAGGCGAGCGAAGCCCGCAACACAGATGGCGCTTTGTGGCGCGGCCACCCCGGCACAGCCAGCCGCCGCCAGACAAGGCTTCTGGCCAGCGGCGAGGGACGCAGGCGTATTTTTATATACGCCGAGGACCGAGCGCGGCCAGCAACGCCGTATGGCGGTGGCTGGCGAAGCCGGGGCTAGTCGAAGCTGACCGACTTGCCGATACCTAGCTCTTTCATGCGGCGGTAGATGGTGCTGCGCGACAGCCCCAGGCTGCGGGACACCTTGGCCACGTTGCCGTCGCACTCGGCCAGGGCGTTTTTGAGAACCTCGGCCTCCATCTGCTTCATGGGCTGCACCGTCTCGGACACCTGGGAGGCCAGGCCGGGGCGGAAGATGCGTTGGGGCAGGTGGTCCACCTGAATTTCCCGGTCGTCGCAGACGATGGCGGCCATCTCCAGGATGTTGCCCAATTCGCGCACGTTGCCCGGCCACTGGTAGCGGTTGAGCACCGCCAGGGCCTCGGGGGAAATGCCCAGTTGGCGGGCCCCCAGCTTGTAGGAAACCCGCCCCAGGACGTGCTCCACCAACAATGGCAAATCTTCCAGGCGCTTGCGAAGGGGAGGGATGTTCAACTCCACCACGCTGAGGCGGAAGTAGAGATCCTGGCGGAAGCCCTTGCTGGCCACCCGCTCCACCAGGTCCTCGTTGGTGGCGGCGATTACCCGCACGTCCACCTTGAGGGGGCGGTTGTCGCCCAGGCGGGTGATCATGCCGTCCTGCAGCACCCTGAGGAACTTGGTCTGGGCGTCCAGGGGCATCTCGCCCACCTCGTCCAGGAAGATGGTGCCCCCGTCGGCCAGCTCCAGCTTGCCCACCTGGCCGCCTTTGCGCGCCCCGGTGAAGGCCCCCTCCTTGTAGCCGAGGATCTCCGACTCGATGAGCTCCCGGGGGATGGCCGCGCAGTTGATGGCCACGAAGGGCCCCTGGCTGCGCTCGGAGGCGTTGTGGATGGCCTGGGCGAAAAGCTCCTTGCCGGTGCCGGTTTCGCCCATGATCAGCACCCGGCTGTCGGCCCCGGCCGCGATCTTGGCCAGCTTGATCTGGCGCAGAAACTCCGGCGAGCCGCCCTTGATGTCCTCGAAGGTGAAGCGGGCGTTGTGCCCGGAAACCTTGCGCAACTCGTTGAAAAAGCGGCTACGTTCGCTCATCACCAGGAAAAAGCCGTAGTGCTTTTCATCCTCGCGGATCATGAAGGGCCGCAAAATTAAATAGTTGCGCCCCTGGGAGCTGTCCACTCCCACCTCCACGTTGCCGTAATCCTTGCCGTTGAGGGCCATCTCCATGAGCAGGGGCTGGCCGGGGAACACCAGGTCTATGCTTTTGCCCAGCACCTTTGAGGAAGAGAAGCCGGCCATGCGGCAGGCGGCCTGGTTGGCGTGGGTGACCACCCCTTTGTGGTTCACCGCGATCACCGCCTCGGAGATGGAGCCCAACAGCGACTCCAGCAGGGTCTCGTAGTTGCTCTTTTCCTTGTCAGCCTTGCGCTGCTTGAGCTTGTTCTCGATGGCCTCGGCGGCGGAGATGACCATGCCCAAGGTGTGCAGGTGGGCGCTGGATGATTTGCCCGACAGGGTGATGGCTCCCAGCAGGTTGCCCTCGGGCGAGAACACCGGGGCCGAGGAGCAGGTCCAGTCGTGATGGCGCTCGTTGTAGTGCTCCGGCCCGGTGACCTGCATGGGCTTTTTTTCCACCAGGCACAGGCCGATGGAGTTGGTGCCCACCTCCTCCTCGGCCCGGCTGCTGCCGGCCACGTAGTTGTTGTCCCGGGCCATGCGCAGGATGTCCTCGTCGCCGAACACGTCCAGGAGCACCCCGTCGGCGTTGGTTAGCACCAGGATGAAGCCGGTGCCGCGCACCGCGCTCTGCAAAAAGCGCATGAAAGGCAGGGCCGCCTCGATGAAATCGGCGTTGGCCGCGCGGATGCGGGCCAGTTGGGCGGAGGAAAGCTTCACCGAGCCCTTGGGGGCGTTGGGCCGAAGGCCCCGGCGGTAGCAGCGCTGCCAGGAGTCGGCCACGTCCGAGCGCACGGCGCCGCGGTCCACCTGCCCGGTGTGGGCGAACTGTTGCCAGGCTTCGCTTAATTTGCCGCGGGGAATTTTTTGCTCCACCACGTCTTTCCTCTTCAAGGCGAGGTTGCCGCCTGTTTTGGCCGGGCCTGGCCCGGCTGCGGGCCTGCTACACCAAGCGGCCCTCCCGCAGGCAGGCCTCGGCCTGCTCCAGGCTCCAGGGCGAGGGGCTGAGCCCCAGCTCCCGGCACAAATGACCGGCCAGGCTGTCCTCGGCCTGTTGGGCGTCCACCTCGCGGGCGGTCAACCGGCGCACCGAGGTCATGGGCGAGCCGGTGAGGCCGCAGGGGTTGATAAGCTTAAAATGCTCCAAGTCGGGGTCCAAGTTCAAGGCCAAGCCGTGCAGGGTGATCCCGCGCTTGATCGCGATCCCGATGGAGGCCAGCTTCTGGTCGCCGTGCCAGGCGCCGGGATGGCCCTGGTGCAGGTTGCCCTGAATCCCCAGGTCGGCCAGGGTGGCCAGGAGGGTGCGCTCCAGGGCCCGCACCAGATCGCCGATGCCCAGGCCCAGCACTTCCAGCTCCAGCAGGGGGTAAGCCACCAGTTGGCCGGGACCGTGATAGGTGATCAGGCCGCCGCGCTCCACCCGGTGCACCGCGATGCCCTCGCGCTCCAGAAGCTCGGGCGGGGCCAGGATGTCGCTGTCGGTGGCCCGGCGGCCCATGGTCAATACTGGTTGGTGCTCCAGAAGCATGAGCACCTGGGGGGCGGGCCGCTGTTGTTTCAGGGCGGCCAGGCGGCGCATCAGCTCCAAACCTTCGGGGTAGGGAGTTAGGCCCAGTTTGAGCAGTTTCACCTCGGACATGGGGCAATGCTACCCCGGTGGCGGGGAACCGACAAGCTTCCCCCGGCGAGCGGGCGTGGGGAGGGAGGCCGGTCCCCGCGCCGGGCGGGCGCGGGAACCGGCCATGTCGATCAGCCGTCCATCCGGTCCACGGCCCGCCAGAAGCTAATCTGGGTGGGGCCTGCGACCAGGTCCTTGATTTGTTCGCGCATGGCGTTCATATGCGCGGACTGGCCATGGGCCTTGAGGGCCTCCGGGCTTTCCCATATCTCGTAAAACAGGAAATCCTCGCCGCCCCGGCTGTCCCGGTGCAGGTCGTAGCGCAGGCAGCCGTTTTCGGCGCGCACCGTGGGAACCACGGCCAGAAGCGCCTTTTCCACGTTGTCGGCCTGGCCCTCTTTGGCCACGATCTTGGCGGTCAGATGCACTTTACTCATGCTCTCGCTGCTCCTGTCTGGGCGGCCGCCCGCGCCGAAGCCGGGGTATCCCGCCCTTCGGTCACATGGCCAGCTTGCCCTCGAAACTGGTGATGGGCGGATAGGCCGTGGGGTCGCTGAGAATATCCACCAGCACCGGCCCCGGCTCGCTCATGGCCAGGTCCAGGGCCTCGGGCAACTTCTCCGGATCCCGCACCCGGATGCCCCGGCATCCGCAGGCCTCGGCCACCGCCGCGTGGTCCACGTCGGACATGTACACCGCATCGGTGTGATCGCCGAACTTAACATTTTCGGCGTGCTTTTGGTAACCCAGAATACGGTTGTTGAGCACCATGATGGTCAGGTCCAGGCCCATGCGGGCCGCCGCTTCCAGCTCGGACCAGGAGTGCCCGAAGCCGCCGTCTCCGGCCAGGCAGACCACGGGAGACTGGGGCCGGGCCAGCTTGGCCCCCATGGCCATGGGCAGGCCCCAGCCCAACCCGGCCAGGCCGCGCGGGGTGATGAAGCGCATGCCCGGAGCCAGGCTGGTCAGATAGTTGGCCACCCAGATGGAGGAGTAGCTGGCGTCGGCCACCACCACCGTCTCCGGGGTGAGGCGGCGGTTCAGCTCGTACATGATCCGCTCGGGCCTGACCGGCTTGCGCTTGGAGCGCAGCAGGCCCTTGGCCTCCTGCTGGTGGCGGGCCTTGCCCTGGGCGATCTTCTTCTCCAGGGCCGGGCGGGCCGCCTGGCGCCCCGCCAGGTCGCGGCCTTGCATGAGGGCCGTCAGCTCGCTCAGGATCAGCTTGGCGTCGCCCAAGAGGGGGAGAGCCTCGTAGTTGCGCCCTATCTCCATGGGGTCCGCGTCGATGTGGATGTAGCGGGCCCCCGAGGGGTACAGGGACCAGGAGTCGGTGCCGTTCTGGTTGGTGCGGTTGCCCACCAAGAGCACCAGGTCGGCCTGCTCCACCAGCTCCCGCTGGAACTTGCCCGACCCGCCGGTGCCCATGAAATAGCCCACCACCCCCAGGCTAAGGGGATGGGTCTCGTCCACCGAGCCCTTGCCCATCACCGTGGTGGCCACGGGCAGGGAGGCGGCCTCCTGGAACGCGGCCAGTTCCTCGCTGGCTCCGGACAGATGCACGCCGCCACCGGCGATTATCAGGGGCCGCTCGGCCGAGGCCAAAAGGTCGGCCGCCTTATCCAGGTGCGCACGGTCGGGCATGGTGCGCTCCAGGGGAAAGCTCCCCAGGCTCTGACTGCGGGGGGTGGCCCCCGGCTGGTAGGGAGCCAGCAGCAGGTCGGCGGGCAAGAGCAACGCCACCGGCCCGGGACGGCCGCTCACCGCCGCCCGGAAGGCCATGTCCAGGTAGTCGTCCACCCGGCTGGCCTGGTCCAATCGGCGCACCCACTTGGTGCAAGCCCCGAACAGGGCCATGTGGTCGAACTCCTGGAAGGCGTTCTTGTCGGTCTGGGTGAGGGCCACCTCCTGCACCAAAGCCACCACCGGCACCGAGGCCTTGAGCGCCTCGGCCAGGGGCGGCACCAGGAGGGTGGCCGCCGGGCCGTTCTGGGCAGTGACCACCCCCACCCGGTGGGTGAGCCGGGCGAAGGCGTCGGCCATGGCCCCGCCCGCGTTTTCGGTACGGTACCAGGCCTGGCGTATGCCGTGGCTCTTGGCCGCCAGGTGCAGGGCGCTGGGCAGGCTCTGGCCGAACACCAGGTTCACCCCGTGGCGCACCAGGCCCTTGGCCAGGGCTTCGGCCACGGTGCCGTTGAAGTTGAGGGGTCTGGCGATTTTTTGTTTGGACACACTCATAATTTCACCTGTTGTTACCCGGTAGGCATGAGAGGCTTCAGCACCGGTTGAACACGTAATTGATCTGGCCGCCCGGCAACTCGTGGGCCACGGGGGTCAGCTCCATGCCCACCCTCACCTGGTCCAGGGGCACGTCGCCGATGCGGCCGAAGAGTTTGTAGCCGCCCATGTCCAACACGGCGATGGCATAGGGCAGGTCTTCGCCGAAGCCGGTGGGGGCGTATTTCAGCTCGCTGTAGGTGGCCAGCTTGCCGCTGCCCTGCACCTGGAACCACTCGATCCGGGCCTTGTCCCGGCACTTGTAGCACTGGGCCCGGGGCGGGAAGAACACCGACCCGCAGGTGACGCACTTGGTGCCGCACACCTGGCCCTCTTCCAGATAACCGATGAAGTCGTTGACCTTGGTGGTGGCGGTGAAGCTCACCGTACCGAACTTGGCGAAACGGCGGTCCGCCTCGGGTTTCTTGCTGCCTGACATTTTCTACCTCCCCAGGATGACCACGTTGCCGTAGATGCCCACGCCGCCCATGTTGTGCACCAAGCCGAACTCGGGGTCCTTCACCTGGATGTCCCCGGCCTGGCCCCTCAGCTGCAAGACGATGGTGCGCAGCTGGCTGCCGCCGGTGGCCCCGATGGGATGGCCCTTGGACAAGAGACCGCCATCCACGTTCACCGGGATGGAGCCCTCCTTGTAGGTCTCCTTGGCCCGGATAAGCTCCGGCCCGCCGCCCCGGGGCGCGAAGCCCAGGTCCTCGTAGGCCAGCATCTCGGCGATGGTGAAGCAGTCGTGCACCTCGGCCACGTCGATATCCTTGGGCCCGATGCCCGCCATGGCGTAGGCCTGGCGGCCCGCCTCGGTGGCCGCCGCGAAGCTGCTGAAGCTCTCGCGCAGGGCCAGGTTCACCGGGGCCGAGGCCGATCCCAGGCCCCGAATCCACACCGGCTGGGCCACGCCCCACTGCTTGGCCTTTTCCTCGCTGGCCACGATGATGCAGGAGCTGCCGTCGGCGTTGGCGCAGCAGTCCATCAGCTTGAGCGGCGAGGCCACCGGGTCCGCCGCCAGGCACTGGGCCAGATCCACCGGCTTGCGGTACACCGCCCGCTCATTGAGTTGGCCGTAGGTGGCCGCCTTCACCCGGATCAGGGCCAGGTCTTCCTCGGAGGCACCGTACTGGTCCAGATAGCCCTGGGCGAACATGGCGTAGTAGGCGGGCATCATGGTGCCGAAGGGACTCTCCCATTGGATGTCCGCGCCCCGGCCCATGCGTTCCTGGCTCTCGGCGCTGGTGATCTCGCTCATTTTCTGGAAGCCGATCACCATCACGCTATCATGCAGGCCGCTCTGTACCAGGGAATAGGCCAGCTTAAGGCCGGTGGTGGAGGAGCAGCAGAGCGACTCGGTGTAAAAGGTGGGCTGGGGATTGAGGCCCAGGTGCTCCACGATGACCCCGGCCGGGGAGCGCTGCTTGTCGTACTCAGGGGCCGAGCAGACCACGGTGGCCCCGATCTGGTCGTTGGTGAGGCCCGCGTCGCTCATGGCCTCGGCGTAGGCCTCGAAGGCCAGTTCGCGAATGGAGCCGGCATAGCCGCGCACGAACGAGGACTGGCCCACTCCGATGATGGCAACTTTACTCATGTCAAATTCCTTGGTTGTCTGATTGACTCGCGGTCAACGGCCCCGGCCCGGCCGGGCGCCGGATGTTTAGTCTTCCCCCACCGGCCCAAGGATGCGCTGGGCGTTCTTGTAGAGGATCATGTCCACCTCGTCCTGGGTGAAGGTGATGCCCTGGGGGGCCTTTTCCGGCAGGTCCCGGAACAACTGGGCCCACCATTTGTTGCGCATGCCGTAGAGGTTGAAGGCCGGTCCGTCGCTGGCGAACAGGATGCTGGGCGCCCCGGCGATGGAAACCATGTCCCTGAGGTAGCGGCAGAACAAGCCGTAGTCCCGGGTGGCCAAGGGCTGCCAGCCGGAGATGTCGGTGACCAGGTTGGTCTTCTTGCTGATCAGGAAGGCCAGTTGCTGCCACCAGCCGAAGGCCGCGTGGGCCGCCACCACGGTCAGCTCCGGGAAGTCCAGGGTCACGTCGTCCAGGTAGATGGGGTCGGTGTACTTGTTGCGGAAGGGCGGGATGGCCACCCCGGTGTGCAGCAGCACCGGCACCCCCATCTCGGAGGCCTTTTCATAGTAGGGATAGACCATGGGCTCGTTGGGGTAAAAGCCCGCCGCCGGGTCCAGCTTCAGCCCCAGCATGCCCCACTCGCGCACCGCTTTTTCGAACAGCTCCACCCCGCCCTCGCGCCGGGGGTCGATCCCGAAGAAGGAGCCGATCTTGCCGGGATGGCGGCGAGTCACCTCCACGATTAGCCGCATCTTCTCCTCGATGGTCACCGGGCACTCGCCCAGCTCCAGGCCCAAGTCCAGGGGCATGATCAGGCTGTAGGCGATGCCCGCATCTTCCATGTCCGCGGCCAGCCGGTCGCCGTCCAGGTCGGTGAACAGGTCGAACATGCTGCGGGCGATCTCCTCGGGATCGGCCTCCTGGCCGTTGAGCCGCCGCACGTTTACCGCCCGGCCCACCAGGTCGGTCCAGAATTTTTCCGGAATCCAGTCCCGGTTGAACAAATGGTGGTGAAAATCTATGACCACTTTGGCGCTCCTTTTAAAGCGACCGTTAAAGGCCCATGTAGGCTTCGCGCACCTTGTCGCTGTGCAACAGGTCGTCGGCCGGGCCGGACAGGGTGATCTCGCCGTTCTCCAGAACGTAGCCGTAGGAGGATATCTTCAGCGAGGCGTTCACGTCCTGCTCCACCAGCAAGACGGTGGTGCCCAACTCGTTGATCAGGGCGATGGCCTTGAATATCTCCTGCACCACGATGGGAGCCAGGCCGATGGAGGGCTCGTCGAGCATCAACAGCTCCGGATCGGACATGAGCCCCCTCCCGATGGCCAGCATGCGCTGCTCCCCGCCGCTCAGGGTGTTGGCTATCTGCTTGGAGCGCTTGGAGAGTATGGGGAACAGGTGCATCACCTTCTGGATGTTGTCCTGGCGCTTGCCCCGGGAGCGGCTGGTCATGGAGCCCATCTCCAGGTTTTCCAGCACGGTCATGTAGGGAAACAGGCGACGATTCTCGGGTATCTGCACCAGGCCCAGGTCCACCCGCTTGTGGGCGGGCATTTCCTGTATGGCCCGGCCGTTGAACAAGATGGAGCCCTGGTAGCACCCCATCAGGCCGGACAGGGTGTTGATTAGGGTGGTCTTGCCCGAGCCGTTGGAGCCCACCAGGGATACGATGCCGCCTTGCTCGATGCTCAGCGAGACGTCCCGTAGGGCCACCAGGTCGCCATACTTCACGGAGACTTTATTTATTTCAAGCAAGCTCAAAACCGTCCCCCAGGTATGCTTTGATCACTCTTTGGTCCGCGATCACCTCACGCGGCAGGCCTTCGGTCACCTTCTCCCCTTGCGCGATCACCATGATGCGCTCGGACAGGGACATGATGGCCCGCATCACGTGCTCCACCACGATCACGGTGCTGCCGTAATCGCGGATGTCGCGGATCAGCTTGATGGCCTCGTCGATCTCGTTGGGGTTGAGCCCGGCCATCACCTCGTCCAAGAGCAGCAGCTTGGGCTTGGTGGCCAGGGCCCGGGCCATCTCCAGCCGCTTCATGTTGGCCAGGGTCAGGGACTTGGCCTCCTGGTCCTTCTTGTCCAGCAGGCCCACCAGAGCCAGCACCTCCAGGGCTATCTCCCTGGCGGTGGCCGACCCGGCCTGGTTGCAGAACGCCCCCACCATCACGTTGTCCAAGACGCTCATGTTGCCGAAGGGCTTGACGATCTGATAGGTGCGACCCATGCCCAGGTGGCACACCTGGTGGATGCGCCTTATCTGGGTTATGTCCTGGCCGTCGAACTCCACCCGGCCCTTGGTGGGCCGGTACACCCCGGAGATCACGTTGAACAGGGTGGTCTTGCCCGCGCCGTTGGGGCCGATGATCCCCAGGATTTCCCCCGGATGCACCGCGAAGCTGATGCCGCTGAGCACCCTGAGCCCGCCGAAGTCCTTGCTGATCTCATGGGCGGCGATGAGGGGCCTACCCTCCTTGACCGCCTCGGCCTCGTGGGATTCGAAGTGCAGGTGCACCTCTTCCTCGGGTTGCGGCCGCGCCGCCGCGCCGAAGCGGGGCAGCAGCGCCATCAGGGCCTGGTACTTGTTCTCCACCAGGGCCTTGATGCCGTGGGGCATGAACATCACCACCAGGATGAGGATGCAGCCGTAGATGACGTAGTGCAGGCCCTGGATGCCGCCCCCCACCCAGGCCCGAAGGAACTCGCCCAGGGGTATGAGGATGGCCGCGCCGATAAGCGGTCCCACGGCGGTGCCCAGCCCGCCCACCATGGACATGAGGGCCAGCTCCACCGAGACGTTCACCGAGAAGTCGGAGTGGGGCTCCAAAAACAGCACGTACTGGCTGACGATGACCGCACCCAGGGCGGTGAGCGCCCCGCTGAGCACGAAGGCCGCGATCTTGGCCCGGGAGGTGTTGACCCCCAGGGACTCGGCGGCCTGGTCCTCGTCGCGCAGGGCGGTGAGCTGATAGCCCAGCTTGGAGCGCTCCAACACCAGGGTTATCACCAGCACCAGCACCATGTAGCCAAAGGCCAGCACGGCGTAGCTGTTCTTTGACGCGAAGATAAGGTTGTACCAGGCCGGCTCGTAGGGGATGGACAGGCCTTCGGAGCCTTCGGTGAGGCCCCGGAAGTACACCGCCAAAAGCTGCAACACCTCGGCCACGGCCAGGGTGGCCAGGGTGAAGAAGGGCCCCTTGAGGCGCAGGCAGGGGTAGCCGATGATGAAGGCCAGAACCACCGCCACGCCCATGGAGGCGAAAATGCCGAGGACCGGGGGCAGGCCCAGCTTGGCGAACAGCACCGCCGAGGTGTAGGCCCCCACCCCGTAGAAGGCGGCGTGGCCCAGGGATATCTGCCCCGCGTAGCCGCCGATGATGTTCCAGGCCCCGGACAGGCCCGCGAACATGAAGATCATGAAGAAAAGGTTGAGGTAAAACTCGTTGGGCACCAACGCCGCCACCGCCAGCAGGGCCAGCAGGATCAGGCTGGGGAAATAGACGCCCGGAGCACCTATGTTTTTGAAGTATGAACCCAGCATCACTTAAGCCCCATCTCTTCGGCCCCGATCATGCCCATAAGGCCGGAAGGCCTGAAGAGCAGGACCCCGAGGAACACCAGGAAATACACCATCTCCTTGAGGGCCGGATCCAGGTAGAAGCCGCTCAGGGAGTCGATGACCCCGATGATCAGGCCGCCCAACAGCGCCCCCACCATGTTGCCCAGGCCGCCCAGCACCACCACCACGAAGGCGGTGAGCACGAAGTAGGCGCCCACCGAGGGGAACACGTAGTACAGGGGCATGATCAGCCCGCCTGCCAGGCCCACCATGGCGCTGCCGATGCCGAAGGTGATCATGTAGATCTTGTTGGGGTTGATGCCCATGAGCCTGGCCGCGTCGCGGTCCTGGGCGATGGCCCGTATCTGCTTGCCCATGTCGGTCTTATCCAGAAACAGCCAGACCAGCCAGGCCACCGCGATGGCCGAGATGAACACGATGAAGCGCGACAGGGAGATGCCGATGTCGCCCATGTGCACCACCTGTTTGGCGAAGGCCAGGTTGATGCTGCGGTAGTCCCCGCTGAAGAACACCAGGGCCAGGTTGATCAAGACCACCGACAGGCCCACCGTGGCGAAGATCTGCATGTAGGAGGGCGCGTTGCGGATGGGCCGGATGATCACCTGATCGATGAGCACGCCCACCAGGAACATGCCGGGTATGACGATGATCAGGCTGAGGTAGGGATTGAGCCCCAGTATGGAAAAGCAGAAAAATGAAGCGTACATGGAGATCATCAGGATTTCGCCGTGGGCGAAGTTGATAACCCTGATCACCCCGAATATCAAGGTGAGCCCCAGGCTGATGAGGGCATACACCCCGCCCAGGAACAACCCGTTTATCAATACTTGCAAAAAGACCATCTAGAGGCACCCCCGCCGGCCCGCACCCCCCAGTGCATGCTTGGTTGCCGGGCGGGCCCGCGAACAGGCCCGCCCGGCCGTCATGAACTCAAGCCAGGTACTACTTCACCTGCAGCGAACGCCCCGGAGTGGCGGCGGCGGCAGGGCTGACGATCCAAAGCTTGCCGTCCTGCCACTGGGAGATGAAGTAACGGGCCAGGATGTTCTGGCCCATGTTCTTGCTGCCGGGGCCCGCGAACTTGATGCCGAAGCGCAGGATGGTCTGGTCAGCCGGGATGTCGGTGGCCAGGGCCGCCTTGACCAGCGCATCGGGGTCCAGGGAGCCGGCCCGGTTGATCACGTCCCACAGGGCCATGGTGCCCATGTAGTTGATCACCGAGAACACGCTGTTGGGCTTCTCTCCGAAGGTCTTGGTGTACAGGGCCTCAAGCTCCTTGATGCCCTTGGCGTAGGCCGGGTTCAGGTTGTAGCCGGGGTAGCCCACGTTGCACACGTAGCCGCTGGTGGCGTTGCCCAGGGCCTTCTGGTAGCCGGGCAGGTTCATGCCGCCGCCGGAGCCCACGAACTGGCGGACCTTGAGCCCCGCCTCCTGGGCCTGACGGAAGAACATGATGGCGTCGTTTTCGTAGGAGGATTCCAGGATGACGTCCGGGCCGGCCGCCTTGACGCGCATCACCAGGGAGGAAAGGTCGGTGGCCTTGTGGTTGTAGGCCTCGTCCACCGCCAGCTTGATGCCCATTTTCTTGGCCTCGTCGCGGATACCCGCCGCGCAGGCGGTGCCGTAGGCGGAGTCTTCATAGATGCTGGCCACCTTCATCTGCTCGGGCTTCTTGCCGATCTTTTTGGCCAGCTCGCCCAGGGCGAAACGGAGCTGGTCGCGGCCCAGGTCCGATCCGGTGGGGCAGGTGCGGAAAACGTACTTGAGGCCGCGCTCGGTGATCTTGTCGCCCACGCCGCCCAGCTCCCAGTAGATGACCTTGTGCTGGTTGGCCTTGGCGCTGGCCGCCAGGCTGATGGAGCTGGAGAAGGAGCCCAGGATCACCGGCACCTTTTCCACGGTGCACAGGCGTTCGCTTTCGCTCACCGCCGCCTTGGGGTTGGGAGCGTCGCCGTTGATGAACACGATCTTCTTGCCCAGCAGGCCGCCCTTTTGGTTTTGGACGATGCGGGCCAGTTCGGCGCCGCGCCAGCTATCCAGGCCCAGGTTGGCCAAGGGGCCGGTGCGGGAAAAAATGGTGCCCAGTTTGATTTCGTCGGCGGCCATGGCCGAGCCCAGGGGCGCGACCAAAAGCGCCGCCAGCGCCGTCATCAACAGTGCGGATTTCAGGATTCTCATAACCAAATTCCCTCCCTCTCAGGTTTTTTGGCGCGATTTTTTTCAACCACGCGCCGTTCGGATTTTTTGGCTCCCGGCAATTACCCCAATCCCCGGAGCCTTCTAAAAATTTGTTATGCGTTGCTCTTTTTCAGCTCCTCTTTCTTGATGCGCCCGATGGCGCTCTTGGCGAACTCTTTGCGAAACTCGATGAAGCGCGGCACCTTGAAGTCGGCCAGCTTGGCCCGGCAGTGCTCCTGCAACTGCTCCACCGTGGCCTGGCCGCCCTCGGCGAGCCGCACAAAGGCCTTGACCTC
Organism: Pseudomonadota bacterium; assembly: GCA_018902755.1. Classification (GTDB taxonomy): domain Bacteria; phylum Desulfobacterota; class Desulfarculia; order Desulfarculales; family Desulfarculaceae; genus Desulfoferula. The sequence continues at coordinate 60,399 of JAHIQI010000008.1, read as the reverse complement.
TTCCTCGCCGGTGCCCAGGTCCGAAGGCACCCCGATCACCGCCGACTCTTCCACCGCAGGATGGGCGTTGAGCACCGCCTCTATCTGGGTGGGGCTGATCAGCTCGCCCCGGCGGCGGATCACCTCTTTCTTGCGGCCCACGAAAAAGATGTAGCCCTGTTCGTCGCGGTAACCGATGTCACCGGTGTGAATCCAGCCGTCCACCTTGGTGGCCGCGGTCTTGGCCGGGTCGTTGTAATAGCCCAGCATCACCGCCGGGTTCTTGATGATGATCTCGCCCTGCTTGCCCGCTTCCACCTCGTTGCCCGCGTCATCGGCGATCCACACCTGGTTCATTACCGCCGGGTCCGGGTGCTCCATGGGCACCCCGATGCTGCCCGGCTTGCGGGGCATGGTGCCGGCCCGGGGTCCCATGACCGCCATGGTGGCCTCGGTGAGCGAATAGATGGTCTGGATCTTCAGGCAAAAGCGCTCCTCGAACTTGTGGTAGATGTCCACCGGCACGTTGCCCGCCACCATGGTGTCCAACTCGTGCTGGCAGTCGTCCTCGGACACCGGGCGGGCCCACACCCAGGGAGTCACCGCCTGCACCAGCACCATCTTGGTGGCCTTGTAGCGCCGCGCCTGCTCCAGGATCTGGCTGCCGCTGAAGCGGTCCAGCAGGATAAGGCCGGCCCCGGCGTTCAAGGAGCCCATGGTGGAATAGACCTGCGCGTTGGCGTGGAACAGGGGGTTAGGGGTCATCACCCGGTCGCTGTCGCCGATGCCCACGGTGTAGGCGTAGGACTGGCCGGTGGTCACCCAGCCGTAGTGAGAGTTGAGCACCCCCTTGGGCATGTCCGTGGTGCCCGAGGTGTAGATGCACACGCAGGGGTCCTGGTCGTCGATGGCCACGCCGGGGTCTTTTTCCTCGCCCTCCAGGAGCTGGCCAAAACCTATGGTCCCGGCCGGGCCCTGGCCGCCGCTGACGATAACCTGCTTCATGTCCGGTATTTCGTCCCGGGGCACCTTGGCCAGGGTCTCAAGGAACTCGTCCTCGATGACCAGGGCCTTGGCTCCCGAGTGGCCCAGGATGTAGGCGATCTCGGTCTCGGTGAACACCGGGTTGATGGGCACGGTGATGGCCCCCAGGAAGCTCAGGGCGAACCAGGTGTAGAGGAACTCGGGCGCGTTGCGGTGCATCAGTGCCACCCGGTCGCCCTTGCCGATGCCCATGCCGGCCAGGCTGTCGGCCACCCGGTAGAAGGTCCCCAGCATCTGGTTGTAGGAATACTCGTCGTCACCGAAGTACAGGTAGGTCTTGTCGCCGTATTTGGCGGCCTGTTTTTGCCAAAGCTGCGCTACGTTCATGACTACTTGGCCTCTATCTCATGGGCGCGCTCCACCAACTCGGTGAGCACGTTTTGGGTCCCCTCGGGCTTGATAAAGGCGATGCGTGAGTCATCGCCGCCGGGCAGGGGGGTCTCGTCGCGCACCGGCACGCCCTGGGCCTTCAGAGCGGCCAGGGCCTGGTCGATGGATTCCACTCGGTAGGCGATGTGGTGGAAGCCCGGGCCCTTGTCCTCAAGGAATTGGCCGATGCGCCCGGCTCCCGGAGAGGTGGGCTCCAACAGCTCGATAAGCACCTCGCCCAGGGGCAGGAAAGCGATGTTCACGCTGATTTTTTCCAGAGTCTCGACCTTGATGGGTTTGAGTCCGAAGACCTCTTGAAAAAACTTGAGCCCCGCGTCCATGTCGTGCACGGCTATGCCGATGTGGTCTATCTTTTTAAGCATGGCTTTACTTGGCCTCCCGCTGTTCCAAAGTCTGGTTGATGGCCCCCACGATGGTGTCCATGGCGGTGCCCGGCCCGAAGATGTGCTTCACGCCCATCTGCTTGAGCTCCTGGGCGTCGTCCGGCGGGATGATGCCCCCTCCGAAAACCACGATGTCATCGGCCTCTTTGGCCTTGAGCAGCTCCAGGATCTTGGCGAACAAGGTCATGTGGGCCCCGGACAGGATGCTCAGCCCGATGGCGTCCACGTCCTCCTGGATGGCCGCGTTAACGATGTGCTCCGGCGTCTGGCGGCGGCCGGTGTAGATAACCTCGAAGTTGGCGTCGCGCAGGCCCATGGCCACCACCCGCACCCCGCGGTCGTGTCCGTCCAGGCCTGCCTTGGCCAGCATTATGCGGTGTCGTTTAGGCATGTCTTTTCATCCCGCTGGGCATGATCGTTTTAGATGTCACCTTCGTTGTGCTCCCCGAACACCGAGCGCAAGACCCCGCAGATCTCGCCCATGGTGGCATAGGCCCTGGCCGCTTCGGTCAGGGCGGGGATCAGGTTTTCCTCGGTGGCGGCCACGGCCTTCACCTGCTCCAGGGCCTTTTGCACCCGGTCGTTGTCGCGCTCCTCGCGCAGCTTCCGCAGGCGAGCGATCTGGCGCTCCTGGGTCTCGGCCGGGGGCCGGAATATCTCCATGGGCGCTTCGTCGGCTTCCTGGTAGGCGTTTACCCCCACGATGGAGCGCGCGCCGGTGTCAACTTCCTTCTGCCACTGGTAGGAGGCCTCGTCGATGTTGCGGCGGAAGTAGCCCTGGTCGATGGCCTTGACCGAGCCGCCCAGGGCCTCGATCTCCTCGATCATCTTCAGCGCCCGCTTCTCGATCTCGCTGGTGAGGCTTTCCAAGTAGTAGGAGCCGCCCATGGGGTCCGCCGTGTCGCCGATGCCGGTCTCGTTGGCGATGATCTGCTGGGTGCGCAGGGCCACCTTCACCGCCGCCTCGGTGGGCGTGGCAAAGGCCTCGTCCATGGAGCAAGGGAACAGGGACTGGCAGCCGCCCAGCACTCCGGCCAGGCACTCCACCGCCACCCGCACGATGTTGTTCATGGGCTGTTGGGCGGTGAGGCTGCTGCCCGCGGTGAAGTTCACCAGGCTGAGCCCCAGGTTCACCTCCGGGCCAACCCCGTAGCGCTCGCGCACCAGGCGGGCCCACAGGCGGCGCAGAGCCCGGAACTTGGCGATCTCCTCGAAGAAGTTCATGTTCACCGCGCAGAAAGCGGAGAGCTGGGGCAGCACCCGCTCCATGGGCGCGCCGCGCCGGGCCACCTCGTCCATGTAGGCCAGGCCGTTGGCCAGGCAGTAGGCCACCTCCTGCACCGCGTTGGCCCCGGCCTCGCGGATGTGATAACCGCACAGGGTGATGGGCAGCCAGGCGGGATGGTTCTGGGCGCAGTAGGTAACCACGTCGGTGGTCAGGCGGATGGACGGCTCGGGCGGGAAGATGTAGGCCCCCCGGGAGATGAACTCCTTGAGCACGTCGTTCTGGATGCGCAGGGTGCATTCATCCACCGGCACACCCTGCTTCTCGGCCAGGGCCAAAAACATGGCCAGGATAATGCTGCTCATGGCGTTGGCCACCAGGCTGATCTGGCGCAGCTTGTTGAGCGGGATGCCCTCGAACACCGTCTCCAGGTCTTGCAGCGAGGACACCGCCACCCCGATCTTGCCCACCTCGCCGTCGGCCATGGGGTCGTCGGAGTCCAGGCCCACCTGGGTGGGCAGGTCGAAGGCCACCGAGATTCCGGCCTGGCCTTGGCTCAGCAGATAGCGGTAGCGCTTGTTGGCCTCCTCGGCGTCGCCGCAACCGGCGTACTGCATGAACAGCCAGTAGTTGGAGCGATAGCCCAGGGGATCGCGGCCTCGGGTGTAGGGGAACTGGCCCGGAAAGCCCAGGTCCTTGGCGTAGTCGAAGCCCGCCTCGTCCAGATTGAGCGGGGTATAGATTCGCTCGTTGGGAATGCCCGCCGGGGTGTGTGCACAGTTGGCGCGCTCGGGGGTTTTTTTGAGGGCCTGCTCAACCGGGCCCTGGTTCCACTGCTGATACAGGCCCGCGAGTTTGTCTTTGTCCATGAGTTAGACCTTTGTGGTTAAGCGGAAAACAATCCGCCGTTGATGTCCAGAGTCACCCCGGTGATGATGCTGGCCTGGTCCGAGCACAGGTAAAGCACCGCGTCGCTGATCTCCTGAGGGGAGCCCAGGCGGCGCAGGGGCACCTGGTTAACGTAGGATTGGCGCTCCTCATCGCTCTTGCGGCCGTACCACATCTTTTCCAGGCGCTCGCCGGTGAGCACTATGCCCGGAGCCACCGCGTTAACGTTGATGCCGAAGGGGCCCAGCTCCTGGGCCACGTGGCGGGTGAAGGAGATGATCGCGCCCTTGGCGCTGACGTATTGCACCGGGGTGAGCTGGCCGCCCACCCGGGCGGTGATGGAGCTCAGGTTCACGATCTTGCCGTAGCCCGCCTTTTTCATGTAGCCGGCCGCGGCCTTTGTGCACAGGAAGGTGCCCTTCAGGTTCAGGCTCACCACCTTGTCCCAGTCCTCTTCCTTGACCTGGTCGATGGTGTCCCGGGGGACCCCCATGCTGCCGCCCGCGTTGTTGATGAGGATGTCCAGGGAGCCGAAGCTCTCCACCGCCTTGGCGGCCATGGCCTGCACCGCCTCGCCGCTGGTCACGTCGCAGAGCACGGCAAGGGCCTTGCCGCCGCCGGCCTGGTTGATCTCGGCCTCGTTTTTGGCCAGCAGCTCCTGGTTCACGTCGGCCAGGACCACGTTGCAGCCCTCGGCGGCCAGCGCCGCGCCAAAGGCCTTGCCGAATCCGCCGCCCCCGCCGGTTACCACGGCGCATCTACCCTCGAATCTCATGGCGTCTCTCCCCTTAGCCCGCGAACATTCCGGTGCCGCCGGTCACTTCCAACATGATGCCGGTGACCCACTCCGCCTCGTCGGAGGCCAGATAGGCCGCGGCGTAGGCCACATCCTCGGGCCGCCCGGCCCGGGGCAGCACCCGCTGCTCGGGCGTGGTGATGCTGGTGTCCAGGTTCTTGGTGAGCTCGGTGGGGATGAAGCCGGGCTGGATGGCGTTGGCGGTGATGTTGTACTTGCCCAGCTCACGGGCGGTGCTCTTGGTGAGTCCCACCATGCCCGCCTTGGAGGAGCCGTAGCTGCAATGCCCGTAACTGCCGCCCTTGCCCGCCCGCGAGGACATGTTGATGATGCGCCCGCTGTTCTGGGGCATCATGATGCGGGCGGCGGCGCGGGTGCCCAGGAAGGCGCCCCGCAGGTTCACCGTTAGCACCTTGTCCCACTGCTCGGCGGTCATCTCGTGCAGCATGGCCCGGCTGCCGATCCCAGCGTTGTTAACCCATATGTCGATGCGCCCCTGCCAGGCCTGGGCCTGGGCCGCCGCCTGGTCCACGCTGGCCTCCTCGGCCACGTTCATGGTGAGCGCCAGGGCCCGCCGCCCCAGGGCCTCCACTTCCTTGGCCACTCCCTGGGCCAGGCCCAGGTCCAGATCGGCCACGATCACATCCGCGCCCTTTTGGGCGAACACCAGGCAGATGGCCCGACCGATGCCCCGGCCTCCGCCGGTAACCAGGGCCACTTTGTCTTGCAAGCTCATACGGCGCTCCCTTTGCTGACGGCCATGCCCTAGCCGGGGTGCATGCCCGGAAACTTCTTGAACTGCTCCAGGAGCACATCCTTGATGCCTCCCAGATGCGCTTTCATGTACTTTTCCGCGGCCCGGCCGTCGTTGCGGCGGCAGGCCTCGATTATCTTCTGGTGCTGGGCCAGGTAGTTTTCGAAATGGCCCGGAATCTGGATGATGATGTAGTGGTAGCGGTAGATGCGCCTTTTCAGGGTGTCCAGCAGCAGCTTGAGGTTGTCGTTGCCACAGTTATCGTAAAAGAAAAGGTGAAAGGCGTTGTTGTATTTGAGCCAGGCCTTGAGGTCGCCCTTGTGGGCCGCTTTGCGGCAACTCTCTTGCAGCTTTTTAAGCTGGGCCACCTGGGCTGGGGAGGCCTTTTCGGCGGTAAGGCGGGTGGCGTAACTTTCCAGGAGCCAGCGCAGGTCGTATATCTCCTCCACCTGGCGAGTGGAGAGCTTGGACACCCGAAACCCCTTGTGGTTCTCAAAGGCGAGCAGCCCCTCGCTCTCCAGTTGGCGCAGGCACTCGCGAATGGTGCTGCGGCTGGCCTGGAATCTCTCGGAAAGCTCCTTTTCGGTCAGCCGCTCTCCGGGCAACATCTCGCCATAGGTGATCCCGTCCCTGATGGCCTCGTAAATCCTCTCCCTAACCGACTCCGGCATGCGCTTACCGTCTCCCCCGAGGCTTTTGCCTGTCCGGCGTTAATGCAAAATCGGCTTTCACTTAATTCATCGCCTCGCTCGGCAGCCACAGTCATCCAAGGACCGCTGCGGCGGTTGGCCCTGAGTTGCTCGCTGGTTGTTGAATCAAGATGTAGTGGGGGCGCAAAGTTGTTGTATGTAATGGTCTGATAACATTGTCCGACAATCCGTGTCAAGCCCATTACTGAAAATTTAATTAAAAAATGCCCGGCGGGTGCCTGCCCCATGGTCCAGGGCGGCGGGCGGCGATTTTCCTTCTGGACTGTCAACCGGCGATGTTATATAAAAACTGAGAGGTGAATCACTAGACATGTCCAAATCGACACCCAAAAGCGCACCCGCCAACCCCGGCCCCCACTCCCTGACCCCCAAGGGGGCCCGCACCCGCCAGAGCCTGTTGCAGGCGGCCCGGCAGGTGTTCGGCGAACATGGCTATTCCGGGGCCAGCGTTTCCCAGATAAGCCGGGAGTGCGGCCTGGGCCAGGGCACCTTCTACCAGTATTTCCGCAACAAGGACCAGGTGTTCCGGGAGGTGGTGGACGCCGCGCTGAGCGATTTCTGGTCCCAGGCCAACGCCCTGACCCTGGAGGGCCTGAGCCCCCACGAAGCCCTGCGCCGGGTTCTGCGCCTGCTTCTCAGCCACTGCCGGGACTATGCCCCCATCCACCGGGTGCTCAATGAATTCGACATCATCGAAACCGTAACCATCAGTTATTACGACTCGATCGCCTGGTTCTTCCGGGACTTCCACCGCCGGACGGTCAACCTGGGGCAGTTCCGCTCCCTAGACCCCAACGTGGTGGCCTACTCCATGCTGGGCCTGGCCATCTTCGAGCAGCGCCCCTGGGAAGACCTGGGCCCGGCGCACGACCTGGAAGACATGGCCGATTTGTGCGCCTCTTTCCTGGAGAAAGGCATTAGCGGGCCCAAAGCCTGGCAACCCCCCGCCCAATGGCCCCTGCCATCCCCGGCCCCGGCCCAGGAAGGCCTCCTTCCCTGGGAAGAGAGCGACTCGCCGGGCAAGGGCACCAAGATCGCCATCTTCCAGGCGGCCGAGCAGGTGCTAGGCGAGATGGGCTATGCCGGGGCGGGCATCTCCGACATCACCCGCCAGGCCGGGGTAGCCCAGGGCACCTTTTACGTGCACTTCAAGAGCAAGCAGGACCTGATGAACGGGGTGGTGCGCTTTTTGAGCTACCAACTCCGCCGGGAGCTGCGCCGGGCCACCGACCGCCACCAGGACCGCCGCGACAAAGAAGTGCAAGGCATGCTTAGTTTTTTTCGCTTTCTTGGGCGGCACAGCCTCATCTACCGCATCGTGTCGGAGTCCGAGGCCATCGTGCCCCAGGCGGCGGAATTCTATTACAACAAGCTGGCCGGAGGCTACGCCGCCTCCCTGGCCGGCCCGGTCAAAGACGGCGAAATACGCGACCTGCCCCTGGAGATCATGGTCCCTGCCCTCATGGGCATCCACCACATGATCGGCCTGCGTTGGCTGGTCTGGAGCGCCGCCCCCCATCCTGACATACCAAAGCAACTTATTGATGACGCTATAAGTTTGGTGGTTTTCGGCCTTTCGGGCCGCTGAGGTAAGTTTGCATGGCGAACTTTGCCCTTGACAGGGAAGCGCCCCGCGTTGCACAATTTCTGACGGTTGGTTCATGTATCAGAAAAACACCGTCGCCTTTGCAAAATAACCGGCTCTGACCTATCCGCTCACAAAGCTGACCACGCCTTCCGCCGGGACCGACCGCTTAGCGAACCCAGCGCCTCGGTGGCGCACCTACAAGCATCGTCCAGACGCCTGCCCAAGGCGCCGACTCTTTACGGTTGGATCGCAGCTTAGGAGCCCAGTTTGCCCATGGCCGGTGAATACCCTCATTTGTCCCTGCGCCCCGGCCCCCAGGTTTCCTGGGCGGTCGTCGACCGCCAGGTGGACCGCAACTCCATCAACTCCCCGCTAATGGACCAGTTGGAGGCCCTGCTGGAGGAGGTGGAGGCCTCCCCAGCCCAGGTGCTGGTGTTCACCGGCGCGGGCTCCAGCCATTTCATCGGCGGAGCCGACGGCATAGAGATGATGCAACTGGACCACGCCGGAGGCCTGGCCTTTTCCCGGCGCTTCCAGGCCCTGCTGGACCGCATGGAGGCCAGCCCCCTGCTCCTGGTGGCGGCGATCAACGGCCTGTGCTTCGGCGGGGGCTTCGAGTTCGCCATGGCCTGTGACCTCAGGGTGGCGGCCCATAGCGCGCGCATCGGCCTGCCCGAGGTCAAGGTGGGGCTCATCCCCGGCGGCGGCGGCACCCAGCGCCTGCCCCGGCTGGTGGGCCAGGGCCTGGCCATGGAGATGATCCTGAGCGGCAAGCTGCACCCCGGCCAGGAGGCGGCCCGCCTGGGGCTGGTGCACCGGGCGGTGCCCGACGAAGGGCTGGAGCAGGGGGTGAACGACCTGCTGAAGCCCATCCTGCGCAACCCGGCCTACGCCCTGTCCCTGGCCAAGCGGGCGGTGAAAGCGGGCCAGGGCCGACCCCTGGAGCAGGGGCTCATGGCCGAGGCGGAGTTGTTCAGCCGCTGCCACGACGAGAGCTTTTTCCGCGACCTTATGCACCAGCAACTGGACTCCGGGGCCCTGACCACCAGCGAGATCAACAAGGAGAAAGCCAAATGAAGGTTTTGGGCATAACCGCCAGCCTGCGTCCGGGCAGCAACACCAAGTACTACATGGAGCAGTGCCTGGCCAAATTGGCCGCCCAGGGCCTGGAGACTCAGCTGGTCTCCCTGCGCCACAAGAAGATTAACCCCTGCCTGGGCTGCTACGCCTGCACCAAGGAAAAACGCTGCGCCCAGACCGACGACGACTTCGCCGAGATCATGGCCCTCATGGAGCAGGCCGACGGCATCGTGCTGGGCTCGCCGGTGTACCTATCCTCGGTGGCCCCCCAGATGATGAGCCTTTTGGCCCGGGCCACCTTCGTGGCCCACTGGAACGGCAAGTTCCTGGCGGGCAAGGTGGGCGGGCCCATCACCGTGGCCCGCCGGGCCGGGCACAACATGGCCTTTTCCCAGCTTCTGCTGTGGTTCTTCATCAACGGCATCACCGTGCCTGGCTCCACCTACTGGACCGTGGGCATGGCCGGGGCGGGCGGGGCCCACGACGCGGCGCAGGACGAAGAGGGGCTCACCCACGTGGCCAACTTCGCCGACAACATGGCCAAGGTGATGGCCAAACTTTTCGCCTAAAACCTGACTGGGGAGCTAATAGCGTGCGGGGTATCGGATTCTGGCTGACCAAGCGCGAGGAGATCGCGCCGGACAAAGAAGCGGTGGTGGACGGCGGCCGCCGCCTGAGCTACCGCCAACTAAACCGGCGGGTCAACCGCCTGGCCCGGGCCCTGCAAGCCCAGGGCCTGGGCCAGGGGGACCGCCTGGCCCTGCTTTCCTACAACAGCCAGGAATACATCGAGGTGATCATGGCCTCGGCCAAGCTGGGCCTCGTCCTGGTGCCCCTCAACTGGCGGCTCACCGCGGCGGAGCTGACCTTCCAACTGGGCGACAGCGGGGTCAAGACCCTGATCTTCGACCCCGACCTTCAGGACCTGGCCCAGGGCATCCTGGAGCGGATGAGCTTCGAGCGCCTGATGGTTCTGGGCACCGAGCCCCGCCTGGAGGCCCGGCCCTACGAGACGCTGTTGGCCGAGCAGGGCGGCGAGGAGCCGGTGGTGGAGCAGGAGATCACCTCCGAAGCGCCCTTCATCATCATGTACACCGCGGGGACCACCGGCAAGCCCAAGGGCGCGGTGCTCACCCAGGGCAACTGCCTGTACAACGCCCTGAGCCTCCAGGTGGACATGGAGTTCACCTCCAGCGACCGCGACCTGGTGGCCCTGCCCATGTTCCACATCGGGGGCATTGGCCTGTTCACCCTGCCCATGCTCTACGTGGGCGGCACGGTGGTGGTCCAGCGCAGCTTCGAGCCGGCCCAGGCGCTGGACCTGCTGCGCCGGGAAGGCATCACCCTGTTCTTCGGGGTGCCGGCCATCTTCCTGTTCCTCATCCAGTCACCGGAGTTCGACCCCGAGGCCTTTGCCGGGGTGCGTCTGGTGATGAGCGGCGGAGCCCCCCTGCCCCCTTCCCTGGTGGATCAGTACCACACCCAGGGAATCATCCTGCAACAAGGCTACGGCATGAGCGAGGCCGCTCCTTCCATCGCCACTCTGGCCAAGCCCTGGGCGCTCAGCAAAAAGGGCTCCGTGGGCCGTGTCGTGTTCCACTTGGAAGCCCGGGTGGCCGGCGACGACGGCAATGAGCTGCCCCGGGGCGAGGTGGGCGAGCTTCTGCTCAGGGGCCCCAATGTGATGCAGGGCTACTGGAACCGCCCCGAGGCCAACGAGGAGGCCTTTAGCGAGGGGTGGTTCCACACCGGCGACCTGGCCCGCATGGACGACGGGGGCTTCTTGTACATGGTGGACCGCAAGAAGGACATGTTCATCTCCGGCGGGGAGAACGTGTACCCGGCCGAGGTGGAGAACGCCATCTTCGCCCTGGAGCAGGTGGCCGAGGCCGCGGTCATCGGCCTGCCCGACCCCAAGTGGGGCGAGGTGGGCTGCGCGGTGGTGGTGCTCAAGGAGGGCCAAAGCCTTCAGGAGCAGGCGGTGACCGCCCACCTGAAGACCTGCCTGGCCAAGTACAAGATTCCCAAAAAGGTGGTGTTCACCGAGGCCCTTCCCCGCAACGCGGCGGGCAAGGTGCTCAAAAGAAACTTGAGGGAGCAATACAGCTAGTCGGTTCGGATTGCGCCGGCGGTCATGGGGATTTATCGCCGGCGAACTTTTTCGGCGGGGCCGAGGCCCGGCCAACCAAAGGAGGGAACGCATGAGTCTGAAGAAAATGGGAAAGGTGCTTCTGATAGCGGGCCTGGCCCTGGCCCTGGCCGCCCCGGCGGCCCTGGCGGCCGACCCCAAGCCCATCAAGATCGCCCAGGTGGTGGGGGTCACCGGCCCCTACGAGGCCTACACCAAGCAGTCCATGAACGGCTTCAAGATGGGCCTGGAGTACGCCACCAACGGGACCATGAAGATCGACGGGCGGCCCATCGTGGTGATCATCAAGGACACCGCGCTCAAGCCGCAAAAGGGCAAGCAACTGCTCACCGAGGCCTACCGCGACGACAAGGTTGACCTGGCCGTGGGGCCGGTCTCCTCGGCGGTGGCCGTGGCCATGCTGCCCGTGGCCCAGGAGTTCAAAAAGATACTGATCGTCGAGCCCGCCGTGGCCGACTCCATCACCGGCCAGTACTGGAACCGCTACATCTTCCGCACCGGCCGCAACTCCTCCCAGGACGCGGTGGGCAACGCCTCGGCCGTGGCCAAGCCCGGCGTGGTGATCGCCACCATCGCCCAGGACTACTCCTTTGGCCGCGACGGCGTGGCCGCCTATAAAGCGGCCGCCGAGAAGCTGGGAGCCAAAGTGGTGCACAGCGAGTTCGTGCCCGCCGCCACCGCCGACTTCACCGCTCCGGCCCAGCGCCTGATCAAGGCCCTCAAGGACCAAAAGGGCCAGAAGTACATCAGCATCTACTGGGCGGGCAAGAACAACCCCATGAACAAGCTCAACGCCATGAAGCTGGACGAGCGTTACGGCATCAAGCTCACCGCCGGCGGCAACATCCTGGACGCGCTCAAGGCCTACAAGCCCATGGTGGGCATGGAAGGCGCCACCTACTACTACTACACCAACCCAAAGAACAAGATTAACGACTGGCTGGTGAAAGAGCACGAGAAGCGCTACAACGGCGCGCCCCCGGACTTTTTCACCTGCGGCGGCTTCGCGGCGGCCATGGCCGTGGTTACGGCCATCAAGAAGGCGGGCTCCACGGACACCGAAAAGCTCATCGCGGCCATGGAGGGCATGAAGTTCGACACCCCCAAGGGCGAGATGATGTTCCGCAAAGAGGACCATCAGGCCATGCAGGACATGTTCCACTTCCGCATCAAGAACAACCCCAAGCTGCCTTGGGCCGAGTGCGAGCTGGTGGAAGTGATTCCCTACAGCAAGATGGACATCCCCATCCGCAACAAGAAGTAAGCAAAAGCCTAGCGGGCGGGCGCTACGGCGCGCGCCCTCAACCAGGGGGAGAAGTGCCAGTGGCGAGCCAGGCACCGGTAGTGCAAACCAAGGATTTGACCATCCGCTTCGGCGGCAACGTCGCCGTTAACGCGGTGAACCTGACGGTGGAGCCCTTCACCCTGAAGGCCATCATCGGGCCCAACGGGGCGGGCAAGACCACCCTGTTCAACCTGCTCAGCGGCCAGTACAAGCCCACCAGCGGCAGCATCATGTTCAAGGGCCGGGAGATCGCCGGCCTGGACGCGGCGGACCGCACCCGCCTGGGGGTGGGGCGCTCCTTCCAGCTCACCAACATCTTCCCCTCTTTGAGCGTGCTGGAAAACGTGCGCCTGGCTTTGCAGTCCAAGGCCAGGGTGGGCATGGTGTTCTGGCGCAACTACCGCTCCTACTCCGAGCTGGAGGACCGGGCCTACGAGCTTCTCAGGCAGGTGCTCATGGACAAGCGCTGGGCGGTGGAGGCCAAGACCCTGACCCACGGGGAGCAGCGCAAGCTGGAGATCGCCATCCTGTTGGCCCTGGACCCGGAGCTTCTTCTGCTGGACGAGCCCACCGCGGGCATGAGCCTGGAGGAGGTGCCGGCCATCCTGGAGCTGATCCAACAGATCAAGGCGGGGCGCAACCGCACCATCATGCTGGTGGAGCATAAGTTCGACATGATCATGACCGTTTCCGATTCCATCGCCGTGCTCAAGGAGGGCCGCCTGATCTGCGACGACTCCCCCCAGGCGGTGGCCTGCAACAGCGAGGTGCTGGAAGCCTATCTGGGCGGGGGGGTGAAAAATGGCTGAGCCCATCCTGTCGCTCGCCAAGGTGCACACCTACATCGAGCAGCACCACATCCTGCAAGGGGTGGACCTTAGCTTCATGCCCGGCCGGGCCACGGTGCTCTTGGGGCGCAACGGCGCGGGCAAGTCCACCACCCTGCGCACCGTCATGGGGCTGACCCCGGCGTCCTCGGGGGAGATCACCCTCAAGGGCCGGGCGGTGCAGGCCATGAAGCCCTACGAGGTGGCCAAGCTGGGGGTGGGATTTGTGCCCGAGGACCAGGCGGTGCTCTACACCCTGAGCGTGGAGGAGAACTTCCGCCTGGCCATGCTGAGTGAAAGCGAGACCACCTGGGCCCGCATGGAAACCATATTCCAGCTGTTCCCGGACATGAAAAAGTTCTGGCGCTCCAAGGCGGGAGTGCTCTCCGGCGGGCAAAAGCAGATGCTGGCCATCGCCCGGGCCTTTGTAAACGACCACGACCTGCTGCTTATCGACGAGCCCTCCAAGGGTCTGGCTCCCATCGTGGTGGACCACCTCATCGAGTCCATCAACCACATCAAGAACCACACCACGGTGATCCTAGTGGAGCAGAACTTCTACATGGCCAGTCACATCGGGGTGGACTACTTCATCCTGGACGACGGGCGCACGGTGCACCAGGGGCTCATGGCCGATCTGGTGCACGACGACGGGCTCAAACAAAAGTATCTAGGCATCGCCTGAGGAGCGCGAAGGCATGACTACCCAAACAGCCACGGCGGGATTGCAGGAACAAGGCGGCACGGATTTCAAGAAAGTGGGGGTGTGGATCGCCTCGGTGGGCATCTGGTTTTTGCCCCTGCTATGGATCGACCCCACCACCTACGCGGTGCTCACCGTGGCCGGCCTGGCCATGGGCATGCTCATCTTCCTCACCGCCAGCGGGCTCACCCTTATCTTCGGGCTCATGGACGTGTTGAACCTGGCCCACGGCGCCTTCTTCGTGTGGGGGGCCTACGTGGGCTTCTCCCTGCTGAACGCCCTGCAACAGGTCGGCTGGGTGGAAGGCGCGGGCGCCGCCCAGAGCATCGGCTCGGTGCTCTTGTGCCTGCTGGCCGCCCTGGTGGTGGGCGGGCTCATGGGCATAGTGCTGGAGAAGATGCTGGTGCGCCTGACCTACGGCAGCCACCTCAAGCAGATCCTCATCACCATGGGCGCCTCGCTGATTTTGGTGGAGATACTCAAGGTGGTTTGGAGCCCCAACGACGAGGTGGTCATGGTGCCGGCCGCCTTCCAGGGAAGCTGGGACATCATGGACGTGATCATCACCAAGTTCCGGGTGGTGGCAATCGTGGTGGGCCTGGTGGTGCTGGGGGGCATCCAGTTGGTGATGATGCGCACCAAGCTGGGCATCATCGTGCGGGCCGGGGTGGAAAACAAGGAAGTGGTGGAGACCCTGGGCTATAACATCCGCCGCGTGTTCACCGGCGTGTTCTGCGCCGGGGCGGCCCTGGCCGCGGTGGGCGGCACCATGTGGTCCATCTTCAAGGAGCAGATTCACCCGGCCATGGGCGAGGAGAACCTGATCTTCGCCCTCATCGTGGTGATCATCGGCGGCATGGGCTCGGTTACCGGGTCTTTCCTGGGGGCCATCATGGTGGGCCTGGCCTTCAACTACGTGGCCTACACCCTGCCTCCCTTGGCCCTGGGGGCCAACATCATGATCATGGCCGTGATCCTGTTGATCCGGCCAACCGGCCTGATGGGCAAGGAATAGGGCCATGGAAAGCAAGACGATGCAACCGACTCCCGTGCAAACCGAGCGTGAGAACCTGCGCCGGGTGCGTTTCACCCGCCCGGCCCTGTGGGTGCAGCTGGTGCTGTTGGCCTGCCTCATCGCGGGGCCCCTGGTGGTGCCCTCCTTCCGAGCCATGGACGTGATGACCAAGGTGATGATCTTCGCGGTGGTGGCCGCCTCCTACGACCTGATCCTGGGCTACACCGGCATCCTCTCCCTGGCCCATGTGACCTTTTTCGGCATCGGGGCCTACTCCATGGCCCTGGTGGTCTTCCACAGCGGCCAGGCGGCCTGGTACCACATCCCCGTGGCCATGGCCCTGGCGGTGGGCATAAGCGGGATATTGGCCGTGGCCCTGGCCTTCTTCTCGCTACGGGTGAAGGCCATCTTTTTCACCATGATGTCCCTGGCCCTGGCCGAGTTTGTCTTCATCCTGGGCGACCAGTGGCACGACTTGACCATGGGGGAGGATGGCGTATCTTTCTCCCTGCCCGGCATCTTCAGCGTGAACTGGAGCGACGGCACCTTCTTGGGCGCGGCCCTCAACGGACGCCTGATGACCTACTATTTCATCCTGGTGGCCTCGGTGCTCCTGTTCATCGGCCTGGTGCGGTTCGTGCGATCGCCGGTGGGAAGGGTGCTCAAATCGGTGCGCGACAACGAGCAGCGCAGCACCGCCCTGGGCTACAAGACCTTCCACTACAAGGTGCTCAGCAACGTCTTCGGCTCGGTGGTGGCCTCCCTGGCCGGGGTGCTGTTCGCCATGTGGCTGGGGTACGTGAACCCCACCTCGGTGCTGGGCATCCCGGTGATGCTCAACGTGCTGTTGATGGTGATCATCGGCGGCATGGGCACCCTCTACGGCAGCATCATGGGCGCGGCCTTCATTCAGGTGGCCGAGGCCTGGCTGCCGGATTTGCAAAAGCTGGCCATGTTGCTTTTGCCGGGGGTGGAGATGGCCCAACGCCTGGCCGAGCGTTGGATTCTTTACTTCGGGATTTTGTTCATCCTGGTGGTGATCTTCTTCCCCAAGGGCATTGTGGGCACCGCCAGGGACGTCATCGCCCGGCGCAAGCTGCGCCTGGCCCAGCGGGACCACCAAACCGGCTTGTAGGCCGAAATCGATACGCAACCTCCCGCCGCCGCGCGGCTGGTGGAACATAGAGGAAAAAGGCCATGCCGCAAGGACTGAGCATCAACAGCATAGAAGTCGGGCACACCCACCAGAAGACCATCACCATGACCGAGGAGATGATGATCTCCTTCACCCATTCCCTGGGAGACCATCAGTCCTTTCACCAGGACCCGGACATGGCCAAGGACACCTTTTTCGGGCGCATCGTGGCTCCGGGCATGCTCACCGCCAGCCTGGTGGGCTTCGTGCTGGGCACCGAGTACCCCGGCCTGGGCACCATCTACGTGTCCCAGGAGCTCAACTTCACCAAACCGGTCTACGCCGGGGACGCTCTGACCATCTCGGTAACCGTGGAACAAGTTATGCCCGATCGCAACCGGGTGCGGCTGGCCACCTTGGTGAAAAACCAGGACGGCCAAACGGTGCTAAAGGGGATGGCCGAGATCATCCCTCCCCTGCGCGACGTGGCGTGAGGACCTTAGCGTGAAACCTGAAAAAACCTACAGGCTGCCCGGCTCCGGCGGGGTCGAGATCCAGATGGCCGAGTGGCCGGGCAGCGGCCCGGCGGTCCTGGGCGTGCACGGACTCACCGCCAACCTGCACTGCTACCAGCTTTTGGCCGAGGCCCTGGCTGGCCAAAACCGGGTGCTGGCCATGGACATCAGGGGGCGGGGGCTTTCGGACAAGCCGGCCACAGGCTACTCCCTGGAAACCCACTGCCAGGACATCGGGGCGGTGATCAAGGGCCTGGGCCTAACGCGCATCAGCCTAATGGGCCACTCCCTGGGGGCCTACATCTGCCTGGCCTTTGCCGCCAACTATCCCCAGATGGTGGACAAGCTGGTGCTCCTGGACGGCGGCGGCGAGTTGGCCTCGTACCAGTGGACCAAGGTGAACGAGGGCATCAAGCCCTCGGTGGACCGCCTGGGCAAGGTCTTGCCGGACCTGGAGGCCTACCTGGACCTGGTGCGCCAGGCGCCCTACTTCAACCCCTGGAACCAGGCCATGGCCGACTACTTCGAGTACGAGGTTGAAGAGATTCCGGGAGGGGTGCGCTCGCGGGTGAGCCCGGACACCATCGAGGAGGAGCGGCGCAACCTGCGCTCGATCAAGCCCTCCAGCTTTTTCCGCCAGGTGCTGTGCCCGGTGCTGATCGTGCGGGGTGGCAAGGGCATGCTGCAGGAAGACGACGTGTTGCTGCCCGGCGACGCATTGGAGCGCATGCTTAGGGAGATGGACCAAGCCAAGGTGGTGGACCTGCCGGACGCGGACCACTTCACCCTGATGTTCCAGCCCAACCCCAAGCGGGACCAAGCCCTGCGGGAGTTCCTGGCCCCAGTCTAAGCGGCCGTCCCCTGAATTTTAACGGAGCCGCTCCCCCGCGAAGATGGGTCAGGAGGCGGTTGGCGGCCGGCGGGTGATGTTGTCTTTGAGTACGCGCTTTAATATCTTACCCGCCGCCGATCGGGGCAGGTCCGGCACCACCACGAAAGCCTTGGGCACCTTGAAGCCCGACAGGCGCTCCCGGAGATAGGCCCTCAGATCCTCGGGTTCCAGCTCGGCCCCCGGCTTGGGCACGATCACCGCGGTGACCTGCTCGCCGTACTCCCGGTCGGGCAGCCCCACCACGGCGCATTCGGCCACCTCGGGCCGTTGGTAGAGCAATTCCTCGATCTCGCGGGGGTACACGTTCTCCCCGCCGGTGATGATCATGTCCTTGATGCGGTCCACGATGTACAGGTAGCCGTCCTTGTCCAGATGTCCCACGTCGCCGGAGCGGAACCAAGGGCCCCAAAAGGCCCGGGCGGTCTCCTCGGGGCGGTTCAAATAGCCTTTCATGATGTTGGGCCCCTGGATGCAAATCTCGCCGTCGCGGCCCTGGGGCAGGAGGTTGCCCTCCTGGTCCATGATGGCCACCTCCACCGAGCCCACCGGGGTGCCCACCGAGCCCACCTTGTGGCGGTAGTAGTGGTTGTAGGTGACCATGGAGGCGGATTCGGTCATGCCGTAGGCCTCGTGTATGTCCAGCCCCGAGACTTCTTTCCACTCCCGCACCACCTCCAGGGCCATGCTGGCCGCCGCCGAGAAACAGTAGCGCACCTTGCCCAGGCGCTCCTTGAGGTTGCCCTGGCCCAGCAGGCTTAGGTAAACCGTGGGCACGGCGTAGAATTTGGTGACCTCGCCCCGGCCGAAGACGGCCAGCACCTCGTCCAGGTCAAAGGCGGGCAACATCTCCAGGCAACCGGCGGTGAGGATGGTGGAGAGCATCACGTGCACCTGGCCGAAGACGTGGTGCAGGGGCAAAAAGCACAGCACCCGGTCCTCGTGGCCGGAGCGCTCCTGGCGGGCCACGTGATCCCCCGGCTCCAGCCCCAGTCCCACCAGGGCCCCGGCCACCCGGTTGCTTTGTGCCTCCAAGGCGGCGTAGGTGGTGGCGCGGCCCCTCTCCACCATGGCGGGAAATCCAGGGAAAAAGCGGGCCGCTTGCTCCAGGTTGCGGGCCAAGTTCATGGTTCGCTCCTCCAGCCGGGGGGACGCGCTCGGTTGTTTAAAATTCGCTACGGCAGGTGGGAGCCAATATCGCCTTTGCTTATCCGCGCTGCCGACAACACCCCCTAGCATCAATATCAGATTGGTTAAAATAAGCAACGCCATCGGCTGGCTCCCCGAGCGGGATTGAATAGACCCCCTCTCAGTGATTGGTTGAACCATGCTATTGTGTTAGCCTGCTTCGTATAGAAAAGCGCCGGGTTACAACCGGCAACCTTATGGGCAAACCAGGTGAGGCCCCGGCTGATGATCTTCTGGGATTTGATATATAACGCGGCCTTGTTGCTCTCCCTGGGCATCTTGTATTTTGTGGTTGCCCGCCGCTGGCCCCAGACCCAGATCACCGGCCAGGTGGTGCGGGGCCTGTTGTTCGGGTTCATCGCCCTGGCGGTGATGGCCGGTCCCATGGTGCTGCTGCCCGGTCTGGTCTTCGACACCCGCACGGTGCTTTTGTCCGTGGCCGGGCTGTTCGCCGGGCCCCTGGCCGCGCTCATCGCCGTGGTCATGACCGGCGCCATGCGGCTGTGGACCGGCGGGGTGGGGGTCACCCCCGGCATTTTGACCATCGTCACCTCGGCGGGCATCGGGGTCATCTTCTTCTATTGGAGAAAGCGCGACCCGGCGGTAACCCGGCTCCCCAGGCTCTACGCCTTCGGGCTGGTGGTGCACGTGGTCATGCTGCTGTGCATGTTCTCCCTGCCCCTGCCCCTGCCCCTGAAAGCCTTGAAGGACATCTCCCTACCGGTGATCGTGATCTACCCCCTGGTCACCCTACTGCTCTCCTGGCTGCTGCTGGAGGGTGAACGGCGCATCGAGGTGGAGTCCGGGCTGGAAAAAAGCGAAAAGCGTTTCCGCACCTTGGCCGAGAACGTCCCGGGCGTGGTCTACCGCTGCCAGGTGGCCCCGCCCTACTCGGCCGACTACATGAGCGAGGACATCCAGGAGCTTACCGGCTTTCCCGCAAAAAATTTCACCTCCGGCGGCGGGCAAAGCCTGAACCAGCTCATCGCGCCCCAGGACCGGGAGCAGGTGATCGCCCTGGTCCGGGAGGCGGTGCGCCTGCGGGGGCCCTTCGACCTGGAGTACCGCATACAGCGGGCGGACGGCGACTCGCGCTGGGTTTACGACCGGGGGCAGGCCTTTTACGGCCCAGAGGGCGAGCCCCTGTGGTTGGACGGGGTGCTGCTGGACATCACCGCCGCCAAGCGGGCCGGAGAGGAGCTGCGCCAGGCCAAGGAAATGGCCGAGCACTACCTGCACATGGCCGGGACCATTCTGCTGAGCCTGGACCAGGAAGGCAACATCCTGCTGCTCAACAAAAAGGGCTATGAAATCCTGGGCTACCAAGACGGAGAGCTGCTGGGCCGAAACTGGTTCGAGCTCTGCCTGCCCCCGTCCTGGGGCGAGCAGGTGCGCGACACCCTGGTGGCCGCCATGCGGGGCGAAAAGGCCCTTGATGAATATTACGAAAACCCGGTGCTGACCAAATCCGGCCAGGAGCGCACCGTGGCATGGCACAACTCCCTGTTGCGCGACCGGCAGGGCAAGGCCTACGCCCTGTTGAGCTCCGGCGAGGACATCACCGACCGCCGCTTGGCCGAGGAAAAATTGCGCCGTATCAGCGGGGAGTTGGACCGCTTCTTCACCCTGGCCCAGGATCTGCTGTGCATAGCCGACGGAAACGGTGTCTTGCGCCGGGTGAACCAGGAATGGACCAGGGCCCTGGGCTATCCCCAAGGGGAGTTGCAGGGCCGCTCGGTGGTGGATCTGGCCCACCCCGAAGACCGCCAAGCCACGGCCCAGGCCCTGCAACGGCTCAGCGAGCAGCGGCCCATCCTGGGCTATGTAAACCGCTGCCTGGCCCAGGACGGGAGTCTCCGCTGGCTGGAATGGCGGGCCGTGGCCGCGGACGAGATGATCTTCGCCTCGGCCAGGGACATAACCCAACGCATTATGGACGAAGCGGAAAGAGACCGCCTGGAAAACCAGCTGCGCCAGTCGCAGAAGCTGGAGGCCATCGGCACCCTGGCCGGAGGCATCGCCCATGATTTCAACAACGTGCTCTCAGCCATCATGGGCTATACCGAACTGGCCCAGACGGGGCTGGCCATGGGCAACCAGCCCACCATGGAGTTGGACAACGTGATGGCGGCCGCGGCCCGGGCCAGGGACCTGGTCCGCCAGATACTCTCCTTCAGCCGCCAGAGCGGGCGCAAGCTCCAACCCTTGGAACTGCGCCCCCTGATCAACGAAGCCCTGCACATGATCCGGGCCTCCATCCCCTCCACCATCGCCATCAAGGAAAACCTGGAGGCCCAGAGGCGGCTGATTTTGGCCGACCCGGTGCAGATCCACCAGGTGCTCATGAACCTGTGCACCAATGCCTATCAGGCCCTGGAGGAGAACGGCGGCACCATCCAGGTGAACCTCGGCAGGGTTAGGGTGGACGACCCGGCGGAGCGGGAGTATCTGGGACTGGAGGGCGGCGACTACCTGCTGCTCACGGTTGGCGACGACGGGCCGGGCATGGACCAAAAAACCCGGGAAAGAATCTTCGAGCCTTTTTTCACCACCAAGGAAGCGGGCAAGGGCACCGGCATGGGCCTTTCCGTGGCCCATGGCATCGTCAGCGCCCACAAGGGGGCCATCACGGTGGAGAGCAGCCCGGGAAAGGGCGCCAAGTTCATGGTTTATCTACCCGTATTCGCCGGACAAGAGCAGAGCGTGCCATGCCAGGAGCTTTCCTCGCCCCCCGGCGGCAAGGGCCGCATCCTGCTGGTGGACGATGAAAAGGCCCTGGTGGAGGTGGGGTGCCGCGCCCTGGAGCGCCTGGGATACCAGGCCACCGGGGCCACTTCGGCCAAAGAAGCTTTGCGCATATTCACTGACGATCCCCAGGCCTTCGGTTTGGTTATCACCGATTACACCATGCCCGGCATGACCGGCATCAAACTGGCCGAAAAGATGCTTGCCGTGCGCCCGAATGTGTCGATCATCCTCTGCACCGGCTACAGCGAACACATGTCGGCCCGGCAAGCCCACCGCCTGGGCATCAACCAAATCATGATAAAGCCTATAAACCTGGCCGAATTGGGCCGGGCGGTGGACCAAGCCCTGAACCCCGGCCCAAAATAACTCTCCTTCCAGACACGCCTTATCTGAAAAACTGTATCCAAAAATTCATTTGACAATCAGCGGGCGCATCTGTATTGATTGAGTAATCACTCAGCTTCCTGATATTCAGCACCCAAAGAAGAACATCTAGGGACGATAAAAGTCGGAGAGAGCCCCTGCCAAGAGGCTCTCCGGTGTTTAACGGAAAGCAGCCAATGTCTCGCAAACAGGACATTATAGACGCCGCCACGGAGCTTTTCTCCCAGAACGGCTTTCATGCCACCTCCACACATCAGGTGGCCAAGCTGGCCGAGGTTTCCGAAGGCATCATCTTCTACTATTTCAAGACCAAAGAAGACATCCTCCTAGAGATTTTCTACGACTCCTTTGACAAGTTTCTCGAGGCTTTCAAGCGGATAATGGACGAAGCCCCCACCGGCTTGGCAATCCTGCGCGCCTGGGTGGGGCTCCATTTCGAGGCCATAGACAGCCGCGCCAAGAACATCCTGCTGCTGGTGAGGGACTTTCCCGCCGGCCTGATCAACGAGGACTCCCCCCACCGGGAGGCAATAATGCGGCGCGTGAACAGGTTGAATCAGTACCTGATCGCGGCCATCAAGAAGGGCCAAAAGGACGGTTCGGTGGGGCCCTGCGACCCGGAGACCTCCGCCATGGTCTTGCGCAGCCTTCTCATCGGCGTCACCAGGCTGGCCCTTTTGGAAGCCCCCCAGAGCGAGCGTTTCCCGGACGCGGTATGGGAATTTTGCAGGAGCGCCCTCAACCCCAACCCCAGCCAAGCTTAATTTCAGGAAGAAACGGCTATGCCCAAAGTTCGTTACATCGTTTTACTTTGCCTGGTTTGCCTGCTGCCCTCCCTGGCGACGGCAGCCGACGACCCACCCATCCCCAAAGTGGAAAAGGGCGTCCCCCTGAGCCTGGAGGGGGCCCTGGTCCGGGGCATCGAAAACAACCTGGATCTCAAGATGGTGCAGGTGCGGGTGCCCGCCAGCCAGGAAGAGGTGATCATCCAGGAGGCCCAGTTCGATCCCTCCCTGGACGCCTCGGTGGGCAGCGGAGAGGACCGCCTCCCCAGCAACTCGGCTTACTACTGGGGAGACCACGAAAAGCTGGGGCTCAACACCGCCACGATTGGGGTGAGCAAGCGCTTCCAGACCGGCCTGCAGTCGCGGGTGGGCGTGGAGACCATGGGCATCGACAGCAACGCGGTGACCAACGAGGTGAACCCCGCCTACCGCACCTACCTGGTGTTGGACCTGACCCAGCCCTTGTTCAAGGGCGCGGGCACCGAGGCCAACACCGCCGGCCTGCGCATCTCCAAGAAGCAGGAAAAGCAGACCCAGTTCCAATACCTCAACCAGGCCCAGGGCCTGGCCAACAAGGTGGAGCGCACCTATTACCTGCTTTCCCTGGCCCACGTGGTCTTGCGCCACCGCATCGAGTCGCGCCATCTGGCCAGCGGCCTGCTCACCGGCAACCGGGAGAAGTTCAAAGCCGGGGTGGTGCCCATCACCGAGGTGCAGGAGGCCGAGACCGCGGTGGCTTCGCGCGACGAGAAGATCGTCCTGGCCCAGCAGCAGATGGAGACGGTGTCCAACCAGCTCAAGGACCTCCTTGAGATACGCTCCGGCGACCCCCTGTACATGAGCACCATCCGGCCCCAGGACCTGGCCGGTCCCAACCAGGCCTTTCCGAACCTGCCCGAGGCCATGAACGTGGCCCTGAAACACCGCCCGGACCTGTTGGCCCAGAAGGTGGGGTTGGACAAGCTCGACATCCGCCTATCCTATCTGCAGAACCAGCGCCTGCCCCAGATCGACCTGGCCGCCAGCCTGGCCATGAACGGCCTGGCCGGCACCGAGACCGAGGTGGGCAGCGCCGCGGGCAACCCCTACACCGGCAACTACTCCGACTCCTGGAACAGCATGGCCGACGGCGACGGCTACAACTGGTTCGTGGGCTTCAGGCTCACCTATCCCCTGGGCAACCGCGAGGCGAACAGCCGCTACCGGGTGGCCGGCTGGGAGCGCAAGCGGGCCCTGTACCGCCTCAAGCGCATGGAAGGCACCACCGAGACCGAACTCAAGAACGCCCTGGTCACCCTGCGCCGCAGCCTGGAGCGGGTGCAGGTGGCCGACCGCTTCCAGAAGCTGGCCGAGACCAACCTGACACAGGAGATGCGCCGCCTGGACGAGGGGCTTTCGGATTCCTTCCGGATTTTGGACTTTCAGAACAACGTGATCGAGGCCCGCATCCGCAAGGCCGTCGCCTTGACCGACTTCAATCAAGGCCTGGCCGACCTCCACATGGCCATGGGGGACAACCTGAGCCGCTTTAAAATCATTCCCAAGATGAACCCGGAGGACAAGGTCAATGTTCGCTAAGAGAACGCCCCTGAGCTTAACCGTCCTAGCCCTGACCCTGACCTTGCTCTGGGTGACCGCCGGCTGCGGGCGCGAGGAAAAGAAAACCCAGGTGGTCGCCCCCACGGCCACGGTGGTGACCCTTGGGGAGCTTACCTCCCGCCGGGTGGAGAACGTGCTCAACCAGGTGGGAACCATCAACTCGCCCAAGATGGTCACCATCCGCTCGGAGATAGCCGCCCCGGTGGAGGAGATTCTCTTCCAGGAGGGCGTGGAGGTCAAAAAAGACACTCTTCTGGTCAAGCTGGACGCGGCAAAGGTGCGCGCGGACATGCGCAACCTGGAGCAGCGCATCCAACAGCTCAAGATCCGTCTGGCCCATCAGAAGCGCAACCTGGAGCGCAACCGTCCCCTGGTCAAGGACAAGCTGGTCTCCCAGATGAAGTACGACGACCTGGAGACCGAGATAGCCCTGGCCCAGGCCGCCCTGGCCCAGGCCCAGGCCGACATGTCCCGGCAAAAGGAAATGCTGGCCGACACCGAGATCCTGGCCCCCTTCGATGGAGTGGTGGGTTCCAAGGACCTGTCGGTGGGCGACTACCTCAAGGCAGGCGAGCCGGTGGTCAGGGTGGTGAGCCTCAGCCCCCTTGAAATGGAGTTCTCGGTCCCCGAGCGATTCAAGGCCGGCATTTTCAAGGGCCAGGAGGTGAGCATCTTCACCGTGGCCTACCCCGGCCGCAAGTTCGTGGGCAAGATTTCCTTCATCTCCCCGGTGGTGGAATCCAAGACCCGTTCCTTCAAGGTAAAGGCGACGGTGGACAACACTCAGCACCAGCTCAATCCGGGCATGTTCGGACGCCTCAAGGTGACCGTGGATGTGCGCGAAAACGCGGTGTGCGCCCCCTGGGCCAGCATCATCCAGACCGAGAAGGAGACCTACATCTTCCTGGTGGTGGACGGCAAGGCCAAGAAGGTTCCGGTCACCCTGGGGCAGATCGAAAACCAGTGGGCCGAGATCATCCACCCGCCGCTAAAGGCCGGGACCAAGGTGATTCTGGAAGGCAAGTTCATGGTCAAGGACGGCGGCCAGGTGCGTGAGGCCGAGATTAAAAATGGGGCCAAGCCCGCCGGCGGCCAGGCCGGAAAGTAGGGGGGAGCCATGTTCCTTACCGACTTTTCCATCCGGCGGCCGGTGGCGGCGACCATGATGATCACCGCCCTGGTGGTGTTCGGGCTCATAGGCATGACCCGCCTGGGCGTGTCGCTGTACCCGGACGTGGACTTCCCCATGGTCACCGTGACCACGGTGTGGGAAAACGCCCGCCCCGAGGAGGTGGACAACGAAATCACCGACAAGCTCGAGGACGCCATCAGCTCGGTGAGCGGCATCAAGCACATCAACTCGGCCAGCATGCAGGGCGTCAGCCGCATCGTGGTGGAGTTCGAGCTCACCAAGGACGTGGACGTAGCCGCCCAGGAACTGCGCGACAAGATCTCCACCAAGCTGCGCGAGCTGCCTACCGAGGCCGAGTCGCCGGTCATCGACAAGCTCGACATCAACGCCCAGCCCATCATCTGGCTGGCGGTGCGCGGGCCCCAGGCCATAGAGGCCCTGACCAAGGTGGCCGACGAGCAGCTTCGGCCCATGATCCAGAAGATCCAGGGCGTGGGCGAGGTGCGCGTGGGCGGGGCCCGGAAAAAGGAGGTCCACATCTGGCTGGACCGCGAGCGCCTGGCCGCCTACAACCTTGGCGTCAACGACGTAATCGCCGCCCTGGCCCGGGAGCACGTGGAGATCCCCGGCGGCAAGATCGAGTCCAAGGACAAGGAATTTCTCATCCGCACGGTGGGCGAGTTCCCCACCCCCAAGGCCTTCAACCGCATGATAGTGGCCTTCAAGGACGGCTACCCGGTGCGCCTGGAGGACGTGGGCGTGGCCCGCTCGGCCCGCGAGGAAAGCGTGGGCGTGGCCCGCTTCACCACCAAGGACACCGGCGGCATGCGCACCGTGGGCCTGGGCATCTCCCCGCGCTCCGGGGCCAACGAGGTGGCCATCGCCCAGAAGGTGCGCCAGGTGCTCCCCGAGCTGCGGCGCACCGCCCCCGAGGGCATCATCATCGACGTGGCCACCGACACCACCATCTTCACCGAGAAGTCCATCGACGAGGTGCAGTTCCAGCTTCTGCTGGGAGCCATCATCGCCGCGTTGATCATCTTCCTGTTCCTGCAAAACCTGCGCACCACCATCATCAGCGCGGTGGCCATCCCCACCAGCATCATCTCCACCTTCGCCTGCATGTACTGGATGGGCTTCACCATGAACAACATGTCTATGCTGGCCCTGGTGACCGCGGTGGGATTGGTCATCGACGACGCCATCGTCATGGTGGAGAACATCTTCCGTCACCGAACCGAGCTCAAGCAGGGCGCCATGGAGGCGGCCTTCGAGGGCTCCTCGGAGATCGCCTTCGCGGTGGTGGCCACCACCGTGGCCCTGGGCGGGGTGTTCTTGCCCGTGGCCTTCATGGGCGGCATCGTGGGGCGTTTCTTCTACGAGTTCGCGGTCACCCTGGCCTTTTCCGTGGCCTGCTCCACCTTCGTGGCCTTGACCGTGGTGCCCATGCTCTCGGCCCGTTTCCTCACCTTGAAGGAGACCACCAGCGGGGTGTTCAACCTGTTCAACCGGGCCATGGAGGCCACCAGCGGTTTTTACCGGGTGCTCGTCGCCTGGTGCCTGCGCCACCGCCTATCGGTCATGGCCATGGCCATGGCGGCCCTGGTGGTGGGCGGCTGGGTTTTCACCATGCTGGGAAAGGAGTTCGTCACCGCCGAGGACGAGGGCCGCTTCATGGTGCGCCTGGAAATGCCCCTTTCCTATTCCCTGGAAAAGACCGACTCGGTCCTGCACCGCCTGGAAAACGCGATGATCAAGGTGCCGGAGATCACCCACTTCTTCTCGGTCTCCGGCTACGACGGCTCCAACAAGGCCCTGGCCATGGTGACCCTGACCCCCAAGGCCGAGCGCAAGCGCGGCCAGACCGAGCTGCAAAGCGTGGTGCGCGGCCTCCTGCGCCAAATCCCCGACGTGCGAGGCACGGTTTCCAGGATATCCCCCCTGGGCGCGGGCTCGCGCAACGAGGACATCCAGTTCGTCATCCAGGGCCCGGATATCGACAAGATCGACCAGCACTCCCGTGAACTCATGGAGCGCCTGGAAAAGACGCCGGGCTACGTGGGCATCACCCGCAACCTGGAGATCGGCAAGCCCGAGGTGCGGGTCAAGATCGACCGCGCCCGGGCGGCCGACGCCGGGGTCAGCGTGCGCGAAGTGGCCACCGCGGTGGCCGCCCTGCTGGGCGGCGTGAAGACGGTGGACTTCCGCGAGGGCGGCAAGAGTTACGACGTGCGGGTGCGCCTGATGGAGGACCAGCGGGTCCTGCCCCAGGACGTGCAGCGCATCTGGATGCGGGCCAATGACGGACGCCTGCTGGACGTTGCCAGCTTCGTCACCCTGGAGCAGGGAGTGGGCCCCAACATCATCAACCGCCTGGACCGCAGCCGCTCGGCCACCGTCTACGCCAACCTGGAGGGCAAGCTGTTGGGCGAGGCCATGCCCGAGGTGCAGGCCATAGCCGACAAGATCCTGCCCGACGGCTACACCAGTTCCTTCGTGGGCCGGGCCGAGGCCTTTGCCGAAACCACCGGCTACATCGCCTTCGCCTTCATCCTGGCCGTCGCCCTCACCTACATGGTGCTGGCGGCCCAGTTCGAAAGCTTCGCCCACCCCTTCGCCATCATGATGGGTCTGCCGCTTTCGTTCATCGGCGCCTTCGGCCTGCTGTTCCTAATGGGCAACAGCTTCAACCTGTTCTCCATGATCGCCCTGATCATGCTGGTGGGCCTGGCCACCAAAAACGGCATCCTGCTCATCGACTACACCAAGCAGCTGAGGGAAAAGGGCATGAGCGCCCACGAGGCGCTGATCGAGGCGGGGGCCACCCGGCTCCGGCCCATCTTGATGACCGCGGTGTCCACCATCGGCGGTGTGCTGCCGGTGGTGCTGGCCCTGGGCGTGGGCTCCGAGAGCCGCCAGCCCATGGCCGTGGCCATCGCCGGAGGCATGGTCTCCTCCACGGTGCTGACCCTTTTGGTGGTGCCGGTGGTCTACTCTTACCTGGATCAGTTCGCCAACTGGAAGCTGATCCGCAGGGTGCAGCATCGCTTCATGGCCCCGGACGCCATCAAAGGCGGCCAGGACAAACAAGCATAGCGGGCGCCCCGAGCAGGCATACTGGTAAAGAGGCATGGCGCAGCTGTTAAAGGTCCTAACGGTGATAATCTCCCTGGCCGCCGGTTTGCTGGCGGCCAGGGAGGTGTATGCGCTGCTGCCATCCTGGCAGGGCGAGACCTGGCCTTGGGTGGCCCTGGACGCCGGTTTCCTGTTTTTGGCCTTTGCAATGATTTCCGGCCTATCCTATTATCTATTGGACGATATGGTGCGTTGGCTGCTAGCAAGAAACAACCGTCCGCCGAAAGCGTGAGCCCCGGCTCCAGAAAATCGACCGCTTTTTTCGGTCTCCAATTTGACTGCCCAACCTCTAAGAGGGAGAACCGACCGTGACTAAAAGCCGCGTGATTCGCGCCTTGGCCCTCGCCTTGATCTGCTGCCTGGGATGGGCCGGAACCAGCCAGGCCTTTGACCTGGGCGGGTGGATGGTGCCCCAGGTGGGCCAGCTCAAATACAACCTGAATTACGACTTCAGCTACTCGCCGGACCGGCAGGTGGAGGGCCAGGAAACCGACATGGGCTACACCAGCCATACCGGCCGCTTCCTGGCCCCGCTGTGGCAAAACTCCCGCGACGAGCTGGCCCTGCACGGCCGGGCCTCCTACATGTCCATAGACTCCTCGGCCATCCTACCCGGCAGCAGGCGCGCCTTCCCCGAGGACCTCTACGACCTGCGCCTGGGGGCCACCTATCGCCATAAGATGGACCGGGGCTGGGTGTTCGGCGGCGAGTTCACCGTGGGCTCTCCCAGCGACAAGCCCTTCAACAAGTTCGACGACACCTCCATATCGGCCACCGCCACCCTGCTCACCCCTCTGGGCAAGAGCAAGATCCACCGCTGGCTGTTTCTGCTCAACTACTCCAACACCCGCGACTTCCTGGCGGGCATCCCCATCCCCGGCGTGGCCTATGCCTACATGCCTGACAAGAACCTGAGCGTCCTGGTGGGCCTGCCCCTGGCCAGCATCCGCTACAAGCCCGCCCCCAAGTGGACCCTGAGCGGCCTGTACATCTACCCGCGCACCATCATCAGCAGCGCGGCCTACCGCCCAGTGCATTGGGTGGAAGGCTTCGTGGGCTTCGACTGGACCTATCAGCGCTGGTTCCTGAGCGACCGCACCGACGACAAGGATCGCCTGTTCTTCTATCAAAAGGAGGCCAAGGTGGGGTTCAGGTTTTTCCTGCCCAAGGACCTGCTGCTCAAGCTCACCGCCTCCTACGCCTTTGACCGCCTGTGGTTCCAGGGCGACGACTGGGACGACCGCGACCAGGACCGGGTTGATTTGGAGAACGGCTACATCTTCAGCGCGATGATCAACTGGCGCTTTTAGCCCCCCCGCTGCAACAAAACAAAGGACCGCGCCTTCCCGTAGGAGGGCGCGGTTCTCTGGTTTTCGGACAGGGCCGAGGTTATTTCTTTTTAGGGGCAGCCTTCTTTTTCCTGGCGACCTTCTTCTTGGCCGGTTTCAGCTTGGCTACCATCTCATCCACTTCCTTGGCCCCGTTGTCCAGCCACTTCTCTTCGGCAGGCTCCAGGATCTTGAGCAGCCGTAGGAACTCTCCCGCGTGCTCCTTCTCCTCGTCGGCGATATCTTGCAGCACCGCGGCGGCCAGCTTGTTGCTGGTTGCGTCGGCCAAGGCCTCGTAGAGGTGGATGGCCTCCTGCTCGGCGGACAGGGAAAGCCGGATGGCCCGCGCCAATTCACGGTCGGTCAGCTTGCGGCCCGGCGTCATTCCGGGAAAGGGATTCATAAACTCAGGCATGAAGGCTCTCCTTTCGTCCCATAAAACGGCGGGGCAACGCCCTATGGGTGCTTGGTTAAAATCACCTATTAATTGATTATAGGCGTGATCCAGCTCCGGTTCAAATAGCCGCGCTTGACGCCCCTTGGCCCCTGGCCTAAAGTAGCCCCACCGATTCAGCGCGAGGACAAGGCAATGAGCCAACCACAACCGCCGGCAGACTTGAACGCCTTCAGCCAGGGCATGGCCGCCCTTTGGCAGCGCTGCGACGCGGCCTTCTCCCAGGTGGCCGCCTCCTTCCCCAGCGAGGTTCGCTGCGGCTCCGGCTGCGACGATTGCTGCCACGCGGTGTTCGACCTCACGCCCGCCGAGGCCCTGGCCCTGGCCCTGGCCTTCCGCCGCCTGCCCCGCAACGCCCGCCGCGAGGCCTTGCGCTGGGCCGAAAAGGCCGAGGCCCTGTTTGACCAGGTGGCCCGCCAAGCCCTGAAGCAATCGCCCGAGGAGCGCCTCATCACCTTCAGCCGGGCGCGGGTGGCCTGCCCCCTGCTGGAGAAAGGCCGTTGCCTGCTCTACGCCTCGCGCCCCCTCACCTGCCGCCTGTACGGCATCCCCGTGGCCAGCGGGGACGAGGCCCACGTCTGCCCCCGCTCCGGCTTTGACCAGGGCCAGAGCTACCCCACCGCCGGGTGGGACATGGTGCAGGCCGAGGCCGAGCGCCTGAGCCGGACCGCCCTGGAGCTGATCCCACAGCTTGGGGAGGAGCGCCGGGACCTGGCCCGGGTGCTGCGCTGGGCCCAGGCCCAGGCCTTGACCCTGGAAGCGCTGGAAGCCTAAGCTATCCCTAGATTTTTAAGTCGGTTGAAAAGGAGTAAGGGGGGCTAGGTGGACAAGACTGTTTTTATTTTGGGAGCGGGGGCATCAGTCGAGGCTGGAATCCCTGCGATGGCTGACTTCCTTGATCGCGCACAAGATCTTAGGGATTCAAATCTGTTAAATGAAGAGGAAAAGAAATCCTTTTCAAATATATTTCAAGCGATCCGTACATTGAAAGGAGTTTCTTTTCATACAGACCTTGATTTAAACAATCTTGAAGTTGTTTTTGGTTTATTCGATATGGGACGAATACTCGGGAAGATGGGAAATTATAACGCTAATGAGATAGATCAACTTTATGAAGACTTAATTAAAGTAATTGGCATAACAATCGATTTGTGCACGGTAGTAAGGACTCATAATGATGGAAGTCAATCTATCCCTGGTCCATATCCCTCATTTGTACAACTCTTAAAAAATAATTTCGTTAACAATGATAGACTAATGGCTTCTATAGTATCTTTTAATTATGACTTGGCACTGGACTTCGCTATGCATTGCGAAGGGATTATCCCACGATACTATGTAAACGAACAAAACAATAAGGGAAACATCTCCTTATTAAAATTACATGGTTCGCTCAACTGGGGTGAAGGCAACCGCGGCCAAGTTGAGCCCCTAAACATGAAAAGCTTACTAGGAAATGGTTGCCTCGATGGGCCGTTCTCAGAATCAAGGTTAATAGTGTCTCGAAAATTCATTGCCGGCATGCCTTTTAACGGTTATTCCATAAGGGGACCAATGATCGTCCCTCCCACATGGAACAAAGCCGAGCACAGGTACAATGTAGGCGCGGTTTGGCAAGAAGCAGTAAACGTCATAGCAGAGGCAAGAGCAATTTATGTTGTTGGATATTCGCTTCCGGAAACCGATATGTTTTTCAGATATCTTTTTTCTCTTGCTGCCCACAGTGATACCAGTATCAAAAGGTTTTGGGTGTTCGACCCATTTCCTTCTATTAAAAACCGCTACACAAACATGTTGGGACCAGGATTGAGGGAGCCTCGGTTCCAATTTCATGAGAAAATATTTAGTGAGGCTATAACCCACATTAGAGAAAATATTTAATTTTAAATCTTTATCCAGAAACTAGGTAATGTAACCATGGCCGCCAAGCCCACCCTATATCTGCTGGACGCCTCCAGCTACATTCACCGCGCCTTTCACGCCATCCGCAACCTGACCACCAGCGACGGGGTGCCCACCGGCGCGGTGTACGGCTTCGTGCAGATGCTGCTCAAGGTTTTGGACGAGGCCCAGCCCAGTCATCTGGCCGTGGTCTACGATGCCAAAGGGCCCACCTTCCGCCACAAGCTCTACGAGCCATACAAGGCCAACCGCCCGCCCCTGGACCCGGCCCTCAAATCCCAGATGCCCCTGGTGCGCCAGGTGGTGACGGCCCTTAACCTCCCGGCCGTGGAGATGGAGGGCTACGAGGCTGACGACCTCATGGCCACCCTGGCCCGCCAGGCCACGGCGCAGGGCTACAAGGTGGTGCTGGTCACAGGCGACAAGGACATGTCGCAGCTGGTGAGCGGGGACGTGACCATGTGGGACACCATGAAGGAGCTGCGCCTGGGCCCGCCCGAGGTGCTGGAAAAAATGGGGGTTGCTCCGGAGTTGGTGGTGGACTTGCAGGCGCTCACCGGCGACAGCACGGACAACATCCCCGGCGTGCCCGGCGTGGGTCCCAAGACGGCGGTGAAGCTCTTGAACGAGCACGGCGACCTGGATTCGGTCTTGGCCGCCGCGCCGGAGATGAAAAAGTCCAAGCTCAAGGAGAATCTGCTGGCCCACGCCGAGGATGCCCGCATGAGCCGGGAGTTGGCCCGCTTGGCCGACGACGCGCCGCTGAAGTTTTCGCCCGAGCTCTTCGCCATGGCCCCGCCGGACCCGGAGGTTATCACCCCGGTGCTGGCCCAGTTGGAGTTCACCTCCCTGATGAAGCAGTTCGCGCCCCAGCCCGTGGCGGTGGAGGGCGACTACCGTTTGGTGGTGGAGCCGGGGGAGCTGGAGGCCGAGATCGCCAAGGCCTACAAGAAAGGCAAGGTGTCCATCGACACCGAGACCACCAGCATCGACGCCATGGCCGCCGAGCTGGTGGGTTTCTCCCTGTGCACCAAGAAAGGCGAGGCGGTGTACGTGCCCGTGGGGCACCAGCTCCCGGACGGCGAAAAGCAGATGGACCTGGAGCAGGCCCTGGAGTTGCTGCGCCCCCTGTGCTCCGACCCCCTGGTGGCCAAGGTGGGGCAGAACCTCAAGTACGACCACATCGTCTTGACCAGGGCGGGCGCACCGCTTGTGAACATCGCCTTTGACACCATGGTGGCCTCTTATCTCTTGAACCCCGGCAAGACCTCCCACGGCCTGGCGGCCATCGCCGCCGAGTTCCTGGGGCGCAGCGTAATCCCCTACGAGGAGGCAGTGGGCGGCAAGAACAAGAGCTTCGCCTTTGCCGAGCTGGACAAGGCCACGCCCTACGCCGCCGAGGACGCGGACGTGGCCTGGCAGGCGGCCAGGGTATTGGGGCCGCGCTTGGAAGAAGCAGGCCTGGAGCCGCTGTTCCTGGATTTGGAGATGCCCCTGGTGCCGCTGTTGGCCCAGCTGGAGATGAACGGGGTCAAGCTGGACGTGGACGCCCTGAACGAGCTGAGCAAGGAGCTGGGCGGGCAGCTCGTGGAGTTGGAGGCCTCCTGCTACAAGCTGGCCGGGCACGAGTTCAACCTGAACTCGCCGTCGCAGTTGGCCACGGTGCTCTTCGAGGAGCTGGGCCTGCCCCAGGTGAAAAAGACCAAGAAGAAGACCGGCTACTCCACCGACGTGACCGTGCTGACCATCCTGGCCGCCCAGCATCCCCTGCCCGCCGAGATATTGAACTACCGCACCTTGAACAAGATCAAGGGCACCTACGTGGACACCCTGCCCCTTCTGGTGCACCCGGAAACCGGCAGGGTGCACACCAATTTCAACCAGGCGGTCACCGCCACCGGGCGGCTGTCCTCCAGCGACCCCAATTTGCAGAACATCCCGGTGCGCACCGAGCTGGGCATGCGCATCCGGGGGTGCTTCATCACCGAGCCGGGCATGGTGATGCTCAGCGCCGACTACTCCCAGATCGAGCTTCGGGTGCTGGCCCACCTGAGCCAAGACCCGCTTTTGCTGGAAGACCTCTCCCAGGGCCTGGACGTGCACACCCAGACCGCGGCGCGCCTGTTCGACGTGATGCCCGGCCTGGTGACCAAGGAGATGCGAGCCCGGGCCAAGACGGTGAACTTCGGGGTGCTCTACGGCATGAGCGCCTTCCGTTTGGCCAGGGAGCAGGGCGTCAGCAACAAGGAGGCCCAGGACATCATCAGCAAGTACCTGGGACGCTACGCGGGCATCGCCTCCTTCCAGCAGGCCAACCTGGCCTCGGCCAGGGACAAGGGCTATGTGACCACCCTGTTGGGTCGGCGCCGCTTCTTGCCGGCCATCAACTCCAGCAACCGCATCGCCCGCGAAGGAGCCGAGCGCATCGCGCTCAACACTCCCATCCAGGGCACGGCGGCGGACCTCATCAAGCTGGCCATGCTCAGGGTGGCGGAGATGATGGCCGCCGAGTTCCCCGAGGCCCTGATGATCTTGCAGGTGCACGACGAACTGGTGTTCGAGGTGCCCGAAAAGCAGGTGGAGAAATTCACCGAGCGGGTGCGCCAGGAGATGGAAGGGGTGTACAAGCTGGCCGTGGAACTGAAGGTGGATATCGGCTGGGGGGCCAACTGGGCCGAGGCGCACTGAGGAGATAGTTTGGAAACCAAATTATTAAGATTGATGCAGCAGAAAAAATTTATTTCTGCGGTAAACGTCCTGAAAGAAGAACTTATCGCAGGAAATATCCTTGATCCTCGTTTCGATAGCGTATGGGCTCAACTGGCAGATAAAATACTGGCGGCTGCCAACCCGGAACGCAATTTATATTATGAGTTGTCGTATTGGACTGACTGGTTTCATTTTTTCATAACCGTCATAGAGCCAAAGTGGGGGCATGCGCACAAAGGTCACATATATTTCCGTTTGGGTTTTGCGCATACGCAAGATGATGAAAAAATAGCCGTTAAAAACTTCGAATTCGCACAATCAGAAAACGAAATATTTGCCACCAATTATTTGGGTTATCAAGGCGATCAAGTTTTAGAGTACTGCAGGGGGCAGTCGTCATATGTAGCACTGTGCCTTCTTGAAAAAATGGACTTACTGGACTTTGCAGACAATCTAGAGAGAAAGACGTTCATAAGTCGAATTTTTAGCGAAGCATTTGATAGGGCTATTCAACATCTTTTTCCTGACCCCAAACAAGTGGGTGAATCATTAACAACAATCATAAAATCTCCAAAGTTCAATAAGCACGCGACCATCATTTTTAACGAACTTCTTACTGTTGCTAATATGAGCCTCACTTATGCAACCATCTCATCATTGGGCAGCCTTCTTGAAACTATTTTATTAGATGCAATTCCAGAAAGCAAAATGATAGACAAAAAAGGCAATAAAATCGATAAAATGACTCTTGGCATCTTGTTCAATTTAGCCGATAGAAACAGCGTCTTCCCTGATGACCTAATAAAAGCTTCTTGTCGACTGGTGTCATTTTTGAGGAATAGAATACATAGTAAAAATACCTTAGACGCTAAATACCCATTAACACCACGAGCTAGCCATACCTTAATGATTTTGCTGGAGCTTTCTTTAATTGCCTGGGCAAAAACGCTAGCCAACAATAACCGGGCCTAAAAAATGACGTCCTCCAAAAAAGCGACCGCACTCTCTTGTGGACTGGAGAAGTAGCTTGAGCGCGTCGGACCATAACCCCATGCTCCTACCCGACGGCCAGACCCTGGGCCAGGGCGGCGAGTACGTCGATATCGCCGGAGTGCGTACTTACTACGAGGTGCACGGGGCGGGCGAGACCCTGCTGCTGTTGATGGGCGGGCTGGTCACCCTGGAGTCGCTGCACAGCCTGGTCTGCGGGTTGATGCCCCACTACCGGGTGTGGCTGCCCGAGCGCCGGGGGCACGGCCGCAGCTCCGACTGCCCCCAGCCCCACTCCTACCCCCTGTACGCGGCCGACGCCGCCGCCTTCATGCAGGCCATGGGCATTGGCCGGGCCAAGGTGGTGGGCTGGAGTGACGGGGGCATCCTGGCCCTGTACCTGGCCCGTGACCAGCCCGAGCTGGTGGAGCGCATGGCCCTCATCGGGGCCGGGGCCCATGTGTGCGGTTACGAGGAGGAGTTCTACAACCTGGCCAAGGCGGCCACCTGGGACAACTTGGTGCCCGAGGACAAGGAGCTCTTGGCCGCGCACACCCCGATGGGCCCGGAGCATTTGCCCCGCCTGGTGGCCACGGTGCGCGACATGTGGCTCACCTCGCCCACCCTCCTGGCCGAGGACCTGGCCGCCATCGAGGCCCCCACTTTGGTGCTGCTGGGCCAGCACGACCTGGTGCGCCTGGACCACGCCCGGGACATGGTGGCGGCCCTGCCCGTTGGGCAGCTGGCCGTAGTGCCGGGGGTAAGCCACTACGGCCCTCTGGAGCGGCCCTGGCTTATCAACAGCATTCTGCTGGACTTTTTGGCGGCCCGCCCCAGCCTGCCCAGCCCCATGAACCAGGAGTGAGCTCGGCGCTCCTTGACGAGCCGGAGCGTCGCCGCTATAAATGGTGGAACCTTTTGAATATCCGGCCTCTTGCGGCTGGCGGGCGGCAATGCGCAAATCCCTGATAGCTTACAACCTGGCCCTGGGCCTGGCGGGCACCACGCTGCCCGGCCTGTGGCTTGGCTCGCGCCTGGCCCGTCGCTGGGGCGAGCTGTGGCCCCGTTTGGGGCTCTACCGCGACCAGGCCCCGGCGGGCGACGGCCCCAGGGTGTGGCTCCAAGCGGTGAGCGTGGGCGAGGTGGCCGTGGCCATGGCCGTGGCCGAGGAACTTTGGGCCCGGCGGCCGGAGATAGAGCTGAGCGTCAGCACCTCCACGGCCAAGGGCCTGGAGCGGGCGGCCGAGTTGTTTGCGGACCGCGCTAGGGTGCTGCCCTTCCCCCTGGAAGCACCCTGGGCCGTGGCCACGGCCTGGCAAAAAGTGCGGCCCCAGGTCTACGCCTCCCTGGAAACCGAGCTTTGGCCCAACTTCCTGGCCTGGCTCGACCATCGTGGCTGCGAGCTGCTGCTCCTGAACGGGCGCATCAGCCCGCGCAGCTTTCCCCGCTATATGATGGCCCGGCCCCTGGTGGCCGGTTGCCTGGAGCGCTTCTCCCTGCTCAGCATGATCGGCCCGGAGGACGCGGCGCGGGCCAAGGCCCTGGGCGCGCCGCCGGAGCGAGTGCGGGTGGAGGGCAACGCCAAGTACGCCGGGCTGGTCCAGCGGGTTGCCGCCCTGGACCCCGCTCCTCTGGCCCAGCGCCTGAACCTGGGCGAGGCTCCCCTGCTGGTGGCGGGCAGCGTGCGCAGCGGCGAGGAGTCGGCGGTGCTGGGGGCCTTCAAGAAGGTTTTGGAGAGCCACCCCACTGCCGTCTTGGCCGTGGCCCCGCGCCACGTGGAAAAATCCCCCCGCTGGCTTGCCGCCGCCCGTGGCCTGGGGCTCAGCGCCCAGGCCTGGAGCGAGCTGAGCCCGGAGCACCCCCGGCGAGCCGACACCCAGGTGGTGGTGGTGGACGCCATGGGCCAACTCCTGGCCTTGTACGGCCTGGCCAAGGCCGCCATGGTGGGAGCCTCCCTGGTGCCCCTTGGGGGGCAAAACCCCATGGAGCCCGCCGCCTGGGGGGTGCCCGTGGCCTACGGCCCGGACATGGCCGATTTCAAGGACGCGGCCCAGGCCCTGGAACGGGAGGGCGCGTCAAAGCTGGTCAACAACGCCGAGGAACTGGCCGCCTGGTGGGGGGAGATGCTCTCCTCGCCCCAGCGCGCCGCCTCAATGGGCCGGGCCGCCCGCGCCGTGGTGCGGGGCTGGTCCGGAGCGGCCCAGGCCGCGGCCGGGCACATCCTGGACGCCTTGGCCCGGCAGGGAGCGTAAGCGCATGCCCCAGCACAAGCCCCAGCTAAGCTCCCGCCCCCTGGTGAGCCAAGCCGCCCTGAACCGGCTGGCCCAGAGCCTGGACCCGGAGACCAAACGCCGCCTGAGCCGGGTGGTGCGTTTGTGGGCCCAGGTCAAGGAGGCGGGCGGCCGGGTGGTGGTGGCCACCGGCTCCGGGCCCAACCTGCACGAGGGGGTCACCTGCATGGTGGCCGAGCTGGTGCGCCTGGGGTTGGTGGACGGGGTGCTCACCTCCAGCGCGGTGGTGGGCCACGAGATGGCCGGGGTCTTGGAGCGGGTGCGCCGGGTGGAGGGGGC
Organism: Pseudomonadota bacterium; assembly: GCA_018902755.1. GTDB lineage: Bacteria > Desulfobacterota > Desulfarculia > Desulfarculales > Desulfarculaceae > Desulfoferula. The sequence goes on along the minus strand of JAHIQI010000008.1, from coordinate 22,120 downwards.
CAAGCTGGGCCTGGACCCGGCGGCCTTGCCCGCCGACGGCAAGGTGGAGGTTTCGCTCTTAAGCCCCGAGCAGTTGGCGGGCCTGGCCCGGCAGACCATCATCGACCGCGACCTGTACCGGCGCATGCTCTCCGCGCCGGGCAACGACATTATAAAAGTGGCCGGCAACCTGGCCTATCCCACCGGCCTGTGGGTGGAGCGCACCGCGCGCAAGCTGGAGCCCATGGCTAAGGCGGCGGGCCTGCCCCTGGAAGCGGTGACCGGGCCCGGCTGCGACCCCCTGACCATGTTGGGGGCCTGCGCCCGGCGGGGGGTGCCCTGTCTGGTCACCGTGCCCCAACTGGTGGGCGGGGGGCAAGTGGGCCTGGCGGTGGGCGACTCCATCAGCATATCCTCGCGCTCGGCAAGAGTGGCCGACCTGTTGGCCTCGGCCGATCTTATAATAGAAAGCGGAGTGGCCCTGACCCAGGAGATCCACGACGGGCCCTTCGAGCTGTTCACCGGCCACGGCCTGTGGGCCCGCCACGAGGGCCTGGACACCTTCAGCCTGGGCCAAAAGGCGGTGGTGCGCATCGACCTGGACCCCAACCTGGAGCGTGCCTGGCGGATGCAGCAAGACGCCCAGGCCGTGGCCCAGGCCATCGACCAGGGCAAGCCCAAGGCCACCGGCATGAAGCTGCCCTTCCGCATGGAAATGAGCGGCTTCGCCAGGCTGCCCGGGGCCCTGCCCCTCACCGGCGACCTGGGGGTGATCTGGCCCCTTTTGGCCAGCCGGGCGGCCAAGGCCATGGGTGTAAAAACCGCCTTTCTGTGTTACAAACAAGGCACACCTCCTGGAGAGGCGGTGCGTCAGTACATCGTAACGAAGCTAAGCCCTCTGGATCACTCGCAAGTGGTTCAAGCGCTTAAGGAAAAAAGCCTGTGGCCCTAGACGCACTACTAGTTTTGGAAGACGGGACGGCATTCCCCTGCCGCACCTTCGCCGGTTCGGGCGAGGTGGCCGCAGAGGTCTGCTTCAACACGGCCATGTCCGGCTATCAGGAAGCCATCACCGACCCCTCCTACAAGGGTCAGATGCTGGCCATGACCTATCCCCTGATCGGCAACTACGGCACCAACCCCGAGGACGTGGAAAGCCGCGCCGTGCAGGTCAGTGCCTTTTTGGTCAAGGAATACCAGCAGTTCCCCTCTAACTTCCGCTCCACCCAGAGCCTGAGCCAATATCTTGAAGAGGCCGGAGTGATGGGCGTGGAAGGCCTGGACACCAGGGCTCTGACCCGCCATCTGCGCATTCGGGGAGCCATGAGGGGCGTGTTGTCCACCGAGGACCTGGACCCGGCCAGCTTGGCCGCCAAGGCCAAGGCCAGCCCCGGCCTGGTGGGCATCGACCTAGTCAAGGAAGTGACCTGCTCCCAGCCCTACCGCTGGCTGGACGGAGCGCCCGGACCGGAGCTGGACCTGAGCGGGGATTTCGACCCCGAGGAGATGTGGGACGGCGGCGAGGGTGAATTCAAGGTGGTCTGCCTGGACTGCGGCATCAAGTTCAACATCCTGCGGCGGCTGGCGAAACGGGGCAACAAGCTTATCGTGGTGCCCGCCTCTACCTCGGCCGAGACCATCCTGAAGCTGGGTCCCGACGGCGTGTTTTTGAGCAACGGCCCCGGCGACCCGGCGGCGGTGACCTACGTGGTGAACACGGTGAAGAACCTCATGGGCCGCTCGCCCATCTTCGGCATCTGCCTGGGCCACCAGATGATCGGCCAGGCCCTGGGCGGCAAGACCTACAAGCTGAAGTTCGGCCACCGGGGCGCCAACCAGCCGGTCATGGACCTCAAAACCAGCAAGGTGGAGATCACCAGCCAAAACCACGGGTTCTGCGTGGACTCGGACACCATCGACGACCCCGAGGTGGTGATGACCCACCTGAACCTCAACGACCGCACCCTGGAGGGGCTGAGCCATCGCCAGGTGCCGGTGTTTTGTGTGCAATATCACCCCGAGGCCGCGCCGGGGCCCCATGACGCGGACTATCTGTTCGACCGTTTCCAGGACATGATGCAGAGCAAGCAGCCCCTGGCTTAGAGCAAAGCTTTCAGGGAACCGGGAAGCCATATGAGCACCGCAAAAGCCAGCTTCAGCCACCGGGGTCTGACCTCCCTGCTCGGCGCGGCGGGCCTGGTGGTCATGGGTATCAGCGGCCTGGTGGCCTACCTCATGCCGCAGGGGCGCATAGCCTATTGGAACGACTGGTACTTCTGGGGCCTCACCAAGACTCAGTGGGGCAACATCCACATAATCAGCTCCATCCTGTTCCTGGTGGCCATGGACTTCCACCTCTACTTCAACTGGAAGCCCTTCATCAGCTACCTCAAGGGCAAGGCCGCCCAGATGAAGGGCCACAAGCGCGAGCTGTGGATCGCCCTGGCCGCCCTGGTGCTGGTGGTGGCGGCGGGCATCCGGCCCTTCCCGCCCCTGAGCTGGCTGGTGGACCTGAACACCTATCTCAAGAACTATTGGGTGAGCACCCCGGCCCACGAGCCACCCTTCGGCCACGCCGAGGAGTTGACGCTTCAGGTATTCTGCAAGAAGGTGGGCATCCCGGCTGCCCCGGCGATGGCCCTGCTCAAGCAAAAAGGCTGGCAGGGCGTGTCGCCCCAGGCCAGGGTCATTGACATCGCCCGGCTCAACCGGACCGCGCCCATGGCCCTCTACGCTCTGATCAAGCCCCTGGAAAAGGCGGTGGAAGCCGCGGCCCCGGCCGGGCACGCCTACACCACCCAGGAGGTGGAGGAGCGTTTCGCGGGCACGGGCATCGGCAACAAGACCCTGGCCGAGGTGGCCCAAGCCGCCGGGCAGGCCCCGGCAACGGTGGCCGCCCGCCTCAAGGCGGCGGGGCTGACCATGAAGGCGGACCAGACCCTGAAGGCGGCGGCGCAGAGCAACGGGCTGGCCAGCCCCCTGGAGATGCTCAAGGCCATGCTGGTGGAGGGCTACCGGCCCCAGCGCTAGGCCGGGAGGCCTAAGCCGCAAGGTTAGTAGGAATTGGGGCGGGAAAAAGCACCGCCCAAGGGTAAACTAATACGGATATGGAAAACGGGAAGTTGGCGAAAAAGCCCGCCGCTTGCCGCAAAGAATATCGCGGGAAACTCGCTGAGAAAAGATAGCCGACACCCATGCCCAAACGCACGGACCTAAAGAAAATCATGATCATCGGCTCCGGGCCGATCATTATCTCCCAGGCCTGCGAGTTCGATTACTCGGGAACCCAGGCGGTGAAGGCCCTTCGGGAAGAAGGCCTGGAAGTGGTGCTGGTCAACTCCAACCCGGCCACCATCATGACCGACCCGGAGATGGCCGACCGCACCTACGTGGAGCCCATCACCCCCGAGGTGGTCATCGAGGTGCTCAAGGCCGAGCGGCCCGACGCCATCCTGCCCACCCTGGGCGGCCAGACCGCGCTCAACACCGCCCTGATGGTGGCCGAGACCGGCATCCTGGAGCGCCTGGGTATCGAGATGATCGCCGCCACCCCGGAGGTGATCAAAAAGGCCGAAAGCCGCGAGCTGTTCCGCGAGGCCATGAACAACATCGGCCTGCGGGTGCCCGAGAGCGACATCTGCCGTAACCTGCCCTCGGTCTTGACCGCGGCCGAGCGCATCGGCTACCCGGTGGTGGTGCGCCCCGCCTTCACCCTGGGCGGCACCGGCGGCGGCGTGGCCTACAACCGCGAGGACCTGGAGCGCATCGCGGCCCACGGCCTGTCGGCCAGCCTGACCCATGAGGTGATGATCGAGGAGTCGGTGCTGGGCTGGAAGGAATTCGAGCTGGAGGTGATGCGCGACCGCAAGGACAACGTGGTCATCATCTGCTCCATCGAGAACCTGGACCCCATGGGGGTGCACACCGGCGACTCCATCACCGTGGCCCCGGCCCAGACCCTCACCGACCGGGAATACCAGGAGATGCGCGACGCCTCCATCGCCATCATGCGCGAGATCGGGGTGGAGACCGGCGGCTCCAACGTGCAGTTCGCCATCAACCCGGCCGACGGCGAGATGGTGGTGATCGAGATGAACCCCCGGGTGAGCCGCTCAAGCGCCCTGGCCAGCAAGGCCACCGGCTTCCCCATCGCCAAGATGGCCGCCAAGCTGGCCATCGGCTACACCCTGGACGAGCTGCCCAACGACATCACCAAGGAGACCATGGCCTCCTTCGAGCCCACCATCGACTACTGCGTGGTAAAGGCTCCCCGCTGGGCTTTCGAGAAGTTCCCCGGCGCCGAGGACGTGCTGAGCACGGCCATGAAGAGCGTGGGCGAAACCATGGCCATCGGGCGCACCTTCAAGGAGGCGCTGCAAAAGGGCCTGCGCGGCCTGGAGATCGGCCGGGCGGGCCTGTTGGGCGACGGCAAGGACCCCTCTCCCGAGCGCCCCGAGATGGCCCCGGACAAGCTGCGCCAGCTGGTGGCCAAGCCCAGCAGCCTGCGCATCTTCTGGGTGGCCCAGGCCCTCAAGCAGGGCATGGGCGTGGACGAGCTGTACAAGCTCACCGCCATCGACCCCTGGTTTTTGCACAACATCAAGCAGATCGTGGAGTTCCAGGGCGAGCTGGAAAGCCACCGTCCCTGGGGCAAGCTCAAGAATTCGCTCAAGGAAATGGACGCGGGGCTCATGCGCCGGGCCAAGCAGATGGGCTTCAGCGACCGCCAGATCGCCCACGCGGTTTCCTCGGACGAGGATTCGGTGCGCGCCCGGCGTCTGGAGCTGGGGGTGCGCCACACCTACAAGCTGGTGGACACCTGCGCGGCCGAGTTCGAGGCCTACACCCCCTATTTCTACAGCACCTACGAGACCGAGGACGAGTGCCGGGCGGGCGACAAGCGCAAGGTGATGATCCTGGGCGGCGGGCCCAACCGCATCGGCCAGGGCATCGAGTTCGACTATTGCTGCGTGCACGCCTCCATGGCGCTCAGGGAGATGGGCATCGAGTCCATCATGGTCAACTCCAACCCCGAGACGGTCTCCACCGACTACGACACCAGCGACAAGCTCTACTTCGAGCCCCTGACCAAGGAAGACGTGCTCAACATCATCGACTCGGAGAAGCCCGAGGGCATCATCGTGCAGTTCGGCGGCCAGACCCCGCTGAACCTGGCGGTGCCCCTCGAGAGGGCCGGGGCCCCCATCCTGGGCACCTCGCCCGACGCCATCGATCGAGCCGAGGACCGCGACCGTTTCGTGGAGCTGCTCAAGCTGCTGAACCTGAGGCAGCCGGAGAACGGCACCGCCACCAGCGTGGAAGGGGCCCTGGCCGTGGCCGAGCGCATCGGCTACCCCGTGGTGGTGCGCCCCTCCTACGTGCTGGGCGGCCGGGCCATGGAGATCGTCTACGATCAGCAGTCCCTGACCCGCTACATGACCACCGCCGTGGAGGCCTCGCCGGACCACCCCATCCTGGTGGACAAGTTCCTGGAGGACGCGGTGGAGGTGGACGTGGACGCGGTGGCCGACCAGGAAGGCGGCTGCGTGGTGGCGGGCGTCATGGAGCACATAGAGCAGGCGGGCGTGCACTCCGGCGACAGCGCCTGCGTCTTGCCGCCGCACAACCTCACCCCGGCCATGATCAAGGAGATCAAAGAGGCTACCTACGCCCTGGCCCGGGAGCTGGGGGTGCTGGGTCTCATGAACATACAGTACGCGGTAAAGGACGGGTTGCTCTACCTGTTGGAGGTGAACCCCCGGGCCAGCCGCACCGTACCCTTTGTCTCCAAGGCCACTGGCATCCCTTGGGCCAAGGTGGCCACCAAGGTGATGATGGGCCAGACCCTGGCCCAGCAAGGCATCACCGAGGAGGTGGTGCCCAAGCACTACTCGGTCAAGGAGGCGGTGTTCCCCTTCGTGCGCTTCCCTGGCGTGGACCCCTGGCTGGGGCCGGAGATGCGCTCCACCGGCGAGGTGATGGGCATCGACCGCGACCTGGGCCTGGCCTTCGCCAAGAGCCAGCTCGGGGCCAGCCAGATTCTGCCCACCAAGGGCAAGGTGTTCATCAGCGTAAAGGACGCGGACAAACCGGCGGTGGCGCCCATCGCCGCCAAGCTGCACCGCCTGGGCTTCGACCTGCTGGCCACCACTGGCACCCACGCCTTTTTGAGCAAGCAAGGCATCGAGTGCCGCCACGTGTTCAAGGTTTCCGAAAGCCGGCCCCACGTGGTGGACGCCATGGTCAACGGCGAGATCGATCTGGTGATAAACACCACCGAGGGCAAGGGCCCGGCCAGCGACGCCTATCTGATCCGGCGCACCGCCCTGGAGCGGGGCCTGGCCTATTGCACCACCCTGGCCGCGGCCAGGGCCACCGCGGACGCGGTGGAGGCCCTACTTAAAAACGACACCCTTACCGTAACCCCATTGCAGGATTACTACGCCGCCGGTTAGGCGACGGGGCTGGGGACCAATGTTACCCGCTTGTGATAAGATGGCCGCCATGTGGCGCGCGCGCAGCCAGGGGCCCAAAGAATATTGTGGCGTCTTCGGGGTATATGGCCACCCCGAGGCCGCCCGTCTGACCTACTACGGCCTTTACGCCCTGCAGCACCGTGGCCAGGAGTCGGCCGGCATCGTCACCAGCGACGGCAAGCATCTGCACCAGAAGCGGGCCATGGGCCTGGTGCCCGACATCTTCAGCGAGCGCGACCTCAAGGGCCTCAAGGGCCACATCGCCAACGGCCATGTGCGCTATTCCACCACCGGCTCCTCGGTGCTGGGCAACGCCCAACCCTTTATCATCAACTACGCGGGCCACGGCCTGTGCGTGGGCCACAACGGCAACCTGGTCAACGCCCACGAGCTGCGGCGCCACCTGGAAAAAGAAGGCAGCATCTTCCAGACCTCCATGGACTCCGAGGTGGTGATGCACCTTCTGGCCCGCAACATCCACATGGGCTTCGAAGAAGGGCTCATCGCCGCCCTGGGACAGCTTGAAGGGGCCTACAGCTTTTTGTTCATGACCGAGGACACCCTGGTGGCCGCCCGCGACCCCCAGGGCTTCCGCCCCCTGTGCCTGGGAGCGCTGGGCGATGCCTACGTGGTGGCCAGCGAAACCTGCGCCCTGGACCTCATCGACGCCCGCTTCATCCGCGAGGTGGAGCCCGGCGAGGTGGTGTTCATCGACAAGAACGGCCTGCGCAGCATCAAGCCCTTTACCCGCCAGCGCCACGCCCACTGCATCTTCGAGTTCATCTACTTCGCCCGGCCCGACAGCTACATCTTCGGCCAGACGGTGTACTCGGTGCGCCGCCGCCAGGGGGCCCAGCTGGCCGAGGAGTTCCCCCACGCCGACGCCGATTTGGTGATGCCCTTCCCCGACAGTGGCAACTACGCCGCCCTGGGCTATGCCTGCGCCGCGGGCCTGCCCTTTGAGATGGGCATGATCCGCAACCACTACGTGGGACGCACCTTCATCCAGCCCAGCCAGGACATGCGCGACTTCGGGGTGAGGGTGAAGCTAAACCCGGTGCGCGAGCTTATCAAGGGCAAGAAGGTGGTCATCGTGGAGGACTCCATAATCCGGGGCACCACCACCATGGCCAGGGTGCAGAACATCCGCAACGTGGGCGCCTCGGAGGTGCACATGGTGGTGTCCTGCCCGCCCCACCGCTTCCCCTGCCACTACGGCATCGACTTTTCCACCAAGGGCGAGCTGATCGCCTGCAACCACCGGGTGGAAGACATCAGGAACATGCTGGGCCTGGACTCCCTGGGCTATCTGTCCATCGAGGGCCTGCTGGAATCCACCTCGGCCAGCCGCGAGGGCTTCTGCCTGGCCTGCTTTGACGGCGAGTACCCGGTGGCCGTGGACGAGTCGGCCGGCAAGTTCTGCCTGGAGACTTAGCGACTTTGTCTGAAATTCTCAAAATAGCGCGCGAGGTGCTGAGCATAGAGGCTCAGGGCATCATGCAGCTCAAAAAACGTCTCGGCGCCAGCTTCGAGCAGACCGTGGAGATGATCCTGGCCTCGCCGGGCAAGGTGATCACCACCGGCATCGGCAAGAGCGGCATCGTGGCCCGCAAGATTACCGCCACCCTGAGCAGCACCGGCACCACCTCCATCTTCTTGCACCCCGTGGAGGCCCTGCACGGCGATTTGGGCATGGTCAGCCCCGGCGACGTGGTCTTGGCGCTGAGCCACAGCGGGCGCAGCGAGGAGTTGGTCAACGTGGTGCCCCAGCTCAAGGCCCACGGGGCCAAGGTGGTGGCCATGACCGGCGGCCTGGACTCGCCCCTGGCCCAGGTGGCGGATCTGGTCATCGACTGCGGGGTGGAGCGCGAAGCCTGCCCCCTGGGCTTGGCCCCCACCACCTCCACCACGGCGGCCCTGGCCATGGGCGACGCCCTGGCCGTGGTGCTGATTGAAAAGCACCGTTTCAAGGCCGAGGACTTCCGCCGCCATCATCCGGGCGGCAGCCTGGGCCAGCGCCTGGCCCTCAAGGTCCGCGAAGTTATGACCAAGGGCAAGGCGGTCCCCGCCGTGCGCCCCTCCACCCCCATATCCCAGGCGGTGAAGGTGATGGACGAGGGCGACCTGGGCACGGTGCTCATCACCAGCCGGGGGATGCTCAAGGGCATCTTCACCGACGGCGACGTGCGCCGGGCGGTGGTGGCCGGGCAGAGCCTGGACAGCGCCCCGGTGAGCCGCTTCATGATCGCCTCGCCCCTGACCGCGGACCCGGACAGCCTGGCCGCCGAGGCCCTGCACACCATGGAGTCCAAGCAGATCACCGCCCTGCCGGTGGTGGACCCCAGCGGCAAGGTGCTGGGCCTGGTGCATTTGCACGACCTCTTGGGACGCGGCGCGGTGAGCCTCAACGGCCTGGTTCCCCCCGCCAGGGACTAGCCCCCGGGCCGCCCGTTGACCTATGCCCAGCCATCCCCCACAGGCCAAGCCGGACGCGCCCCGCTCCCGGGCGGCGGTTGCCCCTATCCTAGCCCTCTGGTAGCTTTACTTTTCAGTTTTTTCGGCAACCTCGCCAAGGAGGCCGTGTGAGTCAGGACCAAGCACGCAAACCCATCGCTGAAAGAATCTGGGACTTTTTCGCCTCGGTGAAGCTGTCCTTTTTTCTGCTGCTTCTTTTGGCGGTGCTGTCCATCGCCGGCACCCTGATCCCCCAAAAGGAAGGGGCCGCCGCCTATGTGCGGGCCTACGGCGAGGCCGGTTGGCGCTTCATCTCGGCCATAGGGCTCAACGACCTTTACCATGCCCCCTGGTTCGTGCTGATCATGGCACTGCTGGCGGCCAACCTGGTCATCTGCTCCATCAACCGCCTGTCGCTGACCATGCGCATATTCGGCAAGGACCCGGTGGATGAAGCCGGCTCCATGCGCAAGCCCAAGGAAAGCTTCACCCTGCCCGGCGAGCCCGCCTCCAACCTGGACAAGGCCCGGCAGGTGCTGGAGCGCCTGGTGGGGTCCAGCGCCCAGGCCCAGGACCAGGGGCGCACCGTGCTCTTCGCCCAGAGGGGCGGCTGGTCGCGCTTCGGGGTCTACGTGGTGCACACCAGCGTCTTGGTGATCATGGCCGGGGCCCTGGTGGGCAACTTCTGGGGATACGGGGGCCACGTGAACATCCCGGTGGGCAGCACCGTGGACCACATCATCCTGGACAACGGCCAGGCCAAGCCCCTGGGCTTCTCCCTGCGCCTGGACAAGTTCAACGTCTCCTTCTACCCCAACGGCATGCCCAGCGAGTACCGCAGCGATGTGACCTTCATCGACGGCGGCAAGCCGGTGCAAAAGTCCACCCTGATCGTCAACGACCCGGCCGAGTACAAGGGCATCGACTTCTACCAATCCTCCTACGGCAACGACCTCAAGGCCATGGAGGTGGATCTGATCCGCCCGGACGGCGCCAAACAGCGCCTGACCCTGGAGGCCCGCAAGATAAACGAGCTGCCCGGCGGGGCCAAGGCGGCCATCCAGGGCTGGCGGGAGCGGGTGCAGATGGGGGCCATGTACGACGGCCCGGTGGCCCGCATCCTCTACCAGGAGGCCAAGGGGGAGCCCCAGGCCTACACCGCCTTCCGGCCGGGGGTGAAGATGCCCCAGTCCGGCCCCCTGAAGTTCGAAATCGTAAAGGTTCAGACCGAGTCCTACAGCGGCTTGCAGGTGAAATACGACCCCGGCGTGTGGTTCATCTGGGTGGGCTGCACCCTCATGGTCATCGGCTTTTTCATCGCCTTCTACTTCAGCCACCGCAAGGTGTGGCTGCGCCTGGGCGCAGCCGGCCAGGGCCGCACCAAGCTGGAGATAGCCGGAGCCACCAACAAGAACCGTCAGGGCCTGGCCAGGCTCATCAGCCGCCTGAGCCACGAACTGGGCGGCGGACCCAAAAAGGCGGAGTGATCCATGGAAGCCTTTAGTAATCAAATCCTGGTGGCGGTCACCTTCACCTTTTTGGCCGCTTCGGTTCTGTACCTGTGCCACTGGGCCTTCAAGTCCAAGGTCTTCGGCTGGGCGGCCAGCGGGGTCACCTGGGCCGCCTTGGCCGCCCTGACCCTGGCCATCGTCCTGCGCTGGGTGGCCAGCCACCAGATGGGCATAGGCCACGCGCCCTTTTCCAACCTGTTCGAGTCCCTGGTGTTCTTCGCCTGGACCATCGCCGTGATCTACCTGATCATCGAGCTGGCCACCTGGATGCGCACCATCGGGTCCTTCGCGGTGCCCCTGGCCTTCTTGTCCATGCTCTACGCCCTGACCCTGGACCCGGCCATTAAGCCGCTGCTTCCGGCGCTCAAGAGCAACTGGCTCATCGCCCACGTCATCACCTGCTTCTTGGGCTATGCCGGATTCGCGGTGTCGGCCGCCCTGGGGGCTATGTATTTGGCCACCGGCCAGGCCAAGGACCCCGCCTCGCCCCGGGCCCTGGTGTTGGACAATCTCATCTACCAGACCGTGGTGGTGGGCTTCATTCTCCTGACCGCGGGCATCGTGACCGGCAGCATCTGGGCCAACAGCGCCTGGGGCACCTACTGGTCCTGGGACCCCAAGGAGACCTGGTCGCTGATCACCTGGCTGGTCTACGCCTCGCTGTTGCACAGCCGCTTCATGCGCGGCTGGCAGGGCAAGCGCATGGCCGTGTTCTCCCTGGTGGGCTTCGCCTGCGTGCTGTTCACCTACTTCGGGGTGAACCTGTTGCTCTCGGGCCTGCACTCCTACGCCACGGGCAAATAGCGTCGGCTGCGCCAGGCACACAGGCTGGACAGGCCGATAGGAAGCTGTTAGCTTCTGGGGAATCATCTAAATTTTTCGCGATGGAATCGGGGGAGATAACATGAAGGTCATTCAAGTGCTGGTGGGCCAGATGCAGGTTTTCGCTTACCTGGTGGGCTGCGAAAAGACCGGGGAAGCGGTGGTCATCGACCCGGCGGGCAACGAAGAGGCCATCGTGGCCAAGGCCCAGGAAAACGGCCTGAAGATCGTCAAGATCGTCAACACCCATGCCCACCCGGACCACACCTGCGGCAACGCCAAGCTCAAAAAGCTCACCGGCGCGCCGATCATCATCCACGAGGATGACGAGGCGGCTATGACCAGCCCCCACTCCCTGGACTTCGCCCGCATGCTGGGATGCAACGAGCTGCCCCCGGCCGACCAGACCGTGACCGACGGCGATACCATTACCGCGGGCGAGGAGGTGAAGCTCAAGGTCCTCTCCACCCCCGGCCACAGCGCGGGCTGCATCTGCCTGTACACCCCCGGCCACGTGTTCACCGGCGACACCCTGTTCGTGGGCGGCGTGGGCCGCACCGATCTGCCGGGAGGCTCCTGGCCCAAGATGCTGGACTCCATCAAGAGCCGCATCCTCACCCTGCCCGACGACACCATCGTGTGGCCAGGCCACCACTACGGCCCCGCCCCCAAGAGTACGGTGAAGCAGGAGCGGGAAACCAACGACTTCCTGCGCTAGAAATCCCAAGTAGAGCAACGCCGGGGCGGGGTCCATCCCCGCCCTTTTATATGCAGTGCGCCCGGTTCCCCTCCCAGAAAACCAAAAAGCTAAAAAATAACCAAAAGTAGTTGCTATTAATTATTATTATCGATTTTTTAGTTGGCTTGATGGCACAATATGTAGTATTAACGTAAAGACATTATCCTACATGTTGATTATACGAGAGGCCTAATGAGCATTTGGAACCTGCAAGAGTACGTGTTCGCCAGCAAGTACAGCCGCTACAATCCCGCCCTGAAACGCAGAGAGACCTTTGACGAGGCCGTGGAGCGGGTGCTGGAGATGCACCGGCGCAATTTCGGGCGCAAGGGCTTGGTCATAGAGGACCTTTTGCGCGAGGTGGGCCAGGCCATGCAAAAGCGCCTGGTGCTGGGCAGCCAACGGGCCCTGCAATTCGGCGGCGAGCCGATCATCAACAAAAACGCCCGCATGTACAACTGCACCACCTCCTATTGCGACCGGCCGCGCTTTTTCCAGGAGGCCCTGTGGCTCCTGTTGTGCGGCTGCGGGGTGGGCTTCTCGGTGCAGTGGCACCACATCGCCAAGCTGCCCGAGATCGCCCCGCCCAGCGGCGAGGCGGTGACCTACACCATTCCCGACACCATCGAGGGCTGGGCCGACGCCCTGGGGGCCCTGCTCTCCTCATACCTCGCCAGCGAGCAGCCCTACCCCGAGTACCATGGGGTCACCGTGGAGTTCGACTACTCCGAGATACGCCCCAAAGGCGCCTCCATCACCGGCGGGGCGGGCAAGGCTCCCGGCCCCGAGCCCCTCAAGCGCAGCCTGGAGCTGATCCGCAAGCTCCTGGACCGCATCCTGTCCCAGGGGCACCGCCGCCTGCGGCCCATCCACGCCTACGACCTGCTCATGCACGCCTCGGACGCGGTGCTCTCCGGCGGAGTGCGGCGCAGCGCCACCATTTGCCTGTTCTCGCCCGACGACCAGGAGATGGCCGCCGCCAAGACCGGCAACTGGTTCGTGGAAAACCCCCAGCGGGCCCGCTCCAACAACTCGGCCCTGCTGCTGCGCGACGAAACCGGCCACGATCAGTTCATGGCGCTGATGCAGGCGGTCAAGGAGTTCGGCGAGCCGGGCTTCGTGTGGGCCGACCACCGCGACATCACCTACAATCCCTGCGTGGAGATCGGCCTGTTTCCCCAGCTCGACGGCGTTTCCGGCTGGGCCTTCTGCAACCTGTGCGAGATCAACATGGGCCGGGTGGACAGCGAGGAGAAGTTCGCCGAGGCGGCCCGGGCCGCGGCCATCCTGGGCACCCTGCAGGCCGACTACACCAGCTTCGACTACCTGGGCGAGGTGAGCGAAAAGATCGCCCGGCGCGAGGCCCTGTTGGGCGTATCCATGACCGGCATGATGGAAAACCCGGAGGTGGCCTTCGACCCCGGCATCCAGCGGCGCATGGCCCGGCTGATCGTGGAGGTCAACGAGCAAGTGGCCGAGCGCATCGGCCTGGCCCCGGCCGCCAGAGCCACCTGCATCAAGCCCGCCGGCAGCACCAGCTGCATCCTGGGCACCAGCTCGGGCATCCACCCCCACCACGCCCGGCGCTATTTCCGCCGGGCCCAGGCCAACCACGGCGAGGCCATCGTGGATTTCTTCAGCCAGAAGAACCCCCTGGCCGTGGAGGAGAGCGTCTGGGACCCCAACGGCAACAGCGTGGTCATCACCTTTTGCATCGAGGCCAACGGCCACGCCAAGATCCGCAAGGAGCTGAGCCCGGTGGAACTGTTGGAGTATGTGAAGCTCACCAAGGCGAACTGGATCGACGCGGGCTGGCGGCCAGAGCGCTGCATCCAGCCCTTTTTGAGCCACAACGTGTCCAACACCATCACCGTGCCCGAGGGCCAGTGGGACGAGGTGGCGGATTTCATCTATGAAAACCGCCACTACTTCTCCGGGGTCTCCCTGTTGCCCCACGGCGGGGACCTGGACTACCCCCAGGCCCCCTTCTGCGAGGTATACACCGCCGAGGAGGTTGTGGCGCACTACGGGGTGGGAGCCATCATGTCCTCGGGGCTCATCGTGGACGGGCTGCATGCCTTTGACGACAACCTGTGGGAGGCCTGCGACGCCGCCCTGGGCCGGGGCCACGACCTGGACGCCCTGCTCAAGCCGGAGTTGCCGCGGCGGGCCATGGAGGCCATCGAGCAGGTGATCTTCGCCCGCAAGGACTGGGTGCGCCGGGCCAAAAAGTTCGCCCGCAACTACTTTGACGGCGACCTGCTGCGCATGACCCGCTGCCTCAAGCGGGTGCACAACTGCAAGCATTGGGAAGATTTGCAGCGGGAATACGTAAACGTGGATTACACCGAGCTTATCGAGGAGTGCGACAACACCAAGGTGGAGGAGACCATCGCCTGCGGGGGCGGGGCCTGCGAGATCATCTAGGTTATGGTAATTGCTTTAATGGGGTGGGGCCTGTGCTCCACCCTTTTTTGTACCCATCCCGGCCAAGTCAACAATATTAGTCTCTTTTTTATAATAATAGCGAAAGCCAGCCACCTCCTTGCCAAAAATTCTTTTGTATGGCAAATTAAATCATACATCGACTGCTCGCCAATTATTCCATCCCTGCAGAATCAATATTCAAGCAGAAATAAGGAGTTATCCGTCCCGTTTCCTGGCTAATGCACTGGAGTAGCTGAAACCATGAGAAAGAAAAATTTGAAAGTTATCATAGCTGAAGCGGCTGAAATAGCCAAAACCGTCCCCGAAAATCTTCAGGAAGCCGCGTTCCACAGGGTTATGGATGAGCTACTCGGCAAATCTCTCGGTAGCAAAATTGAAGCACCAGAAAAAAAGCGGGAGGCGACCAAACCCAAGAGAGGATTTTCTCACAATCCAGCTAATTTGGATGGCACTTTGTCAATACTCAATGATATTGACAGCACCAAATATCCAGAAATACAAAAAATGCCCAAGGCCATAGATAAATCTTTAAAGGTATTACAACTAGCTCGTGTCGATCACGAGACAGACGGGCTAACAGCAAAAGAAATTACCAATATTTTAGTAAATAAATTTCGGATACCTTCAAAGGAAAATACAATACAAAAGGCTCTTGCCAGAGCTGCAGACAAAGTTAACCGAAAGAATATCAATGGAAAAGATATCTTTCACATCATGGCACCTGGTGAGGCTTACTTAGAAAACCTAGGCCAAAACAACGAAGGGCAAACGGTCAGTAGACCAAAGGCCATAAAAAAAGCTAAGACCAGTAAGAATAATAAAGGTACTGCTAAAAAAGCAAAAAAGGAAGGAGTTGGTTCTAAGAAGCCTTCCCCGGGGCGTCCGGGTCCTAAGGAGGCTATAGATAATTTGACCGCAAGTGGCTTTTTTGACTCGCCCAAAATGATATTTGAAGTTAGCACCGAACTACAACAACGGCGTGGCTACTCCTATTCGGTACAGGTCCTCTCTCCAGCTTTGCTGCGGTGCGTCAGAAATAGCACCCTAAAACGAGATAGAAACGCGGGCGGACAGTATGAGTACAGCAAAGCCTGAGTTGTCCTTGGAAGCGGCACTGGCTGGCGTTTTCCCTCCATTTCATAACCGATTAATTAAAGCCTACAATGGCTTAAAAATCTCTTTCATGAAAGGTGATTTTGACGCTTGCGGACTCAGAGCGGGACGTTTTTGCGAAACCTTGTTGCGATGGTTACAAAATGAGTTGACTGGAAACTACATTCCGTTTGGGACAAAAATTAACAATTTTAAAGATGAATGCGATCGACTTGAAAGGACTCCTAAGGCGGCTGGGCATGAGAGTGTACGTATATTAATCCCTCGGGCATTAAATTTTTTATATACCCTGCGAAACAAACGGGGTATCGGCCATGAGGGAGGAGATGTAAATGCTAACGAAATTGACGCCGCAACTGCTGTACGTATTGCAGATTGGTGTATCTGCGAACTAATTAGGCTGAAATATACGATATCACTAGAGGAAGCGCAGGCAATCTGTGATTCTATTTCAGAGCGTAAGCTACCGCAGGTATGGGAAGTTTTTGGTAAAAAAAGGGTCTTAGTTCCTGGGTTGAGCTACGCCCAGCAGACATTGTTGCTACTTTACTCAAACCCAAATACAGCAGTACCGGTTGAAGACTTATTTGCCTGGACTGAATACTCTAATTTTTCCTACTACAAACGAGATGTCATCATGCGGCTCCACAAGTCCCGTATGATTGAATTTGATGAGGATACGCAGATGGCAGTGATACTGCCTCCTGGCATAGCAAAAGTTGAAAATGGATTACTTGAACCAAACGAGAACAAATTAAATTTTAGTATAAACGTGTAGTTACCGACATTAGTTACCGGGCCTCATCCAGCCCTTGCGCCAGAAATAGTAGAGCATGCCGATGGTCACCAGGCCCATCACCCCCAACACCGTGAAGTAGCCCCACTTCCATTCAAGTTCAGGCATGTACTTGAAGTTCATGCCGTAGAGTCCGGCGACGAAGGTCAGGGGTATGAACAGGGTGGCGATGATGGTCAGCACCTTCATGATCTGGTTCATGCGGTTGCTCACCACGCTCAGGTACAGGTCCATGAGGCTGGCCAGGCTGTCGCGCAAGGACTCGGTGGCGTCGATTACCTGCACGGTGTGGTCGTACACGTCGCGCAGATAGGGGCGCACGTTGTGGTCGATGAATTCGTGCTCGCCCCGCTCCAGCCAGCCGGCCACTTCCCGGAGCGGCCACACCGCCTTGCGCAGGCGCAGGCCCTGGCGCTTGAGCCGGTGCAGGGTTTGCAGCACCCTCTGGTCGGCGGCGGTGTCCAGTTCGTTCTCCAGCTCCTGGGTGCTTTCGGCCAGCCCCTCCAAGACCCCGAAGTAGTGGTCCACCACCGAATCCAACAAGGCATAGGCCAGGTAGTCGGCCCCCAGATGGCGGATGCGCCCCCGGCCCCCGTTGATGCGCCCGGCCACGGCGGTGAAGGGATCGCGCCCGCCCTCGGTGAAGGAGAGCACCCAGCCCCGGCCCAGGATGACGCTCACCTGGCGGGACACCACCTCCTGGGTCTCCGCATCGAAACTGAGGTCCTTGAGAACCATGTACAAATAGTGGTCGTACTCTTCCAGCTTGGGGCGCTGGTGAGTGTTGACGATGTCTTCCTGCACCAGGGGGTGCAGGCCGAATATCTCGCCCAGGCGGGCCACCACCTCCACCTGGTGCACCCCTTCCACCCGGAACCAGACCACCTGGGGTTCGTCTTGCAGCCGTTTGATCTCGCCGGGGTCCGGCTCCTCCAGGGTGTGCACTCCCTGGGCGTCGTATTCCAACACGGTGATGCGGATAGGGCCGGAAACTTCCTCGCCCACATGCACTAAGCTGCCCGGCGGCAGGGAGTCCTTGGCCGCCTGGCTGGTCGCCCTAGCAAACATCCGCGTCTCCCTCCAGGATCACCCCTCTAGGTGAGGCAGGCCTTGGCGGGCCCCTGACCCCAAACCTTGATCAGGTAATCCTTGTGATCCTCGAACTCTTGGGCCTGCTCTTCCACCAACTCCTCGGCTTCGGCGGAGCTCATGTCCCAGCTCTGGCGCACGAAGCTGGCCACTCGGGCGTAATACAGCGGGGTGACCAAATCCAACAGCCGCATGCGGTGCTGATCCCAGGCGTGGTAGGTGGCGGCCAGTTCATAGAGTATCTGAACCCAGGCCGCGGTGGGAAGGTTGAAGTTGTTTGCGTCCATGGTGGAGGCGGCCTTGATGGCCTTGAAGCAGTCGCCGCAGAAGATCTCCTTCCAAAGGGCGCTGAAGTTTTTGTAGCCGCTCTGGAAGTTTTCGATCATGGCATCCAGGTTCACCTTGACCGGCTCGGGCTCACCCTGGCCTCCGTTGCCGAAGGTCTCCACCGGCTCCGAGCCCTCCACGGTCTTCCACACCCCCTCGTAACGCTCCATGAGGTTGAACAGGGTCCAGATGACCTGGCGGAACATGGGTCCCAGGTGGGAGGCCGGGTCCTTGGCGTCGTGCACCTTGAGCCCCAGGTTGGCCTGGCACACCTTGAAGCCCTGGGTGATGGCGTTGGTGGTCATCCAGATGTCGATGCCGAAGCGAGCCACCTCGCTCTCCCACACGTCCTGCTCGGCGTAATACTTGGCCAGGTCCCGGCTGATGGCGAAGTCGCCGCCGATGGGCTGGCGCACCCGCTTGCCGTACAGGGCCCGGGTGAGGTTGTAGACGATGTTGTTGGTGATGGTGCCGTCGTACTTGTGGCGCAGGTACACCGGCGAGACGTACTGATAGCCCTTGGTCATCACCGGGTCCAACAGGGCCTTGACCCAGTCGCCGGTGATGGAGCGCAGGTCGCTGTCCACCATGGCGCAGGCGGTCACCTTCAGACGCGCCGCCGCCTCGAACACCGCCCGGAGCGCGCTGCCCTTGCCGGGCAGGCCGCGGTAAATGCTGACAATTTTCTCCTGCCAAGGCTTGATCTCGAACTCCTTGGCCACCTCGCGGGTGTCGTCGGTGGAGCCGCCGTCGGCCACCAGGATCACCGCCCGCTTGTCGCCGTAATGGTCGGCCAGTCCGTGGGTGACCATCTGCACCACGTGGGCGATGGTGGTCTCGTTGTTGTAGCAGGGGATGCCAATCAGGATATCGGCCTCGGCGATCTCCTCCAACCGTTTGTTGGTATAGCCTCGCAGGGCGGTGTAAAAGGGCATAAGACTTGATTCTCCCGGTTTTTCTGAGATTTGCCGTTGCTTTAATGATAGCGGTTTAGCGGGCGCGACTCAAGCCGGGTACAGAAGCGCCCCTTCCCGCCGCTGTTGCCAGGCGGCCAGATCGCCCTGCCAGCGGGCTTCCAGATCGGCGGCCCTGGCCCCGCCCACCAGCATATCCACCGCTTCGGCGTCGCCCAACAAGAGGTCCAGGGGACGGCGCTCGTGCTCGTACTCGTAGGGCGGCGGGCGCAGGCCCCACAGGCCGGGCTGGGCCCGGTTGACGGCCCCCAACAGGGCCAGGGTGGCCCGCAGGGGGCGGTAGGCGGCGGGGTCGGTGACGTGAATCTGGAAGCCCCCGCAGACCTGGCCCGCGAACTTGTGGAAAGTAGGCTGAAAATTGAGCGGGCGCAGGACGGCGCCCTCCAGGGCATCCAGCTCCAAAGCGGCCAGCGCCGCCTGGGGCTCCAGGCCGGGCATGCCGAATATCTCAAAGGGCCGGGTGGTGCCCCGGCCTTCGCTCAGGGTGGCGCCTTCCAGAAGCACTTGGCCGGGGTAGACCCTGGCCGTGTCCAGGGTGGGCATGTTGGGCGAGGGCATCACCCAGGGCAGGCCGGTGCCGGCGAAGTCCCCGCCGTCCCAGCCCGCGCACTCGATCACCCGCAAGACGACATCCAGGTTGCGTTCGGCCTTAACCAGCCTGGCCAGCTCGCCCAGGGTCAGGCCGTGGCTCAGGGGGATGGCATGGGCCCCCACGAAGCTCATCAGCTCCGGGGGCAGCACCGGCCCCTCGCTCAGGCGGCCGATGGGGTTGGGCCGGTCCAGCACCACCACCTCCACCCCGGCGCTGGCGCATTCCTCCAGACAAGCCACCAGGGTGGAGAAAAAGGTGTATACCCGGCAGCCCACGTCCACCAGGTCCACCAGCAGGGCGTCCAGGCCGGAGAGCATCTCCGGGGTAGGGCGGCGGGTCTCGCCGTACAGGGAGTAGATGGGCGCGCCCAGCTGGGGATGCACCGCGTGGTCCGACTCCACCATGTTGTCCTGCTTTTCGGCGAAAAATCCGTGCTGGGGTCCGAACAGGGCCTTGATCCCGCCGGGCAGGGCCCCCTCCACCATGCGCCAGGCGGAGGTCAGGTCCGGGCCCACCGCCGCCGGGTTGGCCAGCAGGCCCAGGGCCGCGCCCCGCAGGTTGGAAGGGGGGGCGTCGCACAGGCGGCTCAGGCCGGTGACCACTTTTGAACTCATGGCTTGACCTCGCGGGAAAATAACAGAATATTAAGGCAGTATAAAAAAGAGGACCCCAGGACACAAGCCCTGAGGTCCTCTGGGAGGAGGGGAGGAAAGGTTTCCGCCTTCCATGCCGGGGGAGAGGGGGTGTTCTTACCGCGGCATTTTCGGCGGATTTCATGCAGGGGTGTTACTAGATTGCACCTTCCCTCTAACGACTTAAAGGTAATGCCGCCCTATGTACCTGTCAACTTGTAGACGAAAAAAGGTGTAACCGTGCAGGAATCTTTCTCAATTTCACGGCACCATGGGCATCATCATCACGATCACACTCATGAGCATGCCCGAGGCGGCGGTCCCGGCCCCGGCGAGTACGCCCCGGCCCTGGTGGAGTTCCGCCGCAGCGGTCTGACCGAAAGCGTACACCGGGGGGCCATCGCGGTCTGCACCCCGGATGGACGCCGCACCAAGGGCCTGGGCCATCCGGCCATGCCCACCTTCATGCGCTCCGCCGCCAAGCCCTTGCAGGCCCTGCCCCTTATCACCAGCGGCGCGGCCAAGCGCTTTGGCCTCAGCCCCGCCGAGTTGGCCGCCACCTGCGGCTCCTTGAACGGCGAGGGCTTCCAGATCGAGGCGGTGACCAGCATCCTGGCCAAGGCCGGGCTCGGCACCGATCTTTTGGACTGCGGCGCGGCCTGGCCCCTGCACCGCGCCACCTACAAGGCCATGCAAAAGGCGGGCGAAAAGCCCACCGCCCTGCACAACCCCTGCGCGGGCAAGCACGCGGCCATGCTGGTGCTCTGCGCCTTTTACGATTGGCCCACCGAGGACTATCTGTCGGGCCGCCACCCGGTGCAGAAGCTGATCCTGGACACCGTGGCCCTGATGTCGGGCTACCCCAAGGAGCAGATCGGCATCGGGGTGGACGGCTGCGGGGCCCCGGTGTTTCGCATGCCCCTGGTGGCCATCGCCGGGGCCTACGCCCGCCTGGCCGCGCCGGAGCAGGCGGGGCTGGAGCCTGACATGGCCGAGGCGGTCAAGGAACTCGTGGCCGCGTGCCTGGAGCATCCGGAAATGATCGCGGGCACCGGGCGCATCTGCACCCGCGTCATGCAGGCCGCGCCTGGGGTGGTGCTGGCCAAGGCAGGCTCCGAGGGCTCCTACGCCCTGGCCCTGCCCCAGCAAGGGCTTGGGGTGGCGCTCAACATCGAGGACGGCGGGCTCAGGGCCCTGGGACCGGCGGTCACCGAGATCCTGCACGAGTTGGGCATCCTGGACCACGAGACCCTGGAAGGCCCCCTGGCCGACCTGCACCGCCCACAGATAAGCAACCACCGGGGAGAGAAGGTCTGCACATTGAGCGCCGTGTTTGGGTTATAATTCCCCCGTCCCAGGCGAGGGAGGAAGATTGATGCCTGAAATCAAGAGGCTGGCATATCGGCTGATGCACGGAGGAGTGCTGCTGGGCCTGGTGCTTTGCGGCATGTTGGCCGCGGGCTGCGCCGAAGAGCCGGAACAAAAGCTCTCTCCCCAGCAGGCCATATTCAAAACCGAGATGCTCCGGCTGATTCAGCAAGAAACCAAGGTGTTCATGCCACTGCTGGACCAGCCCGACCCGGGCCCCAAAATCCAGGCCAACATCGACCGGCAGTTCACCGAAGCCCTTAAACAGAGCAAACCCCTGGATCACGACCTGGCCGTGTTGGACGCCTACGCCACCATTCTGGCCTGGCGCAGCCCCGACCCCGACGACCTTGCCAAGACCTACCAGGGTTTCGTAGGCCAGAACTACTCCAAGTTCACCAAGCTCAACCCGGTTTATAAGGAAAACAAGATCGCCAGCTTCGAGGTGTACACCCAGTACGGCCCCGGCCTGGGCCTCTGCGCCCCCATGCGCCATGGCAACCAACTCAAGGGCGTGCTCTGCCTGGGCTTTGACGAGGACTCCCTCATTAAGCTGCGCGGCATCACCAAGCGCCAGTTCCTGGACATCAACTTCAACCAGTAGCCCTCGCCCGAAACTCCACAAGAAAGGGACGCCCATTCCGGGCGTCCCTTTCTTGTGCTTTCAGCGCTCGGCTAGATGGGTTCTATCTTCACCGCGCAGGCCTTGTACTCGGCCGTCTGGGAGACGGGGTCGTACACCGGGTTGGTTAGCCAGTTGGCGCAGCCTTCGCGGAAGTGGAAGGCCATCCACACCATGC